>NZ_JARZAH010000008.1:0-247552 GCF_029892145.1 Kitasatospora sp. GP30
GGACCCTGTGGGAGAGTAGGACGCCGCCGAACAATTCTTCAGAAGAAGCCCCCACCGGGGCTGTGTTTAATCAAACACAGCGGTGGGGGCTTCTTCGCGTTTCCGGTCAGTTGTCAGGCGGAGTGCTGGTGATCACCGAGAAGACCGCCCCGTGCGGATCGGTGAGCTGCACGAACCGCCCGACTCCGGGTTCGTCGATCACCTCACCGCGCTGCCCGCCGCCCAGCTCGACCGCCTTGGCGCGGGTCGCCTCCACATCGGTCACCTCGAAGTACGGCAGCCAGTAGGACCCGGTGTGCACGGCCTTGTCCACGGGGATCAGGGTGGCGATACCGCCCTGGCTGGCATCCAGACCACCGCCGGTCGGAGTGATCACGGTGTAGGTGAAATCGCCGAACGGGACGTCCTGCTCAAGCCAGTTGAAGACCTTCCGGTAGAACTCCTTGGCCTGCTCGGGGTCGCTGCTGTGCAACTCCGTCCAGCAGAGGGTGCCGGTGCTGGTCACGGCGTCCAGGCCCCTGGTGGTGCCGGGCTGCCAGACGGCGAAGGCGGCGCCGGTCGGATCGGTGAAGCCGGCCATCCGCCCGGAGGTGAAGACGTCGAACGGGCCGAACCGGACCACACCGCCGGCCTGGGAGACCAGCTTGGCGGTCTGGTCGGCGTCCTCGGTCCGGAAGTAGACCGTCCAGGCCGCTGTGGTGCCCTCCTCGGTCAGCGGTCCGAGGGCGGCCACGGTCTGCCCGCCCAGGCGGAAGAAGCCGTAGCCGCCGGAGTTCGGCCCGGCCGAGGTGAAGGTCCAGCCGAACAACCGGCTGTAGAACTGCTGGGCCGCGTCGGTGTCGGGGCTGCCGAGGTCGATCCAGTTGGGAGCGCCGGGCGCGAAATCGGTGGTCAACATGGTGTCATCCGCTTCAGTCGAATGGGTCTCCACTTGTCATCGTCGGCCTTGGGCGCGGTGGCCACAATCGCGGCCGGTGGTGTCGGCACGGAGCGGTACCGTTCATCACGCACGGCGCTACCGCGGAAGGGCCGCCTAGCACAGGAGGGGTGCGTCGAATGAGCGTGCTGCAGGGCCGGCAGGCGCAGGCCCCGGTACCGCACCAGCTCGCCCAGCTGGAGGGCGTGCTGGAGCGGATCACCTACGCCAACGAGGAGACCGGCTACACGGTCGCCCGCGTCGACACCGGCCGCGGTGCCGCCGAGCTGCTGACCGTGGTCGGTGCCCTGCTCGGCGCCCAGGTCGGCGAGTCGCTGCGGATGCACGGCCGCTGGGGCTCGCATCCGCAGTACGGCCGCCAGTTCACCGTGGAGAACTACACCACCGTGCTGCCTGCCACCGTCCAGGGGATCCAGCGCTATCTGGGATCGGGCCTGATCAAGGGCATCGGGCCGAAGTTCGCCGAGCGGATCGTGGGCCACTTCGGCATCGACACCCTCACGGTGATCGAGGAGCAGCCGTCCCGCCTGATCGAGGTCCCGGGGCTCGGCCCCAAGCGCACCAAGATGATCGCCGCGGCCTGGGAGGAGCAGAAGGCGATCAAGGAGGTGATGGTCTTCCTCCAGGGGGTGGGGGTGTCGACCTCGCTGGCCGTGCGGATCTACAAGAAGTACGGGGACTCCTCGATCGGCGTGGTGAAGAACGAGCCCTACCGGCTGGCGGCCGATGTCTGGGGCATCGGTTTCCTCACCGCCGACCGGATCGCCCAGGCCGTCGGGATCCCGCACGACAGCCCGGAGCGGGTCAAGGCCGGTCTGCAGTACGCGCTGTCGCAGAGCAGCGATCAGGGCCACTGCTACCTCCCGGAGGAGCGGCTGATCGCCGACGGGGTGAAGCTGCTCCAGGTGGATGTCGGCCTGGTGATCGACTGCCTGGGTGAGCTGGTTGCCGAGGAGGGTGTGGTCCGCGAGCTGCTGCCGGGAGATGACGGGGAGTCGGTCAGCGCGATCTACCTGGTGCCGTTCCACCGGGCCGAGGTGTCGCTCTCCAACCAGCTGCTGCGGCTGCTGCGCGCCGATAGGGACCGGATGCCCGGCTTCGGGGATGTGGACTGGGGCAAGGCGCTGTCCTGGCTGGCCGAGCGGACCGGAGCCGAGCTGGCGCCCGAGCAGGAGCAGGCGGTCCGGCTGGCGCTGACCGAGAGGGTCGCGGTGCTGACGGGTGGCCCGGGCTGCGGCAAGTCGTTCACCGTGAAGTCGATCGTCACCCTGGCGCTGGCCAAGAAGGCGAAGGTGCTGCTGGCGGCGCCGACCGGCCGGGCGGCCAAGCGGCTGGCCGAGCTGACGGGCCATCAAGCCGCGACCGTGCACCGGCTGTTGGAGTTGCGGCCGGGTGGCGAGGCGGCCTACGACCGGGACCGTCCGCTGGACGCCGACCTGGTGGTGGTGGACGAGGCGTCGATGCTGGATCTGATCCTGGCGAACAAGCTGGTCAAGGCGGTGGCACCGGGCGCGCACCTGCTGTTCGTGGGCGATGTGGACCAGCTGCCCTCGGTGGGCGCCGGCGAGGTGCTGCGGGACATGCTGGCCGACGGCGGCCCGATCCCGTCGGTGCGGCTGACCAGGATCTTCCGCCAAGCCCAGCAGTCCGGGGTGGTGGTCAACGCGCACCGGATCAACGAGGGCAAGCCGCCGCTCACCGACGGCCTGCCCGACTTCTTCCTGTTCGTGGAGGACGACACCGAGCGCACCGCCGGCCTGGTGGTCGACGTGGTGGCCCGCCGGATCCCGCAGCGCTTCCGGCTGGACGCGCGCCGGGACGTGCAGGTGCTGGCGCCGATGCACCGCGGCCCGGCCGGTGCGGGCAACCTCAACACCCTGCTGCAGGCGGCCGTCACCCCGGGCCGCGAGGGCCTGCCGGAGAAGCGCTTCGGCGGCCGCACCTTCCGGGTCGGCGACAAGGTCACCCAGATCCGAAACAACTACGAGAAGGGTCGCAACGGCGTCTTCAACGGCACTGTAGGCGTGGTCACTTCGCTCAGTGCGGAGGATCAGCGGCTCACCGTGCTGACCGACGAGGACGAGGAGGTGCCGTACGACTTCGACGAACTTGACGAACTGCAGCACGCCTATGCCGTGACCATTCACCGCTCGCAGGGCAGTGAGTATCCGGCGGTGGTGATTCCGGTCACCACCTCGGCCTGGACCATGCTGCAGCGAAATCTGCTGTACACGGCGGTGACGCGGGCCAAGAAGCTGGTGGTCCTGGTCGGCTCGCGCAAGGCGATCGGCCAGGCGGTGCGGACGGTGGGCGCCGGTCGCAGGCATGCGGCGCTTGACCACCGGCTGTCAAGCGAGTGAACAGCTCGAACCCGAATGGGGTACAGGGCCGCGACGGGGGTATCTTGACGTGAAGAAATTGATGGACCAGCCTAGTCGTGCAGTGATCTTGTCCGGTTCGTACCGGCTGGAGCTGCCGAATTTGTAGGGGCCGGCTCTTTTGGGCCACCCCGGGTGCGCGGTCGTCCACCGCATGGGGGAGGGTGGACGGCAGGGCACGCGAAGCGGATTTCTAATCGTCGGTGAGGAATAGCGTGAGCGAGAACAGTCAAAGCGCCGTAGTCCTGAAGTACCAGGGTGGCGAGTACGAGTACCCCGTGGTCGAGAGCACGGCGGGCAACTCTGGGTTCGACATCTCGAAGCTGCTCCCGCAGACCGGCCTGGTCACCCTGGACAACGGCTTCGGCAACACCGCCGCGTACAAGTCCGCCATCACCTTCGTCGACGGTGACAACGGCATCCTCCGCTACCGCGGTTTCCCGATCGAGCAGCTGGCCGACCAGGGCAGCTTCATCGAGACCGCCTACCTGCTGATCAACGGCGAGCTCCCGACCGCCGACCAGCTGGAGACCTTCAGCAGCGACATCACCCAGCACACCCTGCTGCACGAGGACGTCAAGCGCTTCTTCCAGGGCTTCCCCCGGGACGCGCACCCGATGGCGATGCTCTCCTCGGTGGTCGGCGCGCTCTCCACCTTCTACCCGGAGAGCCACAACCCGTTCGACGAGGCCCAGCGGAACCTGTCGACGGTCCGCCTGCTGGCGAAGCTGCCGACCATCGCCGCCTACGCCTACAAGAAGGCGATGGGCCAGCCGTTCGTCTACCCGCGCAACGACCTGGGCTACGTCGAGAACTTCCTGCGGATGACCTTCGCCGTCCCGGCGGAGGAGTACGAGCTCAACCCGGTGATCGTCAACGCGCTGGACAAGCTCCTCATCCTGCACGCCGACCACGAGCAGAACTGCTCCACCTCCACGGTGCGCCTGGTCGGCTCCAGCCACGCCAACATGTTCGCCTCGGTCTCGGCCGGCATCTCGGCGCTCTGGGGCCCGCTGCACGGCGGCGCCAACCAGGCCGTGCTGGAGATGCTGGAGCAGATCCAGAAGGACGGCGGCGACGTCGACGCCTTCATCCGCAAGGTGAAGAACCGCGAGGACGGCGTCAAGCTGATGGGCTTCGGCCACCGCGTGTACAAGGCCTTCGACCCGCGCGCCGCGCTGGTCAAGGGTCTGGCGCACGAGGTGCTCGGCCAGCTCGGCAAGTCGGACGAGCTGCTGGAGATCGCGCTCAAGCTGGAGGAGCACGCGCTCAGCGACGACTTCTTCATCTCCCGCAAGCTGTACCCGAACGTCGACTTCTACACCGGCCTGATCTACCGCGCGATGGGCTTCCCGACCAGCATGTTCACCGTGCTGTTCGCGCTCGGCCGGCTCCCCGGCTGGATCGCCCACTGGCAGGAGATGATCCAGGAGCCGGGCAGCCGGATCGGCCGTCCGCGCCAGATCTACACCGGCACCGCGATCCGCGACTACGTGGCGCTCGACAAGCGCTGACCCGCGGCCGGGGGTCCGCTCCCGCGCCGGAACGCTGAAACCGAAGGGCCCCACTGCCGAGCAGTGGGGCCCTTCGTACGTGCGACGCACGGCGACCGGGCGATGCGGAGACGAGACCGGGAACGGCCGCTCAAAGCGTTCCAGATCCACTCCACTGCCCGGCGCCGTGCGCGAGGACCGTCGTACCACGACAGCCATCCCGGGGCCCGCCGGAGCCCCGACGGCGACCTGGCCGCGGGTACGCGGGCCGGCCCAGGGGGGAGGGTGGCACGCGCACGCCGTTCCGCGGTGGAAGGTCGCACTCACCAAGGTAAGACGTATCAGGCCCGGCAAAGTTACGTCCGGGCGGTGTGAGTTGCCTCTCGCTCCCGCGTGCCACCCGCTCATACCACACGATCCCCGGCGCCGAGCGTCACCCTCCCCGCAGTGACGGCAACCCTGCGTGATAGGAATCGTGTCATTCCGGTATTGACAGGGCGGGAGATTTGCAGATGGCCAGGAATGTTGTCGTCACGGGCGGTGGCACCGGAATCGGCCTGGAGATCGCCCGGCGCTTCGTCGAGGCCGGCGAGCAGGTGGTGATCGTGGGCCGCCGCCGTGCGGTGCTGGATTCGGCCGTGGCGGAGCTCGGCGGCGGCGTCACGCCGCTGGTCTGCGACCTGGCCGACCCGGACGAGGTGGAGGCCGCGCTGCGCGCGCTGCCGACTCGGATCGATGTGCTGGTGAACAACGCGGGCAGCCGGGAGACCGGCTTCGGGGTCGGCCCGCACGCGCTGCTGGCCCGCTGGCGCGGGGACTTCGAGCGCAATGTGCTGACCGCCGTGCTGCTCACCGAGTCGGTCCGGGACCGGCTCACCCCGGGGGAGGGCAGAGTGGTCACCATCAGCTCGATCGCCGCGCTGCGCGGGGCCGGCTCGTTCGGGGCCGCCAAGGCCTCGCTGCACGCCTGGAACCACTTCCTGGCCGCCCAGTTGGGCCCGTCGGGGATCACCGCCAACATCGTCGCCCCCGGCACGGTGGCCGGTACCGAGTTCTTCGGTCCCCGGCTGGACGAGGCCGAGGTGTCCCGCCGGGCCGCCCGCACCCTGCTGGGCCGGATCGGCGAGACCGGCGAGGTGGCCGCGGCCGTGCACTTCCTGGCCTCCCCGGAGGCCGGTTTCATCACCGGCGAGATCCTGCACTGCAACGGCGGCGAGCTCCTCGGACGCTGACGTCCAAGGAGCTCGCGGAAGTTGACGGACCGCCAGGGGCCAAGCCGGCTGGTCGGGCGCCAAGCAGGCCGGCCGGGCGCCGAGCCGGCTGGTCAGCCGCCGAAGCGCCGCAGCCGCAGGCTGTTGCTGACCACGAAGACCGAGGAGAAGGCCATCGTGGCGCCGGCGACCACCGGGTTGAGCAGGCCGGTGGCGGCCAGCGGCAGCGCCGCCACGTTGTAGGCGAAGGCCCAGAACAGGTTGCCCTTGATGGTGGCCAGGGTCCGCCGGGACAGCCGGATCGCGTCGGCAGCCACCCGCAGGTCGCCGCGGACCAGCGTCAGGTCGCCGGCCTCGATCGCCGCGTCCGTCCCGGTGCCCATCGCCAGGCCCAGGTCGGCCTGGGCCAGCGCGGCGGCGTCATTGACCCCGTCGCCGACCATCGCCACCGAGCGGCCCTCGCCCTGCAGCCGCCGGACCTGGGCCACCTTGTCCTCCGGCAGCACCTCGGCGATCACGTCCGCGGCCGGGATGCCCACTTCGGCGGCCACCGCCTCGGCGGCCGCCCGGTGGTCGCCGGTCAGCAGCACCGGGCGCAGGCCCAGCTCGCGCAGCTCGCGCACCGCCTGGGCGCTGGTCGGCTTGACGGTGTCGGCCACCACCAGCACCGCGCGGGCCGCGCCGTCCCAGCCGACCGCGATGGCGGTCCGCCCCGCCGCCTCGGCCTCGGCCTTGGCGGCCGCCAGCTCGGCGCCCAGCGGCTGCGACCAGTCGGCCAGCAGGCGCTCCCGGCCGGCCAGCACCGCGTGGCCGTCCACCACGCCCTGCACACCCAGGCCCGGGATGTTCTCGAAGCCCTCGACACCGGGCAGGGCGCCCAGCCGGTCGGTGGCGGCCGCCGCGATGGCCCGGGCGATCGGGTGCTCGGAGGCGTCCTCCAGCGCGCCGGCCAGCCGCAGCGCCTGCTCCTCGGAGACACCGTCGGCGGTGTGCACGGCGGTCAGCGCCATCTTGCCGGTGGTGACGGTGCCGGTCTTGTCCAGCACGATGGTGTCGACCCGGCGGGTGGTCTCCAGCACCTCGGGGCCCTTGATCAGGATGCCGAGCTGGGCGCCGCGCCCGGTGCCGACCATCAGTGCGGTCGGGGTGGCCAGACCCAGGGCGCACGGGCAGGCGATGATCAGCACGGCGACCGCGGCGGTGAACGCCTCGGTGGGGCTGCCGTCGGCCAGCAGCCAGCCGACCAGGGTGGCCAGCGCGATCAGGATCACCACCGGCACGAAGACCGCGGAGATCCGGTCGGCCAGCCGCTGCGCCGCGGCCTTGCCGTTCTGGGCCTGCTCGACCAGCTGGGCCATCCGGGCGAGCTGGGTGTCGGCGCCGACCCGGCGGGCCTCGACCACCAGGCGGCCGCCCGCGTTGACGGTGGCGCCGGTGACCGGCGCACCGACCGAGACCTCGACGGGGACGGACTCGCCGGTGAGCATCGAGGCGTCCACTGCGGACGCGCCCTCGACCACCACGCCGTCGGTGGCGATCTTCTCGCCCGGGCGGACCACGAACCGGGTGCCGACGGTGAGTTCGGCGACCGGGATCCGCACCTCACGGCCGTCCCGCAGCACCGCGACGTCCTTGGCCCCGAGGTCCAGCAGGGCGTGCAGGGCGGCTCCGGCGCGCCGCTTGGAGCGGGCCTCCAGCCAGCGGCCGAGCAGGATCAGCACGGTGACGGCGGCGGCCGTCTCCAGGTAGAGCGACGATCCGGCGTCGGCGCGGCTGACCGCCAGCGAGAACATGTGCTTCATGCCGGGCCGCCCGGCGTCGCCCCAGAACAGCGCCCAGACCGACCAGCCGAACGCCGCCAGGGTGCCCAGCGAGACCAGGGTGTCCATGGTGGCCGCGCCGTGCCGCAGGTTGGTGCCGGCGGCCCGGTGGAAGGGCCAGCCGCCGTACAGCACCACCGGGCCGGTGAGCGCGAACGCCAGCCACTGCCAGTTGGTGAACTGCAGCGCGGGGACCATGGAGAGCAGGATGACCGGGACGGTGAGCAGCGCGCTGATCGTCAGCCGCTCGCGCAGGGGATCGGGGGCCTCGGTCGGCGCCGGGGTCTGCGGCGAAGGCGTCTGGGCGGCGGGCGGCGCGGGCAGTTCGGCGGTGTAGCCGGTGCGCTCCACGGTGGCGATCAGGTCGGCCACCGTGACGCTGGGGCCGAAGTCGACCCGGGCCTTCTCGGTCGCGAAGTTGACGGTGGCCTCGACGCCGTCCAGCCGGTTGAGCTTCTTCTCGATCCGGGCTGCGCAGGAGGCGCAGGTCATCCCGCCGATCGACAGCTCGACGCGGTCGGTGGCCGCGCTCGGGACGGTGCTGCTGGCGGTGCTCATCGTGCTGCTCTCCCATCGAGGATCAGAGGGTGCGGGGGGCGGCGGGGGCGCGCCCCCCGTCACCGCGGTCAGGCCGCCGGGCCGACCAGTTCGTAGCCCGCCTCGTCGATCGCGGCGCGGACATCGGCCTCGTCCAGCGGCTGCTCGGAGGAGACGGTGACCGTGCCGGCCTTGGCGTCGGCGGCGACGGTGAGCACGCCGGCCAGTGCGGAGAGCTCCTCGGACACCGACTTCTCGCAGTGGCCGCAGCTCATGCCGGTGACGGTGTAGGTGGTGGTGCTGGCCATTGAGAGCCTCCGAGGGTCAGGGGCGCCGGGTGGCGCCGTACCGTGAGAACACCATACCCCCCCTGGGTATTCCATGGGGCGGGATGGACTGCGGTCGGCGTGAGATGATCGCCACAGCAGGGCACTGAGAGTAGTCGCATGTGGACACGGGGTGGTATTGCGCCGCTCCCGGGCGCGTGAAAAGGCCACCTGGTCACAACGCGTGTCCAGGTGGCCTGTGGGGAGCGAGTGAGGTCAGTGCGGTGACGACACCTCGGCGAGGGCGGCGAACAGCAGCGCGGTGGAGGTGGCGCCCGGGTCCTGGTGGTCGATGCTGCGCGGCCCCAGGTAGGAGGCGCGGCCCTTGCGGGCCTCCAGTGGGATGGTGGCCCTGGCCCCCGCCTCGGCGGCCTCGGCGGCCAGCGCACTCGCCTCGCGCAGCGTGAAGCCGTCGAAGGCGGCGCGCTCCAGGGCGGCGACGGCCGGCTCGAAGGCGTCCACCATGGTCTTGTCGCCGACCGCCGCGCCGCCCAGCTTCTGCAGCGCGGTCAGGCCGGTCCGCAGCGCCTGGGCCAGGTCCGTCAGGTCGGCGGTGGGCGCGGGCAGCGCGGTGCCGGCCGCCCGCAGCGCGCTGCCGTAGAGCGGTCCGGAGGCGCCGCCGACCTTGGAGATCAGGGTGGTGCCCGCCCGCGTCAGCACGCTGCCCGGCGGGGCGGCCGGGTCCAACTCGTCCAGCAGCCCGGTGACGGCCGCGAAGCCGCGCCGCAGATTGGTGCCGTGGTCGCCGTCACCGATCGCGGCGTCCAACTCGGTGAGTTCCTGGTGCCGTTGCTCGACGGCCGCGGCCGCGGCGCGCAGCCAGGCGACGGCGAGATCGTGGTCGATGGCGTAGGACATGCTGATGCTCCGTCGGTCTCACAAGGGGGTGTCAGGACCAGTGCAGGGCGGGGGTGGCGACGGGCGCGTCCCAGAGCTCCAGGAGCTGCGGGTCGGCCTTGGTCAGGGTGAGCGAGAAACCGGCCATGTCGAGGCTGGTCACATAGTTGCCGACCAGCCGGCGGGCGATGGTGATGCCGCGCTCGGCGAGGCGGGCGGCCACCTCGCCGTAAACCAGGTAGAGCTCGTGCAGCGGGGTGCCGCCCAGGCCGTTGACCAGGGCGATCACCTGGTCGCCCGAGGCCAGGGTGTGGTCGGCCAGGACGGTCTCCACCACCTCGGCCGCCAGCTCACGGGCCGGGCGCAGCGGCTCCCGGCGGCGGCCCGGTTCGCCGTGGATGCCGACCCCGACCTCGATCTCGTCGCCCGGCAGGTCGAAGCCGGGCTTGCCGGCGGCCGGCACGGTCGCGGCGGTCAGCGCCACCGCGAAGGAGCGGGACGCGGCATTGGCCAGCTCGCCGATCGAGGCCACCTCCGCGGCGCCGGCACCGCGCTCGGCCAGCGCGCCGCAGACCTTCTCCACCACCACGGTGGCGCCGGTGCCGCGCCGCCCGGCGGTGAAGGTGGAGTCCTGCACGGCGACGTCGTCGTCCACCAGCACGGTGCGGACCTCGATGCCCTGTTCGGCGGCGAGATCGGCGGCCAGCGCGAAGTTGAGCACGTCACCGGTGTAGTTCTTCACCACGAAGACCACGCCGGCCCCGCCGTCGACGGCCGAGATCGCGGCCAGCATCTGGTCCGGCACGGGGGAGGTGAACACCTCGCCGGGGCAGGCCGCGTCCAGCATGCCGGGGCCGACGAAGCCGGTGTGCAGCGGCTCGTGGCCGGAACCGCCGCCGGAGATCAACGCCACCTTGCCCGGACGCGGTGCGTCCGCCCGGTGCACCACCCGGGCCGCCCGGTCCACCGCCAACTCGGGGTGTGCGGCGGCGACTCCGGCGAGGGTGTCGTCGAGCACGGACTCGGGCGTGTTGATCAGCTTCTTCATGCGGGACTCCCGGGGTGGCGGTCGGACCGGCTGCCTCGAACCTACGCCACCCCGATGGGATTCCTCAGCCGTTCGTCCAGCCCTGGCGTGGCGATCCGGCTAGGCTCGGGCCATGAGGACCTCGGTGGGAATCGTCCTGGTGTCGCACAGCCCGCAGCTCGGCGCGGGGGTGCGCGAACTGGCCGAGCAACTGGGCGGCGGCGCCGTGGCGGTGGCGGTCGCGGCGGGCACCGAGGACGGCTCCACGGGCACCAGCTACGAGCTGATCGAGGCCGCCGTGCGCGAGGCCGACGGCGGCGCCGGCGTGGTGGTGCTGCCGGATCTGGGCAGCGCCGTGCTGACCGCCCGCACCGTGCTCGCCGACCTTGACCGGCCCGACCAAGTGGTGCTGGTGGACGCCCCGTTCGTGGAGGGCGCGGTGGCGGCCGTGGTGACCGCCTCCACCGGGGCCGCGCTGGCGGAGGTGGCCCAGGCCGCCCGGGAGGCCTGGCAGTCGCACAAGTTCTGACGGCTCATCAGTGGGTGCGGCTCACTTGGCGTCCGCATAGCACTCCACCACGGCGGTGCTCATCGGGAACTGCACCGGGGTCGGCCCGAAGACCAGCCGGCTGGCCTCGGCAGCCGACTCGTTGACCGCCGACACCACCTGCTCGGCCAGCTCGGCGGGGGTGTGCACGATCACCTCGTCATGCTGGAAGAAGACCAGATGCGGATGGTCGGGCAGCTCGGCAAGTCTTCGGCGCAGCGCGGCGATCAGCGCCAGCGCCCAGTCCGCCGCCGAGGCCTGGATGACGAAGTTGCGGGTGAACCGGCCGCGGGCCCGGGCCGACCGCGGCCCCTGCTCGCCCTCGCCGGCCGCCGCCTCGGTGAGGTCCAGCCAGGCGTCCGAGGGCGGCGGGCAGCTGCGCCCCAGCCGGGACCGGACGATGCCGCCCTCCTCGCCGAGGCGGGCCGCCGCCTCCACATAGCCCATCGCGGCGGGATAGCGCTGCCGCAGGATCGCCAGCAGCGGGCCGATGTCCCCGCTGGTCTGCCCGTACATCGCGCCGAGCAGGCCGAGCTTGGCCTTGTCCCGCTCGCCGTGGAACGCGGTGGCGGCCAGCGCCTGGTAGAGATCGCCGCCGGCGGCGCTGCGGGCCAGCGCGGCGTCCTCGGAGAGCGCGGCCAGCACCCGGGGCTCCAACTGTGCGGCATCGGCCACCACCAGCCGCCAGCCCGGATCGGCCACCACCGCACGGCGCAGCAGCCGCGGGATCTGCAGCGCGCCGCCGCCCCGGCTGGCCCAGCGGCCGGAGACCACGCCACCCACCACGTACTCCGGGCGGAACCGGCCGCCGCGCGCCCAGGCGTCCTGCCAGGCCCAGCCGTGCGCCGAGTGGATCCGGGACAGCTCCTTGTAGCGGATCATCAACTCGGCGGCCGGATGGTCGATCCCGCGCAGCTCCCAGACCCGGGTGGAGGAGAGCCGGATGCCCTGGTCGGCGAAGGCCTTCAGCACCTGGGTGTGCGAGTCGGGGTTGAACGGCTTGCTGCCCAGCGCCTGTTGCAGCCGCACCGAGAGCTCGGCCAGCCGGGCCGGCTGGGTGCCGGGAACCGTGGGGCGCGGGCCCAGCAGCTCGGTGAGCATCGCATCGTGCACCTCGGCGCGCCACGGCAGCCCGGCGGCGGCCATCTCGGCGGCGGCCAGCGCACCGGCCGACTCGGCGGCCACCAGCAGCCGGAACCGGGAGCGCTCCGCCGCGTCCTCGAACGCACCGAGGCGGCGCTGCTGTTCGGCATGGACGGCGAGCACGGCGGTGAGCGCGTCGGTGCCCGGCGGCAGCTGCAACCGGTCGGGGGCGAACAGCGAATCCTGCGCCTCGGCGGCGCCGGCCTCCGGCAGATCGTCGGGCACCGGCAAGCCGCGCAGCCGCGCCCAGGCGGCGCCCAGCGAGCGCGGCGCGCCCCAGCGGCCCTCGTGCCCCAGCAGCAGGGGCTCGACCAGCCGCAGATCGTGGCACCGACCCAGCCGGTTGGGCAGCTCGGCCAGCAGCGGGACGTAGGCCGACTCGGCGGCTGCCCAGACCCAGCGCGGCCGCTCGGCCGCCTCCAGCTCGGCCACCGCGGCGGCCAGATCGCGCGCGGTCAGCACCCCGCCGACCGGCTCGCCCTGCTCGGTGAGGCGCTGCAGCCGGCCGCCGCGCCCCTGCTGATCGGGCACCAGGGCGATCCTGGGCGTCATCGGCGGCCTCCTGTTCGGGTCGGTTCCGGGCAATGGATCAGGCATTCCCGACCGTAGCGCGCGGGACTGACAACGTCAGGTGCAATGGCCAGCGCGGAGCCGAGCGCGGCGCGTATGGTCGGCGGAATGACGGACAACCCCTTCCTCGCTCCGAGCGCGCTGCCGTACCAGCTGCCGCCCTTCGCCGAGATCCGGGACGAGCACTACCGGCCCGCGCTCGACCAGGGCATGGCCGCGCAGCTCGCCGAGATCGGCCGGATCACCGGCAACCCCGAGCCGGCGGGCTTCGAGAACACCGTGGTCGCGCTGGAGCGCAGCGGCGCCCTGCTGACCCGGGTGCTGGTGGTCTTCGACAACCAGTCCTCCGCCCACACCAATGACGCCGTGCAGGAACTCGACGCCGAGTACCGGCCGAAGCTGGCCGCCCACGACGACGCGATCCACCTCGACCAGGCGCTCTTCGCCCGGATCGACGAGGTGCACCGCAACCGGGCCGAGCTGGGGCTGGACGCCGAGTCGCTGCGGCTGCTGGAGCGCCTGCACCAGCGGTTCGTCCGGGCCGGTGCCCGGCTGTCGGGTGCCGAGCAGCGGCGGCTGCGCGAACTGAACGCCGAACTGGCCTCCGCCTCCGCCACCTTCCAGCAGCAGCTGCACGCCGCCAACGCGGCCGGCGCGCTGCTGGTGACGGACGCCGAGCAGCTCGCCGGGCTCTCCGAGGGCGAGATCGAGGCCGCCGCCGCCGGCGCCCGCGAGCGCGGCGAGGAGGGCTACGCGCTCACCCTGATGAACTTCACCAACCAGCCGCTGCTGGCCAAGCTCGCCGACCGCGGGCTGCGCCGCCGGCTGCTGGACAGCGCGCTCGCCCGCGGGTTGAGCACCAACGGCCCGCTGGCCGCCCGGATGGCCGCGCTGCGCGCCGAGCGGGCCGCCCTGCTCGGCTACCCCAGCCACGCCGCCTACACGGTGGCCGACCAGACGGCCGGCACGGTGGAGGCCGTCAGCGAGCTGCTGGCCAAGCTGGTGGCGCCCTCGGTGGCCAACGCCGAACGCGAGCTGGCCCGGCTGGCCCAGGCCGCCGAGGCGGACGGGGTGACCGACTTCGGCGCCCACGACGTGGCCTACTACGCCGAGCGGGTGCGCCGGACCGAGTACGAGGTCGACACCGCCGAGCTGCGCCCCTACTACGAGTTGGAGCGGGTGCTGCGCGACGGCGTCTTCCATGCCGCCCAGCTGGCCTATGGGCTGGCCTTCACCGAGCGGCTCGACCTGGCCGGCTACCACCCCGACACCCGGGTCTTCGAGGTGTTCGAGGAGGACGGCACGCCGCTGGGCCTGTTCCTGGCCGACTTCTTCGCCCGCCCGTCCAAGCGCGGCGGCGCCTGGATGGATGAACTGGTCTCGCAGTCCGGCCTGTTGGACCGTCGCGCGGTGGTCTTCAACAACCTGAACATCACCAAGCCCGCACCCGGCCGCCCGGCCCTGCTCAGCCTGGACGAGGTGCGCACCCTGTTCCACGAGTTCGGCCACGCCCTGCACGGCCTGCTCTCGGACGTGCGCTACCCGTCGCTGGCCGGCACCCGGGTGCCGCGTGACTTCGTCGAATTCCCCTCGCAGGTCAACGAGATGTGGTCGACCTGGCCCGAGGTGCAGGCGCGGTACGCCCGGCACTACCAGACCGGCGAGCCGCTGCCGACCGAGCTGCTGGACCGGCTGGAGGAGGCCGAGAACTTCGGCCAGGGCCTGCGGATGGTGGAGGTGCTGGCCGCGACGCTGCTCGACTGGGCCTGGCACACCCGCTCGGCCGACCAGGAGACCGTCCAGGACGTCGAGGAGTTCGAGGCCCGGGTGCTCAAGGAGGCCGGCCTCGCGCTGCCCGCGATGCCGCCGCGCTACCGCACCGGCTACTTCGCCCACCTCTTCGTCGGCGGCTACGGCGCCGGTTACTACTCCTACCTCTGGTCGGAGGTGCTGGACGCGGACACCGTGGAGTGGTTCCAGGGGAACGGCCGGCCGGTGCGGGAGAGCGGTGAGTCGTTCCGCCGCGACCTGCTGAGCCGGGGTGACAGCGTGTCCGCGATGGACGCCTTCCGGGCAGTGCTCGGGCGCGACCCGCAGGTCGGACCGCTGCTGGCGCGCCGGGGGCTGGCGCAGGACTGATCCCCTTCGGCCGCCCTGGCGCTAGCATGACAGGTATGGCCAACTCTCGGGGACGGTAGGTCGGATGGCGGAGCAGTGGACCGCACGGCTCGGCGCCCTCGGGCTGACCTCCGACCAGGAGCGGCTCTACCTCCAGCTGCTGACCGTGGCCGGGCTGAGCGCCGCTCAGCTCGGCCAGGTGCTCGGCATCGGTGCCGAGCGGTCGCTGGCCGCGCTCGGCTCGCTTGCCGAACTCGGGCTGGTGGAACGCCCGATGCCGAACGGCACGCTGTGGAGCGCGGCCGCCCCCGACGTGGCGCTGGAGGAGCTGCTGCTCCGCCGCGAGCTGGAACTGCGCCGCACCCGGGGCCGGATCACCGAGCTGCTGCGCACCTACCGCAAGTCCCGCAGCGGCACCGAGGCCGGTGAACTGGTCGAGGTCATCACCGGCCGGGACTCGATAGCCGAGCTGTGGCGCAGCCTCCAGCTGAGCGTGCGCGGCGAGTTGCGGGTGCTGGACAAGCCGCCCTACATCCGCCGGGCCGATCCGGAGCTCGAACTCGCCGCGCTGGCCCGGGGCGTGCGGATGCGGGTGGTCTACGAGAGCCGGGTGCTGCGGGAGCCGGACCGGCTGGCCGAGATCCGGCTCTTCACCGGCGCCGGCGAGCAGGCCCGGGTGCTGCCCGAACTCCCGCTCAAGCTGGCTCTGGTGGACGACAAGTGGGCGCTGCTGCCGGTCGGCACCGGCACCGAGCTGCAGAACGTTTTACTGGTGCGGCCGTCCTCCCTGCTGGACGCCCTGGCCGGGCTGTTCGAGCTCTACTGGACCAGGGCGATGCGCCTGCCCGCCGCCGACTCGCCGGACCTGCCGCAGGACCGCCACCGCCAGCTGCTCGCCCTGCTGGCGGCCGGGTTGACGGACGAGAGCATCGCCCGGCAGATGGGCGTCTCCACCCGCACGGTGCAGCGCTGGGTGCGGGAGTTGATGGACCGGTTCGGCGCCCGCACCCGGTTCCAGGCCGGCATCCAGGCGGCCCGGGCCGACCTGCTCTAGTCGTCCGACTCGATGACCACGCGGGCGCCGTGCGGCACCCGTACCCGCAGCCGGCCCGGGGTGTGCCGGTCCACCTGAACCCGGTCGCTGCCGGTGACGGTGAGCCGGGCGGTCGGCGGTGCGGCCAGCTCGGTCCAGCCGCCGGTGGCGGTGAACGCGACCGTGTACCGGTCGGCCGCCCAACTCTCCGTGCCCGGCAGCCCGGCCAGCACCGCCGCGTACGGACCGAAGGCCGGGCCGTCGCCGGTGGCCGGCTGCCCGTCGGGGCCGATCGCGCAGTAGCCGCCGCTGCCCCGGCACCAGTACCACATGGTCCAGCCGCTCGCGAAGCCCGCCATGGCGGCGATCTGACGGCGCACCAGCTCGGCGTTGCCCGGAGTGGCCGCGCTCGGCGGCCCCCACTCGCCGACCAGCAGCGGCATCCGGTTGCGGCGCGGATAGTCGGTGATCGCCGCGGTGTAGGCCTCGATGAAGCCGTCGCCCGGGTTCCAGTCGGCGCCGTTCTCCACGGCGGTGTCGTAGAAGTGCGGTGCGTAGCCGAGCCGGGGCTGGCCGGGCCGCGGGTCGGTGAAGCCGGGCAGTTGCGTGGGCACGCCCTCGCCGACCAGCACGGTCGGCTCGACGAAGAGCCAACTGCGCTGGTCCACGGTGCGGATGGCGCCGATCAGCCGCTGGTACATCAACGCCAGTCGGCCCTGCTCCAGTTGGGCCGCCGACGCCGCCAGCACCGCCGGGTCGCTCGGGTCGCCGGACACCGGGCCGAACGGTTCGTTGAACAGGTCGTAGCCCAGCAGCGAGCGGTGGCCGCGTAGTTCACGGGCCAGGCGGGTGTAGAAGTCGGTCTGCCGGCGGCGCAGGTCGGGGTCGTCGTAGAGGTGGCGGAAGGCGGCCTGCACGGCGGGCTGGAAGTAGCCGGCGAACCAGTCGTTCGGATCGGGGACGAACGGCAGCCCGTCGTCCCTGGTCGCCCAGCGCGGAATGCCGCCGTCGCCGCCGACGAACGCGGGGCCGTAGACGTCCTGGTGGAAGTCGACCACGGCCAGCAGGCCGTCCTGGTCCGCCCAGTCCAGCAGCCGCCGCAGCTTGGCGAGTTCGGCGTCGTCGTAGTGGCCCTGGGCGGGCTCCAGCCGGTTCCAGGAGACCGCCACCCGGATCAGGGTGAAGCCGTGCGCGGCGATCGAGCGCAGATCGGCCTCGGTGGTCTCGTCGTACTTGTCGACGTTGAAGCCGCGCGGCTCGACCACCTGGCCGTGCGCGTCGGTGAAGAGCACCCGGCCGTCCGGTGCGGTGGCGGTTCCGGTCGGGAAGTCGGCTGTGGCCCTTGGGGTTTGTGCCTGGGCCAGCGGTGCGCAGCCGAGCAGCGCGGCGGCGGTCAGCAGCAGAGCGGTGGCGGTACGGCGGACGCGCACGGGCACCTCGCAGAGGCAGGCGGTGGTGGCCGTCGATGCTTCCGGAACTGCCCGGCCGGGCGCAAGAGTTGGGACGTCGATCGATTTGGCTGACCGTCACTCCGCCCTGTCGGACGCATCGGTGGCGGCCTCGGCGGCTTCCGGTGCAGGGGCCGGGGGAGTGGGCAGCGGGGCCGCGGCCGCCAGCCGGCCCCAGAGCAGGTCGGCCAGCGCCTGCACCATCCGGGCGCGCGGGCAGGGCTTGTTCTCCAGCCACCAGTCGCCGGCGGCCAGCACCATGCCGGTGATCGCCCGGCCCCAGGCCTCGGAGAGCAGCGGGCCGTCCGGGCCGAGGTCCACCTGCGCGGTCACCGCCCGGGTGATCTCCTCGGCGATCTGCCGCAGCGCCGGGGCGAGCGCCCCGCCCACGCCGTCGGGGTCGCCGGCCTCCGGATGGGTGAGCAGCTGGTAGACCTGCGGCCGGGCCTCGATCCCGGCCAGGTAGGTGTCCAGCACGTGCTCCACCTGCTCGCGCCGCTCCAGCGGTTCGGCCAGGGCAGCCCGGATCGCGGTCAGCAGGCCGACGGTGTGCCGCTCGGTGAGGGCCTGGAAGAGGCCGCTGCGGTCGCCGAAGTGGCGGTAGAGGATCGGCTTGGTGATCCCGGCCTCGGCGGCGATCGCGTTCATGCTGGCGCCCGGTCCGTCCCGGCGGACCACCCGGTCGGCGGCGTTGAGCAGCTGCTCCCTGCGCGGTTCCCCCAGCGCGGTCACCCCGGCCCCTCCCTCGTTCTCGTGTCCCGCACTGCCGCGTCCGGACTCGTTGACAGCCATTACCTATCAGTAGCAGACTCCCTCGATGTTACCCGTGGTAACACCCGGGCGGCGCGATCTTGGGCCCTGATCTCGGGCTCGGACGATCCAACGTGAGTAGTGACGAGGAGTGACTGGCGATGAACGCCTTCTCGATGGCGCTGAGCGAGGACCAGCAGGCCGTTCGCGACTGGCTGCACGGCTTCGCACGCGACGTGATCCGTCCGGCCGCCGCCGAATGGGACGAGCGCGAGGAGACCCCCTGGCCGATCATCCAGGAGGCCGCCAAGGTCGGCATCTACTCGCTGGACTTCTACGCCCAGCAGTACTTCGACCCGTCCGGCCTCGGCATCCCGATCGCCATGGAGGAGCTGTTCTGGGGCGACGCCGGCATCGGCCTGTCCATCGTCGGCACCACCCTGGCCGCCGTCGCCGTGCTCGCCAACGGCACCGAGGAGCAGGTCGGCACCTGGGTCCCGCAGATGTTCGGCACCCCCGACGACGTCAAGGTCGCCGCCTTCTGCTCCTCCGAGCCGGACGCCGGCTCCGACGTCTCCGCGCTGCGCACCCGCGCGGTCTACGACGAGGCCACCGACGAGTGGGTCATCAACGGGACCAAGACCTGGGCCACCAACGGCGGCATCGCCAACGTGCACGTGGTCGTCGCCACCGTGGACCCGGCGCTCGGCGCCCGCGGCCAGGCCTCCTTCGTGGTGCCGCCGGGCACCAAGGGGCTCGCCCAGGGCCAGAAGTTCAAGAAGCACGGCATCCGTGCGTCGCACACCGCCGAGGTCGTCCTCGACGGCGTCCGCCTCCCCGGCCACTGCCTGCTCGGCGGCAAGGAGAAGCTCGACGAGCGGCTGGCCCGGGCCCGGGAGCGCGCGGCCGGCGGCTCGTCGTCGCGCGGCAAGAACGCCGCCATGGCCACCTTCGAGGCCTCCCGGCCCGCCGTCGGCGCCCAGGCCATCGGGATCGCCCGGGCCGCCTACGAGGTCGCGCTCGACTACGCCAAGACCCGGGTGCAGTTCGGCCGCCCGATCATCGACAACCAGGGCGTCGCCTTCACCCTGGCCGACATGCGCACCCGCATCGACGCGGCCCGGCTGCTGGTCTGGCGGGCCTCCTGGATGGCTGCCAACCAGCAGCCGTTCACCGCCGCCGAGGGCTCGATGTCCAAGCTCTACGCCGGCGAGACCGCGAAGTGGGTGACCGCGCAGGCGATGCAGCTGCTCGGCGGCAACGGCTTCACCCGCGAGTACCCGGTGGAGCGGATGCACCGGGACAGCGCGATCTACACGATCTTCGAGGGGACCAGCGAGATCCAGCGGCTGGTGATAGCGCGCAGCATCTCGGGGATGCCGATCCGCTGAGTCCGTGTGCCGGCACGCGGACTCGCCCTGGTGGGCAGTTGCGCCGCCAGGGCGGGTCGGGACCGGGTGCTGCTGCTAGCGCCCCTCGGCGGCGCGGCGCTCGATGGTGCAGTCGGGGCCCGGGTAGAGCAGGCCCTCGTGGCCATCGGAGAACTTGACCAGGTACGGGGGCTCGCCGTTCTGCCCGTGCACCTCGGTGATCTCTCCCTGCCGCTCCTCGATGCCAACGGCTCTGCTGTGGATATGGACGCGGTCGCCAACGTCTGCGCGCATGTCCGGAAACTCCTTGTCTCGGGGTCGGAATCCCTCTTCGGGCATCCCACCAGAGAGTCACTGGACTCACGTCTCACGTTACTCCGCCCGGCCCAGTCCGGGCCCGGTGAGCGGGGACGGCACGACCGGTGAGCGGGAGCGGTACGACCGGCGAGCAGGGGCGGCACGACCGGCGTCAGAACGCGGGCTCGCGCCGCTCCAGGAACGCGGCGAGCCCCTCGCGGACGTCCGGCGCCTCGCGCGAGCGGCGCTCCCAGGGCGCCAGCGCGGCCCGGGCCCCGGCCAGGTCGCCGGCCCCCAGCGCCGCCTTCGCCGCACCGATGGTCTGCGGCGAGCGGCGGGCCAGCAGCCGGGCGAACTCCAGCGCCCGCCCGTCCAACTCAGCTGCCGGATGCACCTCGTCAAGCAGCCCGAACCGCTCGGCCCGCGCCGCGTCCACCAACTCGCCCGAGAACAGCAGGTACTTGGCCCGGGCCGGACCGACCAAGCCGGCCAGCCGGACGGTCGGCACCGCCGGGTAGACGACACCCAACTTGGCCGGGGTGATCCCGAGTCGGGCGTCCTCGGCACCGAACCGCAGGTCGCAGGCGAGCGCCAACTGGCAGCCACCGCCCACGCAGGAGCCGTGCACCACGGCCAGCGTCGGGTGCGGGAAGCGGGCCAGCGCCTGCTCCGCCTCGACGTTGCGCGCGTGGTAGGCGTCGGCGGCGGCCGGATCCCCGTACACGTCGGCGAGTTCGGCGATGTCCGCGCCGGCGCTGAAGGTCCGCTCGGCGCCGGTCACCAACAGGGCCCGCAGGCCCGGACGTTCGGCGAGCCCCGCCAGCACCTCGGGCAGCGCCTGCCACATCCGCAGGGTCACGGCGTTGCGGCGCTTCGGACGGTCGAGCAGCAGCACGGCGACGCCGTCCTCGCCGTGGAACACCCGCAGGCCCGCGACCGGGCCGGGGAGTTCGGCACGATCGGCGATCAGGGTCGTCTGGTCGGTCATGGGCCCACTCTCCCAGGTCGCGGGCACGGCACCGGCGGCGGGCACGGGTGCCCCCGGCAGCGGTAGCGTCGGCCCGTCCGCATTCCAGCCCATCGGAGACGCCCCATGGATCAGGACCGACTGCTGCCCCGCGACGCCTGGCTCGCCTCGCTGCCCCGCTCCTACACCGCTGCCGCCGCCCTGCTGACCGACGAGGCCGGCCGGGTGCTGGTGGTCAAGCCCAACTACCGCCCCGGCTGGCAGTTCGCGGGCGGTGTCATCGACCTCGGCGAGGACGCGGCCCAGTGCGCCCGGCGTGAACTCCTGGAGGAGACCGGCCTGGACCGGGAGGTCGGTCCCCTGCTGGTGGTGGCCTGGACCCACCCGTCCGAGCAGCTCCCGCACCCCTCGGTGCACTTCGTCTTCGACGCCGGCTCGGTGCCGGTCGGCACCGAGATCGCACTGCAGGCCGCCGAGCTGGAGGAGTACCGCTGGGCCCCGGTGGCGGAGGCGTACGAGCTGCTCGGCCCGGCCCGCGAGTCCCGGCTGCGTGCCGCACTGGGCGCACGGGAGGACGGTGTGGTCCGGGTGATCGCGGGCACGGTGTCCGGGATCTGAGCCGCTACCGGCCGGAGAGCCGATGGCATGCGGAGGGTGAGGAGCAACTGCGAGCAAACCGGACAACATTCACGGTGAGTGAGTGTGACAAATCTTCAGTTCCTTCGCATGCCCATCACACTCTTGACAGGATCTGACGGAGCCGGGTGAATAGTCATCGCTCCGGATGACGAAAGAACTGCGCAGTGCCAACAACGCAGGTCGACGGCCTTACGACGGGGCATCGGGACCGTGGAGGGGGCGGCCTCGGTGCCCCGCCGCAAGGCCGTGGGCCGAGATCGCCGTTGCCCGTTTACAACATCACCGCACATACGGTGGGATGACAGGAGATCAGAACCGGTCGGAAACGGACGACGGATGGTGGGCATGGGGGAGATCGAGGTCTGGCGCATCGCGGTGACGCCGGCCAACAGCGCGGCGGCCGCATCGCTCGCGCCGCGAGTGCTCGACGCCGCCGAGCAGCGCAAGGCCGCCGCCTTCCGCCGCCCGGCGGACCAGGACCTCTACCGGATCGCCCACGTCGCGCTGCGCACCCTGCTCGCCGACCGCCTCCACCGCCCCGCCGCCGAACTGCGCTTCCGCCAGGCCGCCTGCCCCGGCTGCGGCAAGCCGCACGGCCGTCCCGAGGTGATCTCGGACGAGCCGTTGGAGTTCTCCCTCTCGCACACCACCGGTCTCGCCCTGATCGCGCTGGCCCCCGACACCGTGGGTCTGGACGTCGAGCGGCTCGCGGCCTTCGGCGCCGCCACCGCCACCGACATCGCCGGCCAGCTGCACCCCGCCGAGCAGGCCGAACTCGCCGCCGTCGCCGCCGACCTGCGACCGGCCGCCACCCTGCGCTGCTGGGTCCGCAAGGAGGCCTACCTCAAGGGCACCGGCATGGGCCTGGGGGCCGGCGCCGCCGCCGACTACGTGGGCCTCGGCCCCGGCTACCCCGCCCACCCCGCGACCCCGCCGCCCGGCTGGGCCATCCAGTCCGTCCCGGTCCCCGACGCCTACGACGCCGCGATCGCGCTGCGCACCGACGCCCCCGCCCCGCTGCCCCTCACCGTCCGCGACCTCGACCTCGACCTCGACCCCGGCCTTGACCCCGGCCTTGACCTGGGGATCGGCCCCGGGATCGGCTGAGAAGGCGGGACAGCGTACCCGGGATCCGGCCGGGGGCGACGGCAGTCGTCCCCGAGTTCGGCATTCGAAGATTTGCGCCTTAGTATGCCCTTCTCCAAGCTCACGCAGGTTCCGTGAAGAACCGTTGGGTTCTCCGGTCAGGGGGTACCGGCGCCAGTGAACACATACCCGGCCGCTGTCCGAAGTGGTGGGCAGCGACGTGCCCCCAGGAACGGGTATCCGGCTGCCCCGGCAGGCCTGCTGCCGTCTCCTCCCGACGACCGGGAGAAGCAGAGTTACGTCAAGCGCTACAGCTGGGTCCTGACGACCAGTTCGTTCATCGGGTTCGTCTGCGTCCTGATCAGCCAGCTCGACACCGCCCGCCACAGCGCCTGGATCTGGGTCTTCGCGCCCATCCTGCTGCTGTCCGTGGTGGGGTTCGGGATATCGATGCGCCTGGAGCTCTTCGCACCCAGCTTCGACATCAAGGCCCACCGGCGGCTGGTGCGCGAGTGGCAGCCGGCGCGGTATCCCAGCGTCGACGTCTTCCTGCCCATCTGCGGTGAACCGATCGAGGTGCTGCACAACACCTGGATGTACGTGCGGCAGCTGACCGAGACCTACCCGGGCGAGGTGCAGGTGCTGGTGCTGGACGACGGCGACAGCGCCGAAGCCCGGGCCATGGCCGCGGACTTCGGGTTCCGCCACCTGGTCCGCCCCAACCGGGGCTGGTTCAAGAAGGCCGGCAACCTGCGCTACGGCTTCGAGAACTCCGGCGGCGACGCGATCCTCATCCTCGACGCCGACTTCGCCCCGCGCGCCGACCTGCTGCACGAGCTGCTGCCCTACCTGGACGCCGACCCGCGCACCGCGATCGTCCAGTCGCCGCAGTACTTCCGCGTACTGGACCAGCAGAACTGGGTCGAGCGCGGCGGCGGCGCGGTGCAGGAGCTGTTCTACCGCTCGGTCCAGGTCTCCCGGCAGCGCAGCGACGGCTCGATCTGCGTGGGGTCCTGCGCCGTCTACCGCCGCGCCGCGCTGGACGAGATCGGCGGCACCAGCCTGATCGAGCACTCCGAGGACATGCACACGGGCTTCGACCTGCGCGCCCGCGGCTGGGACCTGCGCTACGTGCCGCTCGCGCTGTCCACCGGCATCTGCCCGGACACCATCGGCGCCTACTACAACCAGCAGTACCGCTGGTGCATGGCGTCCATGAGCATGCTCGGCAGCCTCAACGACTTCTGGCGGGTGCGGATGCGCTTCGCCAGCCGGCTCTGCTACATCTCCGGCTTCGTCTACTACATCGAGACCGCGCTGCTCACCTTCACGGCCCCGCTGATCGCGCTGACCCTGCTGATCCACTACCCGAACCAGCTGCAGGCCACCAACATGTGGATGGTCGCGCCCAGCTTCCTGTACCTGACGGTGATCTACCCGCTGTGGCACCGCAACCCCTACCGGCTCGAAGCCTGGGCGACCCGGGTGATGTACGGGTGGGCGCACGTCTTCGCGATCTGGGACGTCGTCCGGCGGCGCCCGATGGGCTGGCAGCCGACCGGGTCCAGCGGCGCCAAGAAGAACAAGACCCAGCGCTTCTGGGGCGGCATGTGGTTCTGGAGCGCGCCCACGGCGGTGCTCTGGCCCGCCCTCGCCGTGTGGCGGATGACCGGCTCGGACCCGGCCAACTACGCGCTGATGCTCGGCTCCGGACTGTTCTACGCGGTGGCGGTCGGTCGCGTCCTGGTCCAGCCCAAGGAGGTGCAGGCATGACGCGTACGCCGCGCACCGGCGGGCAGGCCGGTACGCCGCGCACCGGCCTGCCGGCCGCAGCCCGCCTGCTGCTCGCCGTGGTGGCCGCGGCGCTCTTCCTGTCCGGCTGCGCCGCCGACGGGTCCGCACCGATCGGCGGGGGCGGGAACGGTGCCCAGCCGGCCCAGACCGCGGCCGGTGGCGGCGGCACGGCGGCGCCGGTGCAGCCCTATGACATCCGTCCGCTGCTGAATCCCGCCAAGAAGTTCTTCGGAGCGACCTTCGACGGGGTACCGCTGAACCTGAGTCCGGTCCAGCAGTACGCCACCAAGGTCGGCCGCACGCCGACCCTGCTGGAGTACTACCTGGGGTGGGGCGACGCGCTGCAGGCCGACCAGACCCGCGCGGTCTGGCGGGACGGCCAACTCCCCTACATCGCCTGGGAGCCCTACAAGGCGACGATGGCGCAGATCGCCGGCGGCAGTCAGGACGCCTACATCGTCAGCACCGCCAAGACCCTGCGGGCCATCAACGTCCCGGTGGCCATCAGCCTCGGCCACGAGATGAACGGCAACTGGTACCCCTGGGGCACCAAGCAGTCGAACGCCGCCGACTTCGTCAAGGCCTGGCAGCACGTCCATGACGTCTTCCAGGACCAGGGCGTCTCCACGGTGATCTGGGTCTGGAGCCCGAACATCGTCAACCCGGCGCCGAACGTGGCCCTCAAGCCCTACTACCCCGGGGACGGCTACGTCGACTGGGTCGGCGTGGTCGGGTACTACGCGCTGACCGGGGCCCAGAACTTCAGCCAGCTGTTCGGTCCGACCTTCAGTCAGATCCGCACCTTCACCCAGCGGCCCTTCCTGCTGGCCGAGACCGGCTCCCAGCCGAGCCCGCGGAAACCGGGGCAGATCACCGAACTGCTGAAGACAGTGGCGGACCAGCCGGACGTGGTCGGCTTCATCTGGTTCGACCTGAACAAGGAGACCGACTGGCGGGTCGACAGCAGCCCGGACACGCTGGCCGCCTTCCGCGCCGGCGCCGCGAACCCCGCGTACGACATCAACCTGACGGGCCTGAAATGACCGACACCCAGGCCGAGGCCGGCCAGGTTCCCGACGGCGGCGCGAGCCCGGCGCAGGGCGGACCGAGCGGCGGGGCGACTCCTGCGGCGCGGGTGCCGGCGCCGGCAACCGCGCGCGAGGACGCGTTCGCCGAGCCGCTCAACTCCAGGACGATGCCGCTGCGCATCCTGCGGGAGCTGGCCGACCAGGGGCGGCCGGCGGCACCCTCGGCCCGGCCTGCGGTCCGGCCTGCGGCCCGGCCCGCGACGGGCTCCATGGGCTTCGTCGGCTCGACGGGCTCGACGGGTACGACCGGCTCGACGCGCTCTGTAGGTCCCAGGGGCTCCGCAGGTTTCATCGGCTTCGAAGACGACGACGACAGCCCGGAGCCGGTCGAGCCGATCAACTCCACCACCATGCCGCTGCGCATCCTGCGCTCCTTCCCCGGCCCGCGCCGAGCCGAGGCTCCCGAGCCGCAGGAGTACCCGGAGCCGGAGAACTCCCGGACCATGCAGCTGCGGGTGCTGCCCCCCATGCCGGCGGACCCCGATCCCGGCTACGCCTTCGTCGAACCGCCGCTGCCCGGCTGGACCCTGCCCCCGGTGGTGGCCATGGGCTGGGCGTCCGACACCGGCCGCCGGCGCCGCCTGGTCAGCCAGGCGCTGCTGCTGGTGATCCTGCTGGTGCAGGCCGCGCTGTCGCTGCGACTGGCCAATGCCGCGTTCGAGGACGAGGCGCTGTACGTCTACGCCGGACACGTGGAGATCGGGCACCTGTTCTACGGCCAGATCGAATACGGCGGCTTCGGCAGCTACTTCTCCGGCGCGCCCACCCTCTACCCGGTGCTGGCCGCCGCGGTCGACTCGCTGTTCGGCCTGGCCGGGGTCCGAGCCATGAGCCTGCTGTTCATGCTGGTCGCCACCGCCTGCCTGTACGGGCTGACCAGGCGGCTGTTCAACGAGCGCGCCGGCCTGTGCGCGGCCGCCCTGTTCTCGGTGTCCATGCCGACGCTCTTCCTCGGCCACTTCGCCACCTACGACGCGATGGCCGTCTGCCTACTCGCCCTGAGCGCCTGGCTGCTGGTCACCGTGGCACCCCGGCACTGGGCGCTGACCGCCCCCGTGGGGCTGATCACCGCCCTGGCCGTGGGCGTCAAGTACGCCTCCGCGCTGTTCCTGCCCACCCTCGTGCTGCTCCTGGTGCTGGCCGCCTACCGCTCCCACGGGATGCGCGGCGCCCTGCAGCGCGGCGCCGTCTTCGCCGGTACGACGGTGACGGCGCTGATGGCGGCACTGCTGGGCAGCGGCTACCTGAGCGCGATCCAGAGCACCACGACCGCCCGCGCCCACGGCACCACCACCGCGTGGCAGATCCTGCAGGACAGCGGCCGCTGGGCGGGCCTGCTGGTGGCCGTGGCGACGGTCGGCTCGGTGCTCTACGCCCGCACCGCACGGCTCAGCGAGGTCCCGGGGTGGCGGCGGGCGGTCCCGGGCCGGCGCTGGCGGACCGCCATCGGCGTCCTGCTGACCGGCACGGCGCTGCTGGCACCGGCCTACCAGATCCACCTGCAGACGGACACCTCGCTGCAGAAGCACATCGGATTCGGACTCTTCTTCGCCGCGCCGATGGCGGGCGTCGGCGTCACCCGGCTGATGGGCGCCCACTTCAAGTTCCCGCAGTGGGCCATCGCCATCGGCGTGCTGGCGCTCACGCTGGGCATGAGCCAGTCCGTCTCCTACTACGGCAGCTGGCCGGACACCCGCTACCTGATCCCGCAGCTCGCCTACACGGTGCGCCCCGGGCAGCACTGGCTCGGCGACCCGGAGGAAGGCCCCATCTACTACCTGAGCCGGGAGCACCTGACCTCCTACCAGGACTGGCTGTCGTTCTTCTACATCGACTACAAGACGAAGGACGGCCGACACCTCTCCGGGATCCCCGGCTACCGTGCCGCCGTCGACGACGGCTACTTCGACGGCGTCGTCCTGGACTACTCCAACGGACTCCCCGCCGCCGAGGACGCGGTCCGCCAGGAACTGCGCTCCACCGGCCACTACCGCCTCCTCAGCGCCCTGCCCTACCAGACCTCCACCGTCGGCGGCCACTTCGAGATCTGGGTACGGCAGACGTCATCCTGAGCACGCCCAGGGCGAGCGGCCGCCGACTCCGAGCGGCCGGCAGCCCTGAGTCCGCTGGCGGTGAGGGGCGGTCGGGGGTGCGGCTGGGGTTGGGTCTGGGGCTGTCGCGACGCCTGTCCGCGTGCCCTCCGGCTCAGCGTTAACGCGCCACGTCGCCGGCGGCGAGGACCGCGCTGCTCGGCTCGGACATGGCCACCGTAAGGCCCCTGACCAGCAAAAACGCCCCGCCGGTCCGGGCTGGAGCGGCGGGGCGTGATGGCGCCCCCGGCAGGACTCGAACCTGCGGCCAAGTGCTTAGAAGGCACCTGCTCTATCCGCTGAGCTACGGGGGCGGGTGGGCGGTGGCGCGGGACCTGTTGGGGTTCCTGCCTATTGCCTTGGGTGCGGGTGGGGGTGATGAAGCCCTTGCCCCGCCGGGACAGGATAAGGGCGTCCGCTGCCTTGCTCGGCTTTCCACGTGTGGGGTGGGTGTGTCGGCCTTGCGATAGCGGTCTGATAATCGCAGGTAGGTACGACGAGTGCAGCGTTGGGGGCGGTGTTGCCGCCGGACGTTGTGCAGTCGTTATGGCGATGTCTCCTCAGCCGTTATGGACTAGCCGCGCCGGTAGCGGGGTGTGCCGGGAACGTGACCGATGAGTATCGGGGGAGTCTGTCGGAAATCGGTTCGTCAAGTCGGATGACGTGAACAGAGCTGGTGTAGGCCACTCGTTCAGGGGCGCGCCGACCAGGCGTCCGGCACTCCGGCATGTGGTTGTCATGAACGCATAGCAGGGCTTGCTGTGATTAAGAAAATCATACTGCTATGGCTCAGCAAAGTTGTCCACAAGGTGGGGTTTTTCCACAGGTTTCAATTCCCTCCGACCGGTGCGCTCGGCATGCGCCAGCATCGTCAGTGGCCGGGAATTCTCCGGGGCGCCGAGAAACGCGAGAAATGGGAGGACCTGCGGTGAACGAGACCATGGTCACGATGATTGGAAATGTCGCCTCGATGGTGCAGTACGGGCAGACGGCGGGTGGTATCCCGATGGCGAACTTCCGTTTGGCCTCGACCGAGCGGCGCTACGACCGGGCGCGCGCCGAGTGGGTGGACGGGGACACCCTCTGGGTCACGGTGCTGGCCTGGCGTGGGCTCGCGTCGAATGTCGTCAGCTCGCTGGAGAAGGGCGATCCGGTGCTGGTGAGCGGGCGGCTGCGGGTGCGTGAATGGGAGGACGAGGGCAAGCGGCGGTCGGTGGTCGAGATCGACGCTCGGGCGATCGGGCACGATCTGGGCCGGGGCACTTCGGCCTTCCGCTCGTCGGTGCGAGGGCGTTCCGAGCTGGCCGGGGTCCAGCCGGCCGGCGAGGCGGTGCCCGAGTGGATCGCGCAGGCGGTGCGGGAGCGGCGAGCCCTGGGCGGGCAGGCGTCGCTGGCCGGGGCTGTGGGTGAGCGGGTGGCCGGCGAGCCGGTTGGCTGGGCGGGAGTGATCGGCCAGGGGGCCTCGCCGGCGGGGCAGTTGCCGGTGGGCGAGATGGCGGTGGGCGAGGCGACGGTCGAGCCGCCCTCCTCGCCGGTGGCGCGCTCCCGGCGGCGGTCGGCTCCCGTGCTGGAGCGTGTGGTGGCGAGCGCGGGGCGGCAGCAGCTGGAGGCGGAGGCGTTGCCCGGGCTGGCCGATGGTCCGGCGGTCGGAGAGGTGCAGGTGGCTCACGTGGCTCAGGCCACCAGACGGCGAGTCGGGGAGACGGTGAGTGCTGTGTCTGACATGGCACCGGAGGAGAGCAGGGTGCATGAGGCCGAAACGGCTGGAGCGGCGGCGCGGGTCACGCATGGCGGTCGGCCCGCCCATAGCGGCCGGGGAGGTCGGGCCGGCGTTCTCGCCGGGGTGGGTGGAGCCCCGGGGGCTGATGGGGAGGCGCTGCCAGTGTGAAAGATGAATGATGAACGATCTGTCAGGTGGCACGGTGAATGTTGCCGACGGTCGGCCGGGGCCGAACTGATGCCACCTGGCGGGCTCTCCGATGGTGGGCGAGTCTGCTCGGCGAGTGAGAACTTGAGCATCCTTTGAGCTTTTGTCGACACTCCATCTCTCCGGCCACCGCAACCCGTCGAAGCAATGGGACTGGCAGAAGTCGATAAAGTGATGAGCTATCTGTCACCCCGTCAAGAGGCTGGCTACACCTGTTCCTTGATAACAATTCCGAAACGGAAGCGGTTTCGGCGGATCCTGCGGTTGGCCGCTGGCAGCTGTCAATAGGTTGCGTCTGGTTCGGCATGATGTGTCGGTGCATGGGGAGTGCAGCACGGTGGGGCGAGTCGTCCAGGGGTGCGGCTCTGCCCGGAGGGGGTTTTTCCCGTTTCAGATGCAACGGCGGGCATTGCCCGCAAAGCAGCTGTCATGCTCACCTCTGGCATGGCAGTGGGTGGCGGGCCAGCAGCGGGTGCCCTCCACGCGATGCGCCGCTACGGGTCGCACTGCGCCCCGAGGCGCAACGCCGACCTGGGGCACATCCTCGGCCTGATCCCAGGCGACGGACATCCCGGGTGGCTGTCTCGGGCGACAGGTGGGCCGGCTGTGACGGCTGGTCCCTGAGTGCGGAGCCCGGGCCCGCTGCCGGGCAGGGGTTCGGGATGCGGGGCCCGGTGCGGCACAATGGAACGCTGAACGCTGTATCCCGAAAGCCCTTCCCTCTACTCCTCGACGACGCCGGAGCGATCTCACGTGGCGGAATTCATCTACACCATGCGCAAGGTGCGCAAGGCACACGGCGACAAGGTCATCCTTGACGACGTGACGCTCAACTTCCTCCCCGGGGCGAAGATCGGTGTCGTCGGTCCCAACGGCGCCGGTAAGTCCACGGTGCTGAAGATGATGGCGGGCCTGGAGCAGCCCTCCAACGGCGAGGCATACCTGTCGCCCGGCTACACCGTCGGCATGCTGCTGCAGGAGCCGCCGCTCGACGAGTCCAAGACGGTCCTGGAGAACGTCCAGGACGGCGTCAAGGAGATCAAGGGCAAGCTCGACCGGTTCAACGAGATCGCCGAGCTGATGGCGACCGACTACTCCGACGCGCTGCTCGACGAGATGGGCAAGCTGCAGGAGGAGCTGGACCACGCCAACGCCTGGGACCTCGAGGCCCAGCTGGAGCAGGCCATGGACGCGCTGGGCTGCCCGCCCGGCGACTGGCCGGTCACCAGCCTCTCCGGTGGTGAGCGCCGCCGGGTCGCGCTCTGCAAGCTGCTGCTCGAGGCGCCCGACCTGCTGCTCCTCGACGAGCCCACCAACCACCTCGACGCCGAGTCGGTGAACTGGCTGGAGCAGCACCTGGCCAAGTACGCCGGCACCGTCGTCGCGGTCACCCACGACCGGTACTTCCTGGACCACGTCGCGCAGTGGATCCTCGAGCTCGACCGCGGCCGTGCCTACCCGTACGAGGGCAACTACTCCACCTACCTGGAGACCAAGCAGGCCCGTCTCAAGGTCGAGGGCCAGAAGGACGCCAAGCGCGCCAAGCGGCTCAAGGAAGAGCTGGAGTGGGTCCGCTCCAATGCCAAGGGCCGCCAGGCCAAGTCGAAGGCCCGCCTCGCCCGGTACGAGGAGATGGCGGCCGAGGCCGACAAGATGCGGAAGCTGGACTTCGAGGAGATCCAGATCCCGCCGGGCCCGCGCCTGGGCAGCATCGTGGTCGAGGTGGACAAGCTCAACAAGGCCTTCGGCGAGAAGGTCCTGATCGAGGATCTCTCCTTCACCCTGCCCCGGAACGGCATCGTCGGCGTGATCGGCCCCAACGGCGCCGGCAAGACCACGCTCTTCAAGATGCTGCAGGGCCTGGAGACGCCGGACTCCGGCGACGTCAAGGTCGGCGAGACGGTCAAGATCAGCTACGTCGACCAGGGCCGCGCCAACATCGACCCGAAGAAGACCCTGTGGGAGGTCGTCTCCGACGGCCTCGACTGGATCAACGTCGGCCAGGTCGAGATGCCGTCCCGCGCCTACGTCTCGGCCTTCGGTTTCAAGGGCCCGGACCAGCAGAAGCCGGCCGGCGTGCTCTCCGGTGGTGAGCGCAACCGCCTGAACCTCGCGCTCACCCTCAAGCAGGGCGGCAACCTGCTGCTGCTCGACGAGCCGACCAACGACCTCGACGTCGAGACCCTCTCCTCGCTGGAGAACGCCCTGCTCGAGTTCCCGGGCTGCGCCGTGGTCATCTCGCACGACCGCTGGTTCCTGGACCGAGTGGCCACCCACATCCTCGCGTACGAGGGTGAGAGCAAGTGGTTCTGGTTCGAGGGCAACTTCGAGTCCTACGAGAAGAACAAGATCGACCGGCTGGGTGCCGACGCGGCCCGTCCGCACCGGGCGACCTACAAGAAGCTGACCCGCGGCTGATCGTCCGGTCGTTCGGTCAGACGAACCGTCCGTCGGCCCGGTGAGGCGCCCCGCTTCGGGGAGCCCACCGGGCCGACGCGTGCGGAGGCACACGAAGGCACAGAGGAGAACGACACTCGTGGCACGCCACATCTACGCCTGCCCGTTGAGGTGGTCCGACATGGACGCCTTCGGACACGTCAACAACGTGGTCTTCCTGCGCTACCTGGAGGAGGCCCGGATCGACTTCATGTTCCGCCAGGCCGCCGAGGCCGGCGCGGGCGAGTTCGCGGGCGGATCCGTGGTGGCGCGGCACGAGATCGACTACAAGCGGCCGCTGGTGCACCGGCCCTCGCCGGTGACCATCGAGACCTGGGTGACCAGGATCGGCGGCGCCTCGGTGACCGTGGCCTACGAGATCAAGGACGTGGCTGACGACGGGACCGAGACCGTCTACATCCGCGCGTCCAGCGTGGTCGTTCCCTATGACCTCAAGGCCGCGCGGCCGCGCCGGATCAGCCCGGTGGAGCGGAAGTTCCTCAGCCGGTTCCTGGAGGACGGCAGCCAGGGCACCGAAAACGGCCAGGGCACCGAAAACGGCCAGGGCACCGAGAACGGCCAGGGCGCGGAGGGCGGCCAGAACGCCGCGGCCAAGGGAGAGAAGGTCGCGGCGTGATCGGCACCGCAGCCCTGGCGTTCGCCGACCCGCGGGAGGCGGCGGACCTTGGCGCGTTCCTCACCCGGCTGCTCCGGTTCGACCGGGCAGCGGCCGTGCGGCTGCTGGCCGTGCCCGGGCCGCAGCCGGCCGAGTCAGCGCAGTCGGCGGAGTCGGAGCAGCCGGGAGCCCCCGGGGGAGCGGTTGAGGACGGCGGTGTGCTCGCCGTCTACGGTCGGCTGCCGCTCGGTGGCACCGGCGTGTTGGCGCTGCGAACCGCCCGGCTCGCCGGCCCAGCCCCGGCCGCCGACGCGACGGTGTCGGCCGGGCAACTGCTGGAAGCGGTCGACGAGGAGCGCGGCGCCCTGGTGGTTCCGCCGCCGGTGACCGGCCCGGCCTGGGCCGGGATGCTGCCGCCACGCACCGGCTGGCAGCTGCTCGGCAGCACCGAGGTGGATCTGGTGATGCCTCAACTGATGGAATCAGTACGGGAGTTCAAGGAGCGCACGGCCGAGGTTCCGGAGCATCACCGCAGTCGCGCGGTGCTGGACCAGATTGCCGACGACATCTGGTCGCGTCCCCTGGCCGCCCTTCCCGAGCTGCCATTGCGAGTGGCCCACGCCGCCTACCGGATCGGCTTCCTGCACCCCGGTGCCGCGCTCACCGCTCACCGGGCGGGGGGCTGGCTGCGTTTGACGGCGCCGCATGGCACGGTCGCGCTGCGTACCGCCAGCCCGGGTGCGGGTTTGGGGTTGACGCCGCTCGGGTGAGCGGTTGGGGGTAGGCGTTCGGGGTGTGGCCGCGTATCGTCCCCGGTCGTCCGGGTGGCCCGCGCCGCCTACCGGGTGGGTTCTTGCACCCTGGTGGCCCGCCTACGGCTCATCGGGCGGGAGACGGCGCCGCGTGGCACGGTCGTGCTGCGTACCGCCGGCCCGGCCGCTCGGGTGAGCGGCCGGCCCGGTCGCTCGGGGTGTGCCTAGGCATCGCCTTCCCGCTCGTCCGGGCGGACGGCGATGTGGTCGTTGGCGAGGTCCACGGCGACGCGGTGCTCCATGCCCAGGGCGACGAGGAACTCGCGGGGGAGCTGGACCCGGCCGGTGCGGTCGAGCATCACGTACTCGCGCTCGCTGGTGGACTTCTGGCCGTGCTCGTCGGTGAGGGTCTCGCGCAGTACTTCGGAGCTGGTGCGCCCGTCCCGGATCGCCACGGTGCGCCGCACCTCGCCGGCGACCATGGGGTCGTGGGTCACGATCACCACGGTGGCGCCGAGCTCCCGGTTGACGGTGCGGAACGCCTCGAAGATCGACGCGGCGGTCTCCGAGTCGAGCTCGCCGGTCGGTTCGTCGGCCAGGACCACGGACGGGTTGTTGGCCATCGCCACCGCGATCGCCACCCGCTGCTGCTCACCGCCGGAGAGCTGGGCCGGGCGCCGGTCGGCGAGGTGGGCGATGCCGAGCGCGTCCAGCAGCTCGGTAGCCCGGTCGGCGCGCCGCTTGGCGCGGCCGGCGGACCAGCGCTCACCGTTGAGCTGCATCGGCAGCGCCACGTTCTGAGCCGCCGTCAGGAACGGCATCAGGTTGCGCGCGGTCTGCTGCCAGACGAATCCCACCAGCTCGCGGCGGTAGCGCAGCCGCTCCTTGGCGGTCATGGTCAGCAGGTCGCAGCCGGCGACGGTGGCTGCGCCCGCGGTCGGGGTGTCCAGGCCGGCCAGGATGTTCAGCAGCGTGGACTTGCCGCTGCCCGAGGCCCCGACCAGGGCGATCAGGTCGCCCTTGCGGACCAGCAGGTCGAGTCCCTGGAGGGCCTGCACCTCGACCCGGTCGGCCGTGAAGATCCGTACCACCTGGTCGCAGGCGATGACCGAGTCATGGCCGTATGCCACCTGGGTGCGGGTGGCCTCGGCCCGCCGGTGCAGCTCGGCGAGGCTGACCTCCTCGCCGGTGCTGCCGCGGGGCGCCGTCGCCGCGCTGCTGCCGCGGGTCGCCGCCGCCTCGGCGGTCGCCGCTGCGTTGGCTGCCGCTCCGCTGCCCGGAGTCCGCTGCTCGGCCGTGCTGTTGTCCGGACTGGTCACCGCTGGTCACCCGCTCTCAACTCGGTATTGATCTGCCGCCGTCCGGTCAGTGCCGTCTCCACCAGGACCACCAGGGTGCAGAGTCCGGCCAGGGCGGCCGCCAGCCAGAACACCGTCCCGGCGTCGACCCGCAGTCCGCCCGGCACCGCGGCGCCGACCATCGCCGACAGGTTGACCGTCGAGCCGAGCAGCGGTGCGCTCAGGCAGGCGATGCCCGCCCCGGCCGCCGCAGCGGCCAGTGCCTGCGGAAGCGCCTCGCAGAGGATCAGCACCACGCCCTGGCGCGGCCGCAGGCCCATGGCCCGCAACCGGGCCAGCAGCGCGGCCCGCTCCGGGGCGGCCCGCAGCAGGGTCAGCAGCAGTGAGAGCAGGCTGTACCCGGCGGCGGTGACGACTGCGGCCCAGAAGAGCTGCTCGGCGGAGTGCTGCAGTGGGTGCGCGCTGATTCCGGCGGAGATGTCGTCACGGGTGGCGATCGAGAAGAATTCGTCCACGCTCAGCGTGCCGGCGGCGGTGCTGCTGCTGGTCGGGGTCCCATTGGTCGGCGTCCCACTGGCCGGGGACGCACTCGCCCCCGCCCCCGGGCTGGCCCCCGCCCCCGCCGGTACCCCCGCCCCCACCGGTACCCGCACCCCCGCACCCCCGCGCTCGTCGGCCGCCAGCTCGCGTCCCAGCAGCGCCCGCAGGTTCGCGCTGCTGATGCCGCTGCCGGTGCCGAACCAGGCGTTGGGGTTGTCCACCAGGTACTTGGCGCCGGGCAGTTGGCGGGCGACGGCGGCTCTGGAGACGATCAGCACCGGGCGCGGCCCGCCGTCCGGCAGGGCCGGTGACCCGTGGGTGGTGCCGACCACGTGGTAGCGCAGCTCGCCGTAGGCGCCGGGCAGTGAGACGGCCTCGTCGCCCGTGCCGATCCGGCTCGCGTTCTGGTCGGTGATGATCGCGGGCACCGGCGCATCGGGTGCGGCGGTGGGTTGTTCGAGCAGCGTCGGGTCGATCTGGCCGTAGCCCACGCTGCGGGCCAGAGCCGCGTACTCGGTGGGGTCGACGATCAGCAGCATGCCGCCGGCGACGAAGCCGTTGAGCGTGGCGTCCCGGTCGAGCACCATGGCGGTGCCGCCGCGCACCCCGGGCAGTTTGGCCACCGCGGCCAGGAAGTCGGGCGGCAGCGTGATCTCGCCGTTGCCGGTCACCGTCGCGTCGGCGCCGATCATCTGCCGGGCCGCCACCTGCCGTTGCTGGTTCGCGGAGTCGAGCACCGTCACGCCGAACCCGGCCGTGGTGACCGCGAGCACCAGCGCGAGCAGCGGCAGCACACTGGGCGCCCGCCCCCCGGCTCCCCGGTCACCGCCGGCGCCCTGCCCGCTGCCGACCCCGCCGACCCGGGTGGCGCGGGCCAGCCCGAGGAACCCGAGCGCCCCCCTGCCCCGCCGGGCCAGCAGCACGGCCGGTGACAGCAGCAGCGGGAAGATCCGGGCCAGCAGCACCGCGCCGGCCAGCGCGAGCAGCAGCGGCGCCGAGCTCAGCAGCAGGTCCAGCGAGCTGCCAGGCGGCGCCACCCCGCGCCGTCGCACCGCGACCACCGCGCCGACGGCCAGCACCAGTGCGCCGAGCTCCGCGATCAGCCGCCGCGGGTCGCCGAGCGCCCGGACGAGGGCGAACGGGCGCCGCCCGGCGGCCCGTTCCGTCCGCTGGTTCCGGCCGCCGCGCGGTCCGTTGGCGCGCAGCATCAGCACGGCGCGGATCGGGAACGGCAGCAGCGAGGCCAGGGCGGTCGCCGCGCCGAGCAGCACCGCCGCTCCCCAGCGCGGCGTCGGAAGCAGCACCAGGGCGAGCGCGGTGCCGAGCACGGCGGCGGGCACCACCAGGACGGCGGTCTCGGCCAGCAGCCGCCCGCCGATGTCCCGCAGTGAGCCGCCGCGGGCTCGCAGCAGCAGGAGTTCGGCCTGCCTGCGGTCCACCGCGAGTCCGGCCGCCAGCGCCAGCAGCACCAGCGCCACCGCCCCCGCGCCGACCGGCCCGATCGCATAGATCGGGGCGGCCGCCGCCTGGTCCCGCTGCGCCTGGGCGAACACCTCCGGCAGTGGGGAGTCGAGCTGCAGATCCGAGATGGCGGTCTGGTCGCGCAGGCTGGAGGCGCGCTGCCCGTTGAGGATCGAGCTCACCAGTTGCTGCGCGGCGGGGATCTGGGCGGCGTGCATGTGGTTGGGGTCGACCGGGATCTGCCAGAACAGCTCGGAGGAGGCGTAGTCCGGCAGTGTGCTCATCATCGCTTCGTTGATGAGGCCGCTGGTGCTCCAGTACTGCTCGGGTGGCTGCTCCTGGTCGTAGACCAGGCAGGCGGTGAGGACGCACGGCGAGGCGTCCCAGAACGGGTCCTTGGGGTCGTTGGGTTGGAAGATGCCGACCACATGGACTTGGTCCTTGCCCGGCGTTGTGAGGAACGCGCCCACTTTGACGCCGAGTTGGTCGGCGGTCGCCTTGGAGAGCATGACCTCGTAGAGCGTGCCGCTCTTCAGCGCGTTCATGTAGGTCACCGTCTGCGGTGCCCGGCCTTGGACCACCGTCACGTGGTTGAGCTCTCCGACGATGGTGAACAGGTTGAGAGCGGGGTCGGGTTTGCCCGGCCGGGGCAGTCCGGGGTCGAGCAGGGGGCGCCCCTTGAGCGAGTGGGCGCCGTAGGAGGCGCTCCCCGGCGTCGGTGCCAGCGGGGCCACCAGCTGCTTCTGGATGGCGGATGCCACGTCGTTGACGGTGGTGATGTTGAACAGCCCCCGGGGGTCGCCCGTGGAGAGCCCGGAGTCGTTGTCCATGACCGTGGTGGACAGGCCGGCCCCCGGCTGCTCGGCGAGCAGCCGGGCCACCGCCTGGTCGGCGTCGCGGTCCAGGGTCCGGGGGAGCGCTGCGGCCAGGAAGCCGGTGCCCAGGACCAGCACGGCGAGCAGCACGGCGGCGGCTCGGCTGGTGCGCAGTCGGGTGCGGACCCAGGGCGCCGGGTTCCGCCCGGCCCGCCGTCCGTCCGGCCGTCCGTCCGGCTGCCCGTCCGGCCGGCCGTCCGGCCGTCCGTCCGGCTGCCCGTCCGGCTGCCCGTTCGGCCGTCCGTCCGGCTGCCCGGCCCGCCGGGCGGCCCGCCGAGCGCTCCACGTCGAGCTGGCCTTGTCGCGGCTCACATCTCCTCCGAGTGGCGCAGGCGGGTGGTGGTCTCGGCGGCGCGGGCCGGCCGCAGCACCCGGTGGACGGTGAGCAGCACCGGCAGCGCGGCGACGGCCGCCAGCAGCACCAGCACCTGCCCGATCGGCAGGGCGACCAGCGCCGCCGGGACCGGCCGCTCAGCGGTGGGGGTGAGGACGGTGAGCGGCACCACCAGGTGGACCAGCACCGTGCCGAGCAGGGCGCCGAGTCCGAGCCCGAGTCCGATCAGGATCCCCTGTTCGGCGGCGGCGGTGCGGGCCAGTTGCCGGTGCGGGCTGCCGAGGGCTCGCAGCACCGCGAACTCGACGGCCCGTTCGGCGGCGGCGCCGATGGCCGCGGCGGTGAAGCCGATCGCGGCGAGCGCGGCGGCGGCGATGGTGAGCGCGAGCAGTCCGGTCTGCGGGGCGGCGGTCAGCGGATCGGCCCGCATGCCCGTCACCAGGTCGGTGTCCAGCTGGAGTTGGCCCGATGCCGCGCTGGAGCGCAGGGCGGCGGCCATGGCGGCGGGCTGCGGGTCGCCCGGTCCTCGGCTGGGCAGCCACCACTCGGTCGGGCTGAGTGGGTTGTCGTTCTGGGTGGCGATGACGCGGTCGATGGTGTGCAGGTCGGCGAGGAGCGCGCTGCTGGGCCCGCCGGAGGGGCTGCCGGTGGTGGGCAGGGCGGGTACCACCCCGATGATCTTGAACCGCAGCTGGTCGGTGCCGATCTGCATCGGGATCTCGTCGCCGAGCTTGGCGCCGGCGGCCGTCAGGAAGTCCTTGGTGGCGAGCGCCGGGATGGTCGCGGGCACGTTGGCGCCGGTCGGGTTCGGCAGCGTCACCGTGGCGGCCTGGCTCTCGTTGCCCTGGCCGGTGCTGAAGGTCATGGCGAGCAGGTCCTGCGGGTTCGCGGTGGCGAGCTGGGCGAGGTCTGCCGGATGCTGCTCGGACCGGTGGTCGTCCAACTGCCAGTCGAGGTGGTCGGGGTGGCCGACCGGCTGGCCCGGCGTGCCGTCGCCCGGCGCAGCGATGATCTGGTGGACCGTCAACTTCTGGTTGAGCAGGCCCTCGAAGGACGCGTAGTACTGGGCCTGGACGCCGATCAGGGTGAGCGGATAGGCGGGGGCCCCGGCGGGACGGGCGAAGGCCGCGCCCAGGTCGGCGGTGACCGTGGCATCGCCGTTCAACGGCAGGTCGGTGCCCAGCGGCACGGTGAAGACCAGGCCGAAGCGGTCGTGCATCAGCAGCTGCAGGGTCGGGGCCGCCGGCGGGTTGGGCAAGGCGCCCAGCGGGAGCTGCGATGCCTCGGAGGTGACCGCGGTGGTCAAGCTGAGGTCCACGGACACCCGCAGCGGCTTGCCGGGCAGCACGAGGCCGTCGGCGGTGCTCGGGGCTTGGTCGGCGAGCGGACCGTACAGCTGGGCGGGGGTGCGTCCGCCGGTCAGGTCGTCGCGCAGCCGCACCGAGTTGCTCGCCTGCCGGGTGTCGACGGCCAGCAACTGGCCGGTCTGGCCGCCGTTCAGCGGCAGCGCCTGCCGGGAGACCGGGATCACCCGGTCGCCGCCGGGCAGGCCGGAGAGCAGTCCGGCCTGGCCGAGCGAGGTGAGGCTCAGCCCGCTGATCCGCAGGCCGCCGACCGAGCTGAAGTCGGCCTGGTCGCGCTGCGAGGCGCTCAGCGTGGCGGCCTGGCCGAGCGCCAGCATGCCCATCGAGACGGCGAGCACCATCAGCAGCACCGGCCCGGCGTTGCGGCGCGGCCGGCGGGCGAACTGCCAGCCTGAGAGCGCGGCCGGCAGCCCGCGGCCGCGGACGGCCCAGCGTTCGCCGAGCCTGGCGGCCAGCGGCAGCAGCCGCAGGGTGAGCATGGTGCCGGCGCAGAGCGCCAGGGTGGGGGCGACCACCAGCACCGGGTCCAGGCCGAGTTGCCCGCCGGCGTCGGTGGAGAGCGCGCCGCCGCCCGCCGTACCCGAGCTGTAGTGGTCGAGCTGCAGGTAGGCGAGCCCGGCCAGGACAAGCAGCGCCACGTCGGCGCCGGACCGCAGCAGGCCCGAGGCCGCCGCCTGCCGCCGGCCGGAACGGCGTTGCAGCACGGCCCCGCCGGCCCGCAGCACGTTCGGTACCAGCACGATGAGCACCGCGCCGACGGCGGTGGCCATGGTCACCAGCCAGGAGCTCGGGGCCAGCCCGTTGCCGAGCCGGACGCCGGTGCGGGCCAGCGGTCCGAACCGCCCGATCAGCCCGAGCACTGACGGCAGCAGCAGCGGCCCGAGCAGCCCGCCGGGCAGCGCCAGCAGCCCGGCCTCCAGCGCGGTGATCCCGGCGATCCGGCGACGGGCGGCGCCGCGCGCGGTCAGCAGCGCGTTCTCGGTGGCCTGGCGCTCGCTCAGCAGCCGGGTGACCAGGAGCAGCGCGGCGACCGCCAGCACCACGAGTTGCAGTCCGCCGATCACCAGGGTGGACCGGGCCACCAGCAGATCGTTGTGCAAGTCGCCGAGGGCGGCCGGTAGTTGGGTGGTGACGGTGTCCCCGGTGCTGTTCTGGAAGGCGCCCACGACCTGCGGCACCCGGTTGCGCAGCGCGTCCAGGGCGGCGGCCTTGGCGCTGCTGAAGTCGGCGGTGATCTGCCAGTTGGCGCTCTGCTGGGTGAGCGCGGAGCCGGTGAAGGCACTGTCCGGGACCAGCAGCGGGCCGTAGGTGGTGAAGCCGCTGACCGACAGTCCGTGGCCGCTCAGCTCGTCCAGCTGCCAGTAGCGGTCGGTGGTGTCGGTGGGGTGGTAGCTGCCGGTGATCAGTACGTCGCGGGACGAGCCGTCGTAGCGGTCGACCAGGTGCAGTGGCGCCGGCAGGGCGTCGGTGTGCAGTCCGAGCCGGGCGACCACGACGTCGGGCACCGCCACCTCGATCGGCGCGCCCGGGCCGGTGTCCTTCGGGAGCCGGCCGGCGGTCACGGTGACCCGGGCCGGGTCGAGCGAGGCCAGGAAGGTCAGGTCGGGGTCGGCGGGGCTGCCGTCGGGGTTGCGGGGTGCGGGGACGGGCGCGGGCAGGGCGAACGGGTGGCTGCGGGCCAGCCGCTGCACGGCGGTGGGCAGGGGGCTGAACAGGTCGCCGGCCAGCTGCTGGACCTGCTGCTCGGTCTTGCCGCGCTGGTCGGCGCCGCCGTCGGCGGTCACGTCGACGGTGGCCCGGTTGCGGTCCTGGACGGTGAGCGCGCGGTGCAGGCCGGCGTCGCCGACCCCGGCCTCGAAGGCGTTCAGCGCGGCCAGCGTGGTCGCGGTGAGCAGGACGGTCAGCATCGCCGCACCGGCCAGTGCGAGTCTGCTGCGCAGCCTGCGCAGGACGAAGCCGCCCATGGACGCTGTCCCTCCCCCGAAGTCCCCCGACAGTGGTGAATTCGGGCGCAGGGCAGCGAAGGGCAGGCTGCCGAGTAGCGGTCTGCGGAGCCCTGGCACCGAATACCGGGCGATGTTGTCAGACTGCGAACTCAGGTGGAAGGGTTCAGTGCAAAACGTGTCCGGAGCGAAAGCAAACGCGCACCGAACATGTCAAGCTCAGTCAATTACCCGCAGGTCACGCGGAGTTGACCATCGAGGCGGCGGCATAGGCCAGGTACTCCCAGAGCTGCCGGTCGGCGTCCGGGGCCAGCTCCAGCTCGTCCAGCGCGTCCCGCATGTGCCGCAGCCAGGCGTCGTGCGCGGCCTGGTCGACCTTGAACGGCACGTGCCGCATCCGCAGCCGCGGGTGCCCGCGCTCCTCGCTGTAGGTGCGCGGACCGCCCCAGTACTGCATCAGGAAGAGCGCCAGCCGCTCCTCGGCCGGGCCGAGGTCCTCCTCGGGGTACATCGGGCGCAGCAGTTCGTCCCCGGCCACCCCCTGGTAGAAGCGGTGCACCAGCCGGCGGAAGGCGGCCTCGCCGCCGACCGCCTCGTAGAACGTCTCCTCGCGAGTCTCGCCGCGCCCGATCTCAGTCACCCGACCATGGTCGCAGACCGTGGCCGGAGCCGGAACCGAGACGTCGGTCCTACGACTCCGGTCGCTACGACTGCGGCGGCGGAAGCAGCGGCTCCTGCCGAGCTCAGGAGCGGTGCAGGGTGATGGTGGTCCAGGCGCCGATGTGGATCCGGTCACCGTCGTTGAGCGCGACGGCGGTGTGCGGGGCGATCGGCTCGGCGCCGCCGTTCATCGTGGTGCCGTTGGTGGAGTCCTGGTCGACCAGCACCCAGCTGCCGTCCGGCTGCTCGGCCAGCAGCGCGTGCTGGTGCGAGGCGCCCGGGTCCTCCGGCGGCACCGACAGGTCGATCTCCGGCACGGTGCCGCGGTGCTGGCTGCGCCGGCCGATCCGCAGCTGGCCGCGACCGGTGATCGGGATCCGGCGCTCCGGGCAGTACGGCGGGAAGAACAGCCCGGAGGCCTCCGGGCCGCTGCGGGCCATCATGTCCGTGAAGTACTCGCGGTCCGCGGTGATCACGGCCACCCACTGGGACCTGACCGGCTCGGCCTGCGGCATCTGCTGGGAGGGCGGCGCCAGGTGGAACGAGGTGCCGTACTGCTCGACGCTGGGCTGCGGCGGCATGCCGGGCTGCTGTGCCCCGGGCTGCGGCGGCATGCCCGGCTGCTGCGGCGGCATCGGCCGGGACTGCTGCGGGGGCACCCCGGGCTGTCCGGGCATGCCGGGCTGCCCCGGCTGCGGCATCCCGGGGTGCCCGGGCGGCTGCGCGCCCGGCTGCCCCGGCTGCTGGTACGGCGAGTGGGTGGACGGCGCCGACCCGAACGGGTCCGCCGGCGGGAAGACCGGGTCGGGCTGCGCCGGCGGGAACACCGGGTCGGGCTGCGGCGGGTAGCCGGAGCCGGGCGGCGGGTAGCCGTACCCCGGCTGCGGCTGTGCGGGCCCGGGCGGCGGGTAGCCGTAGCCCTGCGGCGCGCCCACCACCGGCATCCCCGGCGAGGTGGACAGCTCGAAGTCGTAGCCGCACTCCTCGCAGTACCGGCCGGTCTTCGGGGTACGGCAGATCGGGCAGCCGACGCTCTCGGCGACCCCCGGGAAACCGCCCGGCATCGGCGGCGCCTGCGGCGGCATGGCCGGCGGCGGGGGCACCGGAGCGCCGAACGGCCCTGGTGCCCCGACCATGGCGGCCGGGCGCATCGCGAGGCCGCAGTAGTCGCAGTAGTCCTCCGACTGCGACTCGTGGCCACTAGGGCAGATCGGCATCAAGTCCCCCACATCTCGGCAGGTCCCGGCCCCCGACGGAACCAGTTTCACGACAGCCTCTCACGATACCGATGTGCCCGGCCGTGGTGAACGGCGGCGGGTCAGTGGAACACCGCGAAGGCGGCCTCCCACTGCGCGGCGGTCCGTCCGGCGACGGCGCACCGGCCGGGTTCGGTGGCCACCCGGTAGTCGGATCCGATGGTTCATCGGCCACGGTGTCGGACAGGTGGTGGCGCGGTTCGGCGACAAGATGCTGTTCCTGGACGGCAGCGACGCCGCCTCCGGCGCGCTGCCGGACCTGAACACGCTGGCCCAGGCGCTGGCCAAGATCGTCAAGTAGCCGCACCGGACCGGCCGAACGGCTCGGGCACGTCGCGGCGGCGACGCACCCGAGCTGTTCCGCCTCGCTGACGGCCGCTCAGCCCTCGCGCTTCTTGGCCGCGACCCGGACGGTCTTGGTCGAGCGGGTCTCCAGGGTCATCGAGTCGGCCTCGCTGACGTCCTTTCGGAACCTGACCGTGCCCTCCTTGGGGTCGACCACGTCGACCACCTTCTGCAGCAGCTTGAAGGTGCCCTCGTTGCCGGTCTGGTGGGCCAGCCGGACCGCCGCGCCCAGCTTGGCGGTGGCGGTGTCCATGTCGCCCGCCCGCTGCGCCTCCAGGCCCTCCTGGATCGACGAGGCGAGCTCGGCCTGCCCGGTGTAGTGGGCCACCTGCGGGCTGATCCGGGTGGAGGAGGCCAGGTCGTCCGTCCACACCGCGCGGACCAGGCCCTGGGCCAGCACCTCGGTGGAGCCGTCGGCGCCGGGCAGCACCAGGGAGATCCGGGCGGCCAGCATCTCGTTGCCGACCGCGGCGGACGGCACCTCGACGCAGACGTGGTAGTCGCGGCTCTCGTCGCCCCAGGAGCCGGTCGGGTAGTCGCCGGCCCGCGGCCCGGCCTCGGCCCGCCGCCCGGTGAGGTCCTCCAGGTCGGGCGCCACCTGCTTGACGAACTTCACCTGGGCGTTGGCCGGGGTCCAGACCCGCAGCGCCACGTCGGCGACCTGCTTGCCCATCGCGGCGGTCATCATCGAGCGGAAGTCCTCGGCCAGGTCCGCCGGTTCGGCCACGATGTCGGCGGTGCCGAGCAGCGCGGAGGCGATCTTGCGCAGCTCGGCGACCTCCCAGTCGGTGCCGACACCGCGGCAGTCGGCGGTGAAGTGGCCGCTCACCCGGTCCAGGGTCTTCTGCAGGTCCGCCGGCTTCTCGTGCTCGTTGCGGCCGTCGGTGAGCAGGATGCCGTGCCGGATGGCGATGTCGTGGCGGGTCAGGAAGAGCTTGTCGGCCAGCGTGAGCCAGGTGCCGATGGCGGTGCCGCCGCCCGCGGTCAGCTTGCGCAGCGACTGCTTGGCGGCCTCCCGGGTGGTCGGCGAGGCGACGGCCAGTGAGCCGTCGCCCGGGTAGACCTCGCGGGCCTCGTGGGTGCCGGCCACCACCGCGAAGGCCACCCCGTCGCGGATGGTGTCGATGGCCACGGCGGTGGCGTCCCGCGCGTTGCGCATCTTGGTCGGCGGGTAGTCCATCGAGCCCGAGCAGTCGACCATCAGGACCACCGCCGCGTCCTGCGCGGCGCCGGGCGCGGCGTCCGCGCCCAGGCCCAGCGGCCGCCCGCCGGTGGTGCCGCCGCCGGTGGCGGTGACGGTGACGATGGCGTTGACCTCGCGGGCGCCCTCGGCGAGGTACTCGTTCTGGAAGATCTCGGTGGCGAACCTGGGCAGGTTCGACTTGGTCAGACTGGCCATGACCGTACCCCTCTTGGCAAGAGTCGATGGGTGGCTGGTGCGTCGTGAGAAGACGTCAGCCGGACAACGGGTGAGTGGGCGTCAGCTCTGCTCGGTGGAAACGGCCGGCGGGAAGCTGGGCATCGGCGGAACGGTCGGCTTGATCACCGGCAGGTCGAGCAGGGTGTCCACCCAGCCGGACGCCGGATCCGGCAGCACCGGCAGCACCGCGACGGTGATGTTGTCGTGCCCGCCGGCGGCGACGGCGAAGGCCACCAGGGCCTGGGCGGCCCGCAGCGGGTCGGTGCGGGCGTCGGCGCGGACCAGGTCGGCCAGGCTGGTGGCGGCCTCGGCGTAGTTCCACAGGCCGTCGGTGCAGATCAGCAGCACCCCGGGCACATGCGGGGTGAAGGCGACGGTGTGCGGCACGACCTCCTCGGCGTCCGCGCCCAGCCAGCCGGTGATGGCGTGGGCCCGGGCGTCCGCGTAGGCCTCGGCCTCGCTCATCAGGCCGGCCGCGATCATGCCGGTCGCCCAGGAGTCGTCCTCGGTCAGCCGGTACGGCTCGGCGTCGGAGCGGTCGTCCGGGATCCAGTACGCCCGGCTGTCGCCGACCCAGCCCACGGTGACCACCCCGGCGGCGGCCACCGCGCTGACCACCGTGCAGGCGGGGGAGTTGTGCCCGGGCTCCGGGGCGGTGCCGTCGCCCGCCAGCGCGGCCACCGCGGCGGCGGCGCTGGCGATCGCGCCGCGCATCGCCGGCTCGGCCGCCTCGCCGTGCTCCAGCGCGGTCAGCAGCGCCTCACCGGCCGCGTCGGCCGCGGTCTGTGACGCCTCGTCGGGCCGGGAGGCGGACGAGACCCCGTCGCAGACCACCGCGACCACGGCCGTCCGGCCGTCCGGCAGCGAGGTGGCGGCCAGCGTGAAGGAGTCCTCGTTGCGGTGGTGGCGCACCCCGCGGTCGCTGACCCCGGCGCCGCCGGCCAGCGAGCGCTCCACATGGTCGCGCGGGCTCGGCTGGGCCATCCCGCAGGCCTCGCAGAAGCCGTCGGCGCCCACCTGTCCGGCGCCGCAGTGCGCGCAGACCTGCCCGGCCGCCGGTGGCAGCGCGAAGTCGGCCTCGGCGATCGAGGCGGCGGGTGCGGGCGGCGCGGCGGCCAGGCCCATCCCGCAGTTCTCGCAGAACACGTCCGCGGGGTCGAGCGGTTCGCCGCAGCCCGGGCACTCGGTCATCGTCACACCCACGTCCGCGGTCGGGACCGGTTGGCCCGCTCCACCAGTTCGATCCGGTCCTCGGCCCGCTCGGCGAGCCGGGCCAGTGATCGGTAGGACTTCTCCAGCGCGAACCGCAGTTCGCGTTCCTTGGTCGGCAGGGTGCCGAGCGCGGTGGCGACCGGCGAGTGGCCGGGGGCGCCGGCCAGCGCCCAGCCCAGCGTGCTCTCCAGCACCTCCACCGAGAGCTGCTCGCGCCGCCGGTCGTCCAGCCCGAGCAGGGCGAGTTGGGCGTTGCCCGCCGCCAGGTCGTCGCCGATCGGCTCCTGCGGGGTCCGGGCCCGCACCCGGGCCCGGATCGCGGCGATCCGGGCGGCGGTGTAGTGGGTGGAGACCTCCGGGATCGACTCCAGGGCGGCGACCGCGCCGGCCCGGTCGCCGCCGGCCAGGCAGACCCGGGCGAGTCCGAACGCGGCGCTCACATAGCCGTGGTCGGTGGTCCACACCAGCCGGTAGAACTCGGCGGCGTCGTCGTGGTTGCCCAGCAGCTCGGCGCAGATGCCGAGCGCCAGCTTGGGCGCGGCCTCGCCGGGGAAGGCGTCGTAGACCGCGTCGAAGGCCTCGGCGGCGGCCTCGACCAGCGGCCGGGTCTGCGCCTGGGAGGAGGCCGCGCCGGCCAGGGCCAGCTGGGACAGCCCGCGGTACCAGACCACCCGCCAGTCGTCGCCGTGGTCGGAGCGCAGCTGGGCCAGCGACTGCTCGGCATCGATGTGCCGGCCGAGCTCGATGAGCGCTCGCAGCCGGCGCAGCCGCAGCTCCACCGAGTCCGAGGTGGCGGTGCTCAGCGCGCCCAGCACGTCGTCGGGCCGGGTCGCCATCAGCGCGGCCAGGAACCCGGCGTTGGCGTCGCCCGGGTCGACCCGCGGCACCGGCAGGGCCAGCGCGGCGGCGGCCACGTCGGGCACCACCAGCCGCGGCACCCCGGCTGCGGGGGCCGGTCCGTCGGCGATCAACTCGGTGTCCACCACCCGTAGTTCGGGTCCGAAGAGGGTGGACAGGGCGGGCCTGGGCTGACCGTCGGACAGCGCCAGGATCTCCCGCAGCACGCAGGTCAGCTGGTCGGCCATCTCCTCGGCGGAGGCGAACCGGCGGGACGGGTCCGGGTCGGTGGCCCGCACCAGCAGCCGGTAGAACGACTCGTACTGGGCGAAGACCGGCACCTCCTCGGGGCCGGGCAGCTCCTCCCGGTAGGTGGTGCTGTAGCCCTGGAAGTCGAAGGTCAGCACTGCCAGGGTGCGGGCCACGGTGTACAGGTCGGAGGCGGGGGAGGGGCCGTCGGTCGCTATCTCCGGCGCCTGGTAGCCGACCGTGCCGTAGATCGGGCCGTCGTCGTCGAAGCGGCGGACCGCGCCCATGTCGATGATCTTGAGCGTGTCCTCGCTCTGGATCACGTTGTCGATCTTGAAGTCGCAGTAGACCAGGCCCCGGCTGTGCAGGTAGCCGAGCGCCGGCAGCGCCTCCAGAGCGTAGGCGATGGCCTGCGCCACCGGCAGCGGGTCGCGCCGGCCGTCCGGAGTGCGGCGGTCGTTGGCGATGTCCTTGAGGGACTTGCCGCCGACGTACTCCATCACGATGTAGCCGTCGATGCTGCCGGTCCGCAGATCCGGGTGCTCGACGAAGTTGATGATCCGCACGATGTTGGGGTGGTCCACCTCGGCGAGGAACCGCCGCTCGGCGATCGCCACCGCCAGCGCGTCCTCGTCGCCGGTGTCCAGCAGGCCCTTGAGCACCACCCAGCGGTCGCTGACCCGGCGGTCCACCGCGAGGTAGATCCAGCCCAGGCCGCCGTGCGCCAGGCAGCCCATCACCTCGTACTGGCCGCCGACCAGGTCGCCGCGCTGCAGCTTCGGGGTGAACGAGTAGGCCTGCCCGCACTGGGAGCAGAAGCCGTCGGGGCGGCCCGGGCGGCCGTTCTTCTCCCGGCCCACCGGCGCCTCGCACTTGCTGCAGAACCGCTTGCGCTCGGGCACCTCGGGGTCGACCAGCACCGCCTGCGCCGGGTCGCTCTTCGGCACCGGCGGCACGGTGACCAGGCCGGCGCCCAGCCGGCTGCGGCTGCCGGTGCTGCGGCTGCCCTTGGAACTGCGCACCGAGACCGAGCCGCGGGTGCCGGTCCGGGTGGAGCGGTGCGAACGGGACCGGCCGGACATCGAGCGGGACGAGCCGGTGCGGCTGGACGGCACCGAACGGGCCGAGCCGGCGCCGGAGTCGGGCGCGACCCGGGAGCCGGGCACCGCTGCCGACGCCGCGGTCCGCGCCGGGCCGGCCGCGATGCCGCACTCGTCGCAGAAGCCGTCGGCGTCGATGGTGCCGGCGCAGCCGGGCTGCGCGCACTTGGCGCCGACCCCCGTCGCGGTGGCCGTCCCGGTGGCCGTCCCGGTGGTGCCGGACACCCCCAGCGGCGCCAGACCGCACTCGGTGCAGTACCCGTCCGCGTCGATCACTCCGCCGGAGCACCCCGGCCGGACACACGCTTCGCCCATGGCTCTCATTCCCCCTGTCCGTCGTACCGCCGCGCGTCCTGCGGCGCGGCCGCGGGACGCAACGCCTGCTGGAACCTGGTCACCGCCGCGGCGGCCGCGCGCAGGTCGCACGGCGCGCTCCACAGCAGCCAGCGAGCCTTCTCGTAGCGCTCGATCACCTCGGGGTCCTCCGCGACCCCGAGGCGCGCGGCCATCGCCTTGTAGGCGTCCAGCCGGCCGCGCAGTTCGGCCCGGACCGCGAGCGGGGCGGTCACCTCGGTGAGGGACTGCCGGGCTCGCTGCAACTCCTGGGCCGCCTGCTCCTCCAGGGCGTCCAGCAGCGGCGCCAGCCGGTGCCAGAGCCCGTTCTGCCGCAGTTCCGCCGCCTGGTGCACGCCGTCGCGCAGCGCGGCCAGCGGCCCCGGCACGGCCGGCACCTCGGTGGCGGCGATCTTGGCCAGCACCTCGCCGCGGGCCTGCCGGGCCTCGCCCAGCGTGGCGTCCGCGCGGCGCAGCAGATCGGCGACCTGGTGCAGCCGCTCGTCCGCTTCGTCGCGCAGCCGCAGCAGCTGCTCCAGCTCGACCCGTATCGAGTCCAGGGTCCGGCCGGCCTGGTCGAACCGGGCCACGTCGACGGCGCCGGCCGCCGCCTGCTGCGCGGCGACCACGCTGGTGGCGCTCTCCCGGCCGCGCTGGGCCGGCACTCGGGCCGGGCGCCACAGCGCCAGCGGGTCGGCCAGCACCTCGGCCCGAAGCCCGGTCAACTCCTGCTCCAGGACGGACAGGTCGTCGCCCAGCGGATGGCTGCCGGGCCGCACCCCGACCGAGCCGGCCAGGCTGGCCACCCGGCGCAGCTCGGCCAGCAGCAGGTCGATCCGGGCCGGCAGCGCCGACCAGACCGCGTCGGCGGCGTTGACCACCTCCAGCACGGTGGCGTAGCAGGCGTTCATCCGGTCCATCAGCTCGGTCAGGCTGATCTGCTCGACCAGTCGGGCCGGCCCGGCCAGCTGGTGCGCCGTGTCGGGCAGTTGGCCGCCGGAGACGGTGACCGCCCGGCCGCGCAGCAGTTCGCTCAGCTCGGCCAGCTCCGGGGAGCCGGGCCGGCTGCGCCGGGAGCGCACCGCCCGGGCCGCGGCCAGCGCCTCGCTGTACCGGTCGAAGTACGTCCACAGCAGGGTGAACCCCTGGGCGGCGACCTGCCAGCGCTCCTCGGTGCGGCCGGTCAGCGTGGCGCCCTCCAGCAGCCGGCGGCCCGGGTGGTCCTGGAGCGCGAGCAGAGCGGCCTCCACCGCCTCGCGCTCGGCGGTCAGCCGAGTCAGCTCGCGGTCCACCTCCTCCCGGCTCAGCACCGGGCCGGATCCTGTCAACGCCACGCCCTTCCTCCTGATCTTCCTTGCTACGGCAGGTAGTTGGCGGCCGGCGGGCTCATCGGGCCGAGCCCCGGCTTCAGCCAGTGGTCGTAGCTGTCCTGCCAACCGCTACGACGGTAGTCCTCCAGGATCTGGTTGACCCGGGCCACCAGGTCGGGCGCGGTCTTGGCCATCGCGATGCCGTACGGCTCGTTGGTCAGCGACGGGCCGATCACCTGCATGGTCGGGTCCTGGGCGGCCTGGCCGACGGCGAGCGCATTGTCCGTCATGGTGGCGTCGGCCTGGCCGAGTTGCATCCGGACCAGGCAGTCCAGCTGGTTCTCCACGACGACCTCGCCGGACTGGCCGAGCGGATGCTTGGTCAGGTAGTCCTGCGCGGTGGAGGAGTCCGCCACGCACACCCGCTTTCCCCTCACCGCGTCGTCGATCGTCTTGGCGTGGGCCGCCTTCGGCACCACCACCTGCTGCCCGGCCTGGAAGTACTCGGTGGAGAAGGCCAGGTCGTTGAGCCTGTCACAGGTGATCGTCATGGTACGCGCGATCAGGTCGACCGAGCCGCTCTTGATGGCATCTATACGGTTCGCGGTCGGCACCATCTTGAACTGGACCTTGTCGGGATCGCCGAGCAGCGCCTTGGCGACCGCATGGATCAGATCGATGTCGAAGCCCTGCAGTTGACCGGTGACCGGGTTGCGGAAGCCCCAGTCGTAGCTGTCCTGGTCGACGCCCGCGACCAGCACGCCGCGGGCCTTGATGGCGGTCACCGCCGGCCCGCTCTCGCTGCTGCTGGGGCGGATGCTCTTGGTCGGGTCGCAGCTCTGATCGGCCGCCGCCTGGACTGCGGCCGTCTGGACTGCGGCCGTCTGGGTGGCGGTCCTGGGGGAGGCCGCCGCACTGGTGAGCGTGAACGGGGTGGCCACCAGCACGGCGGCCAGCAGTGCGGTCCTGGTGCGCATCCGGCCACGTCCCCTCATCGGTACTCCGCTCATCGGTACTCCGCCAGCCGGCGCCCGATACCCGTCAGCGCGCCCGCCGTGCCCAACAGCGCGAGCAGGCCCGCGGCCACGGCCACCGTGCCCGTTGCGTCGCGGCCGTCGCGAGCCGCGCTCAGGAAGTCGGCCTGCTCGACCTTCACGGCAGCGGCCAGGCTCTGGTCGGTCGAGTCGAACGAGTTTGCGGCGCTGTTGGCGCCGCTGCCCACGGTGTCGTCCAGGGCGCCCTGGTAGTCGCCGCCGTCGTTCTTGGCGCCGGCCGCGTTGTGCTGGTCGTTCCAGGTCTTGAACGAGCCCTGGGCGTCGGCGATGTGACCCGCCGCGCCCGCCGGGGCCAGCTTGAGGGCCTGGGAGAGCGCGGTGGCGTCGCTCATCTCGTCCTCGGTCCACTGCTGCGCGTACGTGGTGGTGGAGCCACGGGCCACCAGGTTGAAGTTCTCCGCGGTGCGCGCCTTCAGGGTGTCTATCCGGGCCACGTTGAGCGCCTTCAGCGGGGCCGCGCCGCGGTCGATGCTCTGCTGGAGCGACGAGTCGCTGGCCAGCACCGCCGCGCCCAGCCAGGCCAGCAGCACCAGCACCGCGCCGGTGGTGCCCAGCAGACCGGGGTTGAACACCCGGTTGGTGCGCCGGAACAGCCGCAGCTGCACCCAGACCAGCGCCGCCAGCACCACGACCCCGAGTCCGTAGGCCGCCCACGGGGTGGCCCGGGCGTCGCCGTAGTCGCTGTCCAGGCGGGCGAGTTCCAGCTGGGAGAGCGCCTGGGCCTGCGGCAGCAGCTGCTGCTGCATGCTGGTGGAGGCGTACCGCAGATAGGCCGCGCCGAGCGGCAGGCCCTGCCGGTCGTCGGCCCGGGCGGTCTCCACCAGGCCCGCGTAGACCGGCAGTTGCTGGTTGAGCTGGCTGACCAGGGACTGCGCCTTGGCCGAGCCGGTGGACTGCGCGGCGGCCTGGGTGAGCAACTGGGTCGCGGTGGACAAGTCGTTCTGGTAGCGCTGGCGCAGTGCGGCCGGCTCGCTGCCGGCCAGCAGGAAGCCGGCCGCCGCGGTGGTGTCGGCGTCGGCCAGCGAGCGGTAGATCTCGGCCGCGTTCTGACTCAGTGGCTGACTGTGCGTCACCACCTGGTCGGCCGCGTCGGTCCGGTCGGTCACCTGCCAGCCCGTCAGCGCGCCGAGGCCCAGGACCAGCACGCTCAGTCCGAGGGCGGCCAGCCGCAGCCGCCCGGGTGCGGTGCGCGCCGCGGCACGCCAGCGGTCCCGGCGGCGCACCCGGGCCGGACCGCGCGGCGGCGGTACCGCCGCCGTCTGTAGTACTGGTGTTGCCACCGCTCCTACCTCCCCCAAGAGCCCGACCGGGACCGGCTGCTGGCAGCAGTCTGCCACCGGGCTGTGCCAAGACGGGCCCGGCGGGTCCAAGACGCGAGCCGTACCTTATGCGGTTCCGCCTGCGACGCGGCACCCCCGGGGGCGCCCCGGGCGCGGTGATCGTCTCGGGATCGGCCATGATGGCAGCCGAGACCCGCCCAAAAGGGGCGAAGCATGGAGCCGAAGTGATGCAGACCGCACAGACCGTCCTGGCCGCGACCGGCTACCACGGGCCGCCGCCCTGGCAGTGGTCGGACCTGGCCACCTCGTGGACCGCCGAACCGGTGGTGCTGGCGCTCTCGGTGCTGCTCGGCGGCGGCTACCTGCTCGGGGTGGTCAAGCTGGCCCGGGCCGGCACCCGCTGGCAGCCCACCCGCACGCTCGCCTTCCTCGGCGGGCTGCTGCTGTGGATCTGGTGCACCTGCTCGGGCATGGGCGTCTACGAGCGGATCCTGTTCACGGACCGCGCGGTGCAGGTGGTGCTGCTGCTGATGCTGGTGCCGCTGCTGCTGGCGATGGGCGCGCCGGTCTCGCTGCTGGTCGAGACCTCGCCGCCGGCCCGCCGGGAGAAGATCCTGCGGGTGCTGCGCAGCGGCCCGTCCAAGGTGCTGATGTTCCCGGCGATCTCCACCGCGCTGCTGATGGCGCCGCCGTGGCTGCTCTACTTCACCCCCTGGTACGAGAAGTCGCTGAGCAGCGGCGCCTGGAACATCGGGACGCACGTCGCGCTGGTGCTGCTCGGCCTGGCCTACTTCTGGCCCAGGCTGCAGCTCGACCCGGTCGGCCACGAGTACCCGCACCTGGTGGGCCTCTTCATCACCTTCGCCGAGGTGATCTTCGACGCCGCCCTGGGCATCGTGCTGATCTACGGCGGGCACATCGTGGCCGAGCACTACTACACCGCGCTGGCCCGCCCCTGGGGCCCGAGCCTGGCCCAGGACCAGACCTGGGGCGGCAACAGCCTCTGGGTGCTCGGCGACCTGGTCGGCCTGCCGTTCATCTGCGCGCTGATCCGCCGCATGATCGTCCAGGGGCGGGAGGAGACCGCCGCGGTGGACGCCGCGCTGGACGCCGAGTACGAGCGGCAGGCCGCCGAGCGGGCCGCCCGGGTGGTCGCACCCGGGGGCGCGCCGGAGGAGGAACCGGAGCCCGAGGACGGGATGCGCCCCTGGTGGCTGGACGACCCCAACCTCAAGCACCGGTTCGGGTCCGGCTCCTGACTGCTCCGTCTCCTGGAGTGGGGGGCTCCGGATTACCATGGCCGCCATGCAGCTGACCGGAACCGTTACCCCCGACCGCCCTCTGCTGGTCCTGGCCGTGGCCGAGGAGGCCGCCTACCTGGACGGCGAGCTGCCGGTGCTGCTCACCGGCATGGGAAAGGTCAATGCGGCCTTGGCCCTGGCCACCGTGCTGGCCGCCGGGCCGCGCCCGAGCGAGGTGATCAACCTGGGCACCGCCGGCGCGCTGCGCCCGGGCCTGGCCGGCCGCACCCATGTGATCGGCACGGTGCTCCAGCACGACCTGGACGACCGGGTGCTGGCCCTGCTGACCGGCCACAGCTACGGCGACCCGATCACCCTGGCCGCCGACGGCCCGACGCTGGCCACCGGCGACCTCTTCGTCTCCGACCCGGTGGCCCGCGAGCAACTGGCCGCCCGGGCCCACCTGGTCGACATGGAGGGCTATGCGCTGGCCGCCGCCGCGCAGCCGGCCGGGGTGCCGATCCGGCTGGTCAAGCACGTCAGCGACGAGGCCGGCGAGGGCGCGGCCAAGGCCTGGCGGGAGAGCGTGGACGACTGCGCCAAGGTGCTGGCCGCCTGGCTGGCCGAGGACCGCGCCATGGCCTGACGACCGAGGACCGCGCCATGGCCTGACGGCCGCCGGTCAGGCGCCGCCGGCGGTGACCACCGCGTCGGTGATGAAGCCCGCCAGCAGCCCGACCAGGATCATCCAGGTGGTCAGCTCCTTGAGCGCCGCCCGGCGGGCCACCGCGAGCAGCTCGATCACCACGTAGAGGATCGACCCGGCGGCCAGGCCGAGGAACGCGATGCTCAGGTAGTCGTTGACCAGGTGCTGGCCGACCAGGGTGCCGGCGAAGGTCGGGCCGCCGCCGATCAGGCCGAGCAGCGCCAGGCTGCCCCAGGACGGCCTGGTCCCCTCGGCGGCCAGCGGGGCCACGATGCCGAACCCCTCGGTGGCGTTGTGCAGCCCGAAGCCGATGATCAGCAGCACGGCCAGCGAGATCTGCCCGGTGGCGGCCGAGTTGCCGATCGCCAGGCCCTCGGCGAAGTTGTGCAGGCCGATGCCGATCGCGATCATCATCGCCAGGTCGGCCGCGCTGCGCTCACCGCGCTCGCTCGCGGCGGCCAGCCGCCGGGCGTTCCACCGGTCGTAGTAGACCAGCCCGCACAGGCCCACGGCCAGACCGGCCGCCAGTACCAGGATCCCGGCCACTGCCGTGCCCCAGTGCTTGTCGCCGAGCGCCTTGTCGGTCGGATCCCAGGCGTGCGTGAGCACGTCCCAGACCAGGAACAGCAGGATCCCGATCGCCAGCGCGTTCAGCCCCGCGCGCAGCCGGGGCGCCGGGCGGCGCAGCCGGCCGATCGGCAGGCCGAGATAGATGGTGACGCCGGCGACGGCTCCGAGCAGGGCGATCTGACCGCTGGACATCCGGGCTCTCCGAGAGGGTCGGTGGGAGTGACGACGGCCGAGGCTAGGGCAGCGGCCTGGGAATGTCGTGAGGTTCTCGGAAATCGTTCGTCTACAGTGACGTAGACGGTGGCGTGGGCGATGGACCGAAGACGGAAACCGAAGACGGAAGGAGCCTGCCGGTGGGATCGGTCACTGGCTGGATCGCGGGCCTCTCCGGGCCCGTGGTGTACGCGGTGGTGGGCGCGCTGGTCTTCGCCGAGGACGCGCTGTTCGTCGGCTTCGTGCTGCCCGGCGAGACCGCCGCCGTGCTCGGCGGCACCATCGCCGCCGCGCACCGCGGGGTGAGCCTGCCGGTGCTGATGGCGGTGGTGGTGACCGCCGCGATCCTCGGTGACTCCACGGGCTACGAGCTCGGCCGCCGCTGGGGTCCGGCGCTGCTGCGCACCCGGCCGGCCGTCAAGTACCAGGCCCGGCTGGAGAAGGCCCGCGCCTTCATCCGCACCAAGGGCCCGGCGGCGGTCTTCTTCGGCCGGTTCGTCGCGCTGTTCCGCGCGCTGGTCCCGTTCCTGTCCGGGGTCTCCCGGCTGCCCTACCGCAAGTTCCTGCTCTTCAACGCGGCCGGCGGCACGATCTGGGGCGTCGGCTTCGTGCTGCTCGGGTACGTGGCCGGCTCGGCGTACGCCCGGGTGGAGCACCTGGTCGGCACGGCGCTGGCGGTGCTGATCGCGGCCCTGGTGGTGGTGGCGCTGGCGGTGTGGGTCTGGCGCAAGCGCCGGCGGGAGCGGGAGGCGTTGCAGTCGGAGGGGCAGCCGGGGGAGCGGGGCGGCGAGCGCGGCGAGGGGCCGGGCGAGGGGCAGTCGGAGGAGCGGGGCGGCGAGCGGGGCGAGGGGCAGCCGGGGGAGCGGGGCGAGGGGCAGGGAGAGGGGCAGGGCGGCGAGCAGGACGGCGAGTGGGGCGAGGAGCAGGACGGCGAGCGGCACTGACCTACCGCCGGGCCGCGACCGCCGCTCGGCGCTGCCGGCGGATCCAGTGCAGCCGCAGCGCCAGGCCGACCAGGACCAGGATCACGGCGTCGACGCCGGTGCCCAGGTAGATGTCCGGATCCCACTGCAGCAAGCCGATGCCGATCACGGCCGCCATCGCGCCGCAGAACAGGACCGTCTCGGGGACCGGGGATCGCTGCGGCTCACCCAGCAGCCACAGCCGGCGGACCGTCAGCGCCATAGCCGGCAGCAGCAGGGCGAGCCCCAGGGCGCCGTTCAGGTCATAGGCCTGGCCGTCGGTCGGCTGGCTGCTCGCGTCCTGCTGCCGTCCCTCGGCGCGGAGCGCGGTCGGCCGCCCGTGCCAGCTGATCAGCTCGACCCGGTCGCCCCCGGTCAGCCGGTTCCCGAGCGGGTCGACCCCGGCCAGCACCACGCGCTGCTCGGCGCCCGTGCCCTGGTCGAGCAGGTCCACCGTGGTCTGCTGGTTCCTGCCGTTGCTGATGTGCACCCCCTGGACCAGCTCGCTCTGCCGCCGGCGGCAGTCCGGCGCGTTCTGGGCCGTGCAGACCGGCGCGGCGAGGAACTGCGCGGCGGTGCTGACGGCGGACGGCAGCGCCAGCACCAGCAGCACCGCGCCGAGCAGCCCGCCCGCGGCCGCCACCGACAGGGCCACCGCGAGGGCCCGGCACTGCCAGGGCGCCCAGCGCCGCCTGGGGGCTCTCCTCTCCTCCCAACTGCGCGGCCGGGCCGGCGTCTTCCCCTTCCGCTGCTTGCGTCTGCGCTTGCTGCTCGCCACCAGGACCCCGTTTCGTCTGCGGAAACGGTACGCCTGCCCGATCGGGTGGCTGTCTGCGGTCCGTTAATCCGTTGACGTGCCGTTGACGGCCGGGCGAGGGTGGGCGGATGTCCGCCACCTTCGCGCCGCTGCGCCACCGACCGTTCCGCTGGCTGGTCGCGGGGCGCAGTTGCGACACCCTGGCCAACAGCATGGCCCCGGTGGCGCTCGCCTTCGCCGTGCTGGACCTGACCGGATCCCTGACCGATCTGGGCCTGGTGGTCGGCGCCCGGTCGCTGGCCAATGTGGCCGCGCTGCTGTTCGGCGGGGTGCTGGCCGACCGGGTGCGGCGCGGGGTGATCCTGCAGGGCACCGCGCTGGCCGCGGCGCTGAGCCAGGGACTGGTGGCGCTGGCGGTGCTGCTGCACTTCGCCTCGCTGCCGCTGCTGATCGGGCTGAGCCTGGTCAACGGGGTGCTGACGGCGCTGTCGATGCCGGCCAGTTCCGCCCTGCTGCCCCAGATGGTGCCGGCCGAGGAACTCCGGCCGGCCAACGCGGTCAACCGGATGGGCCTCAACATCGGGCTCATCGCGGGCAGTTCGCTGGGCGGTCTACTGGCGGCCGGGATCGGCCCGGGCTGGGCGCTGGCCGTGGACGCGCTGGTGCTGCTGGCCGCGGCGGGCGGCTACCTGGGCATTCGGCTGCCGTCGGCCGCGCCGGCCGACCCGGCTGCCGAGAGGACCCGCCCGCTGGCCGAACTGCGCGAAGGCTGGCGGGAGTTCACCGCCCGTCGGTGGGTCTGGGTGGTGGTGCTGCAGTTCATGGTGGTGAACGCTGCGGAGTCCGGCTCGATCACGGTGCTCGGGCCGGGGATCGCCGACGCCACCTTCGGCCGCGGCGTCTGGGGGCTGGTACTGGCCGCGCAGATGGCGGGTGCGGTCGTCGCAGGCCTCGTGGTGGCCCGGCTGGCGAGCCGACGGGCGCTGCTGGTCGGGGTGGCCGCGGTGTTCGCCATCGTGCTGCCGGTGCTGGCGCTGGCGGCGGGCGCGGGTGCCGTGCCGATCGCCGCGGCGATGTTCGTGACCGGCTTCGCGGTCGAGTTCTTCTGCGTGGCCTGGGACGTCTCGCTGCAGCAGAACATCCCGGAGGACCGCCTCGCCCGGGTCTACTCCTTCGACGCGCTGGGCTCCTGCCTGGCACTGCCGCTGGGCGAGATGGCCGCCGGGCCGGTGGCGGCCAGGATCGGCACCGGCCGCACCCTGGTGGGCGCCGCCGCGCTGATCGTGCTGGCCACGGCGGCCGCCCTGGCCGTCCGGGCGGTGCGCACCCTGACGGTGCGGGAGGACCAGCCGGCGCCCGAACTCGCCTCGGCCTGACCGGGCATCAGACCCGTGGCGCGATCAGGTCCTGGTATTCGCGCCAGTGCACGATCCGCCCGTCCCGCACCCGCAGCAGCAGGACGAAGACGGCCGTGGCGCGGCGGCCGCCGGCGGTGGCCGGAGCGGTCAACCGGTACTCGGCGATCAGCACCTGCGGGTCGGCCGCGTCGCGTAGCGCCAGCACCTGGAAGTCCTCGAAGCGCACCGGCTGTTCGGCCTGGGCCGTGGCGGCGAACGCCAGGAACTCGGCCCGCCCGGTGAACCGCTGCGGCCGCCCCTCGGGTGCGTAGGGGAACTCGACCACCGCGTCCTCGGCCCACAACTTCTCGGCCGGCACGAACGCACCCGCCAGCAGACCGGTGCGGAACTGCTCGAAGATCTCCAACGGGCCGTCGGCCATCAGGGCACCTCTCGGGGCGTCACCATCACAACCGCCCCAGTATTCCGGCGCCACCCGCACTGTGCAGCCATTTCCCCCAAGTGCCGCCCTCACAGGCGTCGATGCCTGGTTCGGGAGCGGTGGCCGGCCGCCGGGGTGGGGTCTCCGCAGCGGTTCCTATGCCGCTATCGCCGGGCGTTGGTAGGCGGCGCGTAGGCGCTGGTGGGCGCTGGGAGGGCTGCCCAGGCGGTCGAGGCCGAGCAGGGCGGCGCCCAGGACCGGGGGCGCGGTGATGACGCGGGGGCGGGCCAGGGGGGCGGCGGTGCGCAGGCGGGCGCGCAGGTTGTCGAGCAGCAGCGGCTGGCCGGCCGCCAGCACCCCGCCGCCGAGCACCAGTGGGGTGGGCGCGGCCAGCAGGTCCAGCCGGGTCAGCGCCACCCGGGCCAGCGCCGCGATCTCCGCCGCCTGGCGGTCGATCAGCGCCAGCGCCGCCGCGTCGCCGCCCTGCGCGCAGTCGAAGAGCAGCGGTACCACCTCGTGCAGCCGCACCCGGGGGAACTCGCCCAGGTGCAGTGCCTCGGCGAACGCCGTCGCCGTGGTGAGCCCGAAGTGGGCCGCGATGGCCGGCGCCAGGGCGGTGGCCGGGCCGCGGCCGTCCTCGGCCCGGGTGGCGTGCCACATCGCTTCGGCGGCCAGCCCGCCCCCGCCGCCCCAGTCGCCGGTGAGCTGCCCGAGTGCCGGGAACCGGGCGGTGCGGCCGTCCGGCAGCAGTCCCACGCAGTTGATCCCGGCGCCGCAGACCACCGCCACCCCGCGCGGTGTGTCGGTGCCCGCGCGGAGCAGCCCGAAGGTGTCGTTGGCGACCGAGACCTCGGCGCCCCAGCCCTGTTCGGTGAGGGCGGCGGCCAGGGCCCGTTCCTCGGCCGGCAGGTCGGCGTTGGCCAGGCAGGCCTGCAGATGGCTGACCAGCGGGCCGCCGGCGCTCAGGCCGGCGGCCGCCGCAGAGGCGGCGACCAGCGGGGCCAGCGCGGCGACGGCGGCCCGCGGCCCGTGCGCCTGCGGGTTGAAGCCGCCGCCTCGGGCGGTGCCGAGCACGGTGCCGTCGGCGGCGACCAGGGCGACGTCGGTCTTGCTGTTGCCGGCGTCCACGGCGAGCACGCCGGCCAGGGGCTCAATCATGACGCTCCGTCAGATCCAGCTCAGGTACGGCTTATTGTGCGCGAGCAGGGCATCGGTCAGCTGCTCGGCGAGCTCGATCTGACCGACCAGCGGATGGGAGAGCAGGGCGTCGAAGACCCGCTCCCGGCCGCCCTTGAGGGCTGCTTCCAGGGCGAGTTGCTCATAGGCGGTGACGGCCGCGATCAGCCCGCCGAACAGCGGTTCCACCGGTCGCTGCGGCAGCGGCCGCACCCCGGTGGCGTCCACGGCGGCCGGCACTTCGATCACCGCGTCGTCCGGCAGGAACGGCAGTACTCCGTCGTTGCGGGTGTTGACCACCTGGACGCCCGTGCCGCCCCCGGTGCCGAGTAGCGCCGCGATCAGCTGCACCGCCGCCTCCGAGTAGAAGGCGCCGCCGCGCCGGCTCAGCAGCTCCGGCTTGGTGTCCAGCGCCGGGTCGGCGTAGAGCCGCAGCAACTCCCGCTCGATCTCGGCCACTTGGGCGGCCCGGGAGCCCTGCTCGCGCAGCTCGGCGACCACCGCGTCGTGCTGGTAGTAGTAGCGCAGGTAGTAGGAGGGGACCACGCCGAGGCGCCGGATCACCGGCAGCGGCAGGTGCAGGTCGTCGGCGATCTCGGTGCCGAAGCCGGTCAGCAGCTCGGGCAGCACCTCGCGCCCGGTGGTCGCGCCGGGCGCGTCCAGCAGGGTGACGCCGCGCTCCCAGGTGAGGTGGTTGAGGCCCACGTGGTCCAGCCGGATCAGCTCCGGCGCCACCTGCAGGTGGGCGGCGAACTTGCGCTGGAACCCGATCGCCACGTTGCACAGCCCGACCGCCCGGTGCCCGGCGGTCTGCAGGGCCCGGGTGACGATGCCCACCGGGTTGGTGAAGTCGACGATCCAGGCGGCCGGATTGGCCCGGCGCACCCGCTCGGCGATCTCCAGCACCACCGGTACGGTGCGCAGCGCCTTGGCCAACCCGCCGGCCCCGGTGGTCTCCTGGCCCACGCAGCCGCACTCCAGCGGCCAGGTCTCGTCCTGCCCGCGGGCCGCCTGTCCGCCCACCCGCAGCTGCAGCAGCACCGCGTCGGCGCCGGCCACCCCGGCGTCCAGGGTGGTGCTGGTCCGCACGGTGGCCGGGTGCCCCTGCTTGGCGAAGATCCGCCGGGCCAGTGCGCCGATCAGCTCCAGCCGGTCGGCGGCCGGGTCGATCAGCACCAGTTCGCCGATCGGCAGGCTGTCGCGCAACCGGGCGAAGCCGTCGATGAGTTCGGGCGTGTAGGTGGAGCCGCCGCCGACGATGGCGAGTTTCAGGGACATCAGCACTCGACCCCTGTCGATGTGGATGGGTGGGTGGTGGGTCAGTCGGTGGTGAAGACCTGCTCCCGGGCCGTGCCGAGGGCGCGTTGCAGCGCGCCGTGCAGCACCGGGGAGCCCGGTACGGTGCTGCTGAGCAGCCGCGGCCGGGGCACCGCCAGGCCGGTGAGCTGCTCCTGGACGAGGTCGCGCAGCCGGGCGCCGCCGGCGGCGGGGATGCCGCCGGAGAGCACCACCAGCTCGGGGTCGATCACGGCCACGATCGCGGCCAGCCCGGTGGCCAGCCGCTCGGCCAGCACCGCGAGGAACGCGTCGCCCGCGCCCGGGGTGGCCAGCGCCTTGCCGATCGCCGCCCCGGCGCTGCGGGCGCTCAGGCCGTGCTGCCGGGCCAGCGCCAACACCCCGGCGGCGCCCGCGAGTTCCTGGAAGCCGCCGGAGTTCTCGCGGCGGACGTTGCGGATCACCGGAGCGCCCGGCACCGGCATGTAGCCGACCTCGCCGGCGCCGCCGGTGTGGCCGCGGTGCAGCCGGCCGCCGAGCACGATCGCCGCGCCGATCCCTTCCTCGGCCCAGAGCAGCACGAAGTCCGAGCAGCCCTGGGCCGAGCCGAGCGCCTGCTCGGCGACGGCGGCCAGGTTGACGTCGTTCTCGATCGCCACCGGTGCGCCGAGCGCCTCGGTGAGCCGGTCGAGTAGCCCGGCACAGTGCCAGCCGGGCAGGTGGGCGGCGTAGCGCAGCTTCTGGGACTGCGGATCCAGGGCGCCGGGGGTGCCGATGGCGATCCTGGTCAGGCTGCCCGGGGCCAGGCCGGCCCGCTCCACGGTGGCGGCCAGGCCGTCGGCGATCCTCCCCCAGCCTCCGGCCGGGGGGTCCCCCGTGACGGTGCGGGCCGCCTGCCGGGCGGGGGTGGGCAGCTGGTGTTCGGCGATGGTCCGCCCGGTGATGTCGGCCACCGCGAACCGGGTCTGGCTGGGCGTCACATCCAGGCCCGCGACGTAACCGGCCGCCGGGTTCACCTGGTAGAGCTGGGCGTTGGGGCCGGGCCCGCCGATCGTGGTGCCCACCGGGACGACCAGCCCCGCGGCCTCCAGGCGGGCCAGCAGCTGGGACGCGGTGGGCTTGGAGAGTCCGGTCAGGCTGCCGATCCGGGTCCGGGAGAGCGGGCCGTGGGCCAGCAGCAGGTCCAGGGCGGCCCGGTCGTTGATGGCCCGCAGCCGGCTCGGCGTACCGGGGCGTGGTGCGGGTGGGGCGGAGGTGTCGTTCACGTGCTCGATCCTCCTCCGTCGGCGGGCCCCTGGCGACAATTGGAAACTTTACTAACAATCCAAGGGGTGTCAATGGATGCGACGGAGCCCTGGCCGGGTGCGGCCAGGGCTCCGAGGTATCCGAGGTGCCGAGGGGGTCAGGGCAGCTTGCTGAAGGCCTGCTGCTCCTCCGGGGACGGCGGCGGGATCGGACGGGCGCCCAGGGAGCGGGCCGAGGACGGATCGGCGAGTGCGGACGGCGGCTGCGCGTCGGCGGGGGTCGCCGGCGACCCGGCGGCGGCCGCGGGCGCGGCGGCCTCCTCCTTGAGCTTGATCCCGGCCCCGTCGAAGACCGCCTTCAGCCGGCCGCGCAGCGCCCGGGTGACCAGCTGCGCCTTGCTCGGCATGGTCTTGGCCTGCACCCGCAGCACCACGGTGTCGGCGGACACCGACTCCACGCCCAGCACCTCCACCGGCTCCCAGAGCAGTTCGTCCCAGGGCGACTCCTTGGCGAACGCCTCGGCCGCGGTCAGGATCAGCGCCTCGACCTTGTCCAGGTCCTCCCTGTACCCGACCTGCACGTCCACCGTCGCGGTCGACCAGCCCTGGCTCATGTTGGCGATCCGCTTCACCTCGCCGTTGCGGATGTACCAGATCTCGCCGCTGTCGCCGCGCAGCTTGGTCACCCGCAGGCCGACCTCCAGCACGGTGCCGGTGGCCACCCCCATGTCGATCTCGTCCCCGACGCCGTACTGGTCCTCCATGATCATGAAGACCCCGGAGAGGAAGTCGGTGACCAGGTTGCGGGCGCCGAAGCCCAGTGCCACGCCCGCCACCCCGGCGCTGGCCAGCAGCGGCGCCAGGTCCACCCCGACTTCGGAGAGCACCATCAGCGAGGCGGTGCCCATGATCGAGAACGAGGCGACGCTGCGCAGCACCGAACCTATCGCCGCGGCCCGCTGGCTGCGCCGCTCCGGGTTCACGAGCAGCCCGCCCAGCCGGCTGCTGGTGTCGGTGTCGCTGTGCTCCGCTTCCCGGGTCATCCGGTGGATCAGCTGGTCGATCAGCTTGCGCACCACCGTCCGCAGCACCAGCCCGAGCAGCACGATGACAACGATGCGCAGTGTTCCGTCGATCCACGACTCCCAGTTGGCGTCCAGCCAGCCGGCCGCCTCCCTGGTGCTGCTAGTGACGTCGGTCACGGGGCCCTCCTGTGCTGCGGGAACTCGGCGCACAGCCTAGCGAGCGCGTGTCGGTGCACCCAATGGCCGGTTTGGGCATAGAGACAGGTAGCACGGGCGAGCGCGGAACCCGCGTCCGCCTGTTACCCGGTAGTGGTGGCGCCGTACAAAGGCGTAAGGCGACACTGGGGGTGATCGCGCAGCGATGCGCGGTCATCCGCTCGTCCCGGCGCGAGCCACGCGCCGCAGGCGTCCAAGGAGGCATCCGTGCCGCATGTCCTGGTCCTCAACGCGTCATACGAGCCGCTAGGTGTCGTGTCGACGCGCCGCGCCCTCATCCTGGTCCTCAATCACAAGGCGGTCAGCCTGGAAGACTCGGGTGTCACTCTGCACAGCGCCACCAGCGCCGTTACGGCGCCCTCCGTGGTGCGGCTGACCCGGTTCGTCCGGGTGCCGTTCCGCGGGCCAGTACCGCTCACCCGCCGCGCACTGTTCGCCCGTGACCACGGGCGCTGCGTCTACTGCGGGGCCGCCGCGACCAGCGTCGACCACGTGATCCCGCGCAGTCGCGGCGGACAGCACCGCTGGGACAACGTGGTGGCGGCCTGCCGCCGCTGCAACCACATGAAGGCCGACCGCCACCTGACCGAGCTCGGGTGGCGGATGAAGCGACCTCCTGCCCCGCCCAGCGGGCTGGCCTGGCGCATCATCGGAACCGGGATCAAGGATCCGCGCTGGCGGCCCTACCTGGAGCCGTACGGCGGCACGGACCAGTTCCGTGACTTCGAACACCATGTCCATACCGACCACGCGGGAGCACCGGTTCCGCTGGGCCGGTCGCGTCCTGTCCACCGCGGTGAGCCGGAGAGCGTCATCGCCTGACCAGCTAGGGCCGCAGTACCCCGGTAGCCTCATGGGCCGGTGGCGCCCCCTCCAGGAGGGAGCGCCACCGGCCCGCCGCGTTCCAGTGCCCCGAAGCGGCCCCGGTCAGTGCCCCGCAGTGGCCCCGGCGGTCGGGCCCGGCGCGGGCGACGGGCCGGGACCGGGGTTCGGGCCGCCGGTCGGCTGCGCGGTCGGCATGGGCGACGGCGTCGCGAGGCCGGGCGAGGCCGACCCGCTCGGCGACGGCGACAGGGACGGGGACGGGGACGGCACCCCGCCCGGGGTCGGCACGGGCGTCGGCACCCCGACCGGCGGCACCGGCGGGGTGGGCGCCGCCGTCGGGTCGGTGACCGCGTAAAGCTCGATCCCGTAGAGCGAGTAGCCGTACTTGGTGGCCCGGCTGACACCCTGCATCCGCAGGTAGACCGCGCCCGGCGCGTCGAACCGCACCGTCTCGGTGCCGCCCTTGCCGTTCGCCACGGTGGCCACCGTGGTCCAGTTCACCCCGTCGCTGGAGGTCTGCAGCTGGTAGGCGGCGGCGTACGCGTCCTGCCAGTGCAGGACCACCTCGCCCAGGTGGGTGGGCTGCGGCAGCTGGAGCTGCACCCAGGCGTTGTCCACCGCGGGGGAGGACCAGCGGGTGGTCGGGTCGCCGTCGTTCACCGCCGAGGCCGGGAACTTGGGCGTCTCGTCGCCCGAGGAGCTCGCGGTCGCGGTGGGCGCCAGGTCCGGTCCGCTGGTCGGCGGCACCACGTGCACCTGGAGGGTCTGGTGCAGCGTCACCTGGCCGGAGGTGAAGTCCACCGGCACCTGGTACGTCCCCGACGGGGTCCCGGCCGCCGCGCTGACCTGCACCGGCGCGCTGCCGCGCCCGCCGCGCGGCACGCTCAGGGCCGCACCGGACTGGCCGGCCGCCGACACCGGCGTCACGGTGATGCCCGACACCCCGCCCGGCGCCGAGGCCCGGATCTCGCCGCTGGCGCCGTCGGGGCGCAGCGCGTCCACCACCGCCTGGGTGCCGGCGGGGGTGGGAGCGCCGGCGATCACGTCCAGCTCCGGGTCGGCCAGCGACAACCGGGCCACCGGGGTGTCCGCGTACCAGGGCACGATCTGGTTGACCACCGGCGCGTCGCCGCCCGGCTGCCAGGTCAGCCGCACCGCGCCGGTCGGCTGGCCGCCCACCGGCAGCTCGTTGTAGCCCGGGTGCAGGGTGCCCACGTCGATCCAGCTGCCGTCCGCGTGCCGCACCGCCACGGTCGCGGTGGCGCGCACCGTCGGGTCGGTCAGCACGGTCAGCCGGTCCAGCGGGCGCACCGATCCCAGCTCCACGGTGAGCGGGGCGTCCGCGCCGGTCGGTGGGGCGGCCGCCCGGTAGGCGGTGTCCGGGTCGCCGTCCAGCATCGAGGCGGCCGAGGAGCCGGGCGCGGCGGCCGGGCCGCCGGAGACCGTCATCGCGGGGGCGTCCGGCGCGGTGACGCTGAAGTCCCGCACCGCCACCGCGTTCTGCTGGGCCTTGGTGGCGCGCAGCCGGATCGCCCGGACGAGGGCGCCGGCCGGCAGCGTGGCGGTGACGGTCTTCTGCTGGTGCGCCACCGCCAGCTGCTGCCAGCCGCCGTCGCCGGTGGAGTACTCCAGCACCCCGTCCCGCAGGTAGTCGTCGGCGGCCGCGGCGGCGTCGCTGCCGGGCGTGGCACTGCCGTCCGAGCCGCCCATGGTGACGGTCACGGTGCCGACCGGGCGGCCGTCGCCCAGGTCCACGCCGACCGAGTCGCCCGGCTGCGGCGGGGCCGCGCTCCAGTAGAAGCTGCCAGCGTCGGCGTCGGTCATCAGCGCGGGGCCGTGGCCGTTGGCGCTGCCCATGGTGCTGGTCGGGGCGAGGGCCCCGGCCGACACCCCGGACCAGCTGTCGGCGGCCTTCATCGCCCGGTCCAGGAACGGGTCCAGTACCCCGGCGCCGATCGTCACCGGACCGGCCGCGGCCAGCCGGTCGCGCAGCCGGCGCAGCGTCACCCGGGAGTTCCAGGCGGTCGCGCCGTCGCCCTTGTGCTGGGCCAGCAGCATGTCCAGCGCGGCCTCGCCGGCCCGCCCGTAGTCGCTCAGCCGGCTCAGCCAGGGACTGGTCTCGGCCACCAGGGTGGAGCCGCCGATGCCCGCGGCGGCGCCGCTGTCGGTGCCGCGCAGCATGTCGGGGGCGCCGGCCATGGTGGCGAACGCGGCCCGCAGCGGGTCGGCGGCCTGCTGCAGCTTGCCCAGGTCGACGCTGCCGCCGGTGGGCTGCAGGGCCGTCCAGAAGGCGCTGATCAGCGGGGTCAGGTAGCCCGACTCGGTGCTGGACAGCGGTGAGGAGGTGCTGTTACCGGCCAGTGCGGTGAGCGCCGCCAGGGCCGGGCCCGCGTCGTTGGCGCCGGCCGGTGCGGCCTCGGCGGCCAGCTCGCGCAGCGCGTACTGCCAGGAGGCCTGGGCCTGGTAGCCGGTGGGGTTCCAGGCGTAGTCGGCGGCGGTGGCCAGCGGCAGCTGGGAGGCGGCGGCCTGGCGCATGCCGGCGGTCAGCAGCATCGCCGAGCGGCTCGCCACCTCCGGGTCGCGGCCGGCGTACGGGCCCAGGTAGAGCCGGTCCGGGGTGGAGTCGTTGACCGGGTAGTTGTCCATGGTGACCAGCGGATGGTTGAACACCGCGCTGGTGTCCGTGGTCTGGGCCGCCGTGATGCTGCCCGGTATCAGCCCGACGCCGCTCCAGGCCACCTGGACGGCCTGCGGCAGCGCGGCGGCCAGCGCCTTGCGGTACGGGGTGGCGCCCTGCTGGTGGAACTCGGTGGGCAGCACCGTGAGGGCGGCCAGTTCCGGGTGGGCGGCGATCAGCCGGGTCTGCACGGCGGCGGCCAGCTTGGCCTGCGCCTTGGCATGGCCGGCGGGGCCGGACCCGAAGGCGTCCCGGTCGTCGCCGCAGTGCCAGTCGTTGAAGCTCACATTGTCGAACTGCAACTGGAAGGCGCCAAAGCCAAGTTGGCGCAGCCCGTCGAGCTTGGCGAGCAGCGCGTCGATGTCCGCGGCGGAGCTGTAGCAGAAGTTCTGGCTGGGAGCCACGGCGTAGCCGAGGGTGATGTGGTTGGCGGCGGCCCGCTCGGCCAGGGCCCGCAGGTCGGCCAGCTGGTCGGCTGGGTAGGGGGTGCGCCACTGGTCCTGGCGGTACGGGTCGTCACCGGGCGCGTAGAGGAAGAAGTTCTGCTTGGTCCGGCCCAGGAAGTCCAGCATCGCCAGCCGCTGCTCGCTGCTCCACGGGGTGCCGTAGAAGGACTCCGCGGTGCCGCGCACCGGCGCGCCGCTCGGCCAGTCGCGCACCGTCAGCCCCGGGAAGCCGTAGCCGCCCACTCCGTGCGAGCCGACGCCCTGCCCTTGCCCGGCCGGCACCTGGGTCAGCAGTTGGCGCAGGGTCTGCGCGGCGTAGAAGGCGCCGCTGCCGTCCACGCCGGCCAGCACCACCGCGCCGTAGCTGCCGCCGGCCACCGGGAGTTGACCGGCCGCCAGCGTGTAGCCGCCGTCCGGCAGCCCGGCCGGGTCGGCGGCGCCCAGGGCCTGCAGCGCCTTGGCGGCGGCCGGGTCGGTCTGGTCGCCCGGCTTGGGGGAGGAGACGTAGACCAGCAGCGAGCCGGGTGCGGGAGCCGCCTGCTCGGGGGTGACGATGCTGGCCGCGCCCGCGCTGAGCAGCACCTGGCGGACGGCGGCGAGCGCGCCCGCGTCCAGGTCGGCGCCGACCATCAGCGACACCTCGGCGGGCACCGCGACCGGCTGGCCGGCCAGGTGCAGCTGCTGCGGGCGGGGGTAGACCTGGGGGTCGGTCAGGCTGCCCAGCGGGGTGCGGGTGCCGGGCAGCTGGGCGGCGCTCTGCGCGGTGGCGGGCGCGGCCATCGCAGCGGTCGGCACGGTGGCGACCAGTCCGCCGATCACTGCGGCGGCGGAGAGTGTGGCGGCCACCCGCAGCCCGGCCCTGCGGTGCGGCAGCGTCCCGGTGGTGCCGGTCCCGCTGACGGTGGGTCCGCTCGGCGCTCTCTCGGCTTGGATCTCGGCCAGCAGCGGCTCGGTGCCTTTGAGGTCGGCGATCAGCCGGTCCGCGGTGCGCGGCGCGACCAGGCGGGCGGTGCGGGCGGTGGCCCGGCGGGTGACTTCGACGGCGGGATGGTGCAGGACCTCGCGCAGCGCTGGGCTGGCTTCGAGCTGCTGCCGCAGCCGCCTACCGGCGGCGGCCGACACACGGGACTGCACGGGGCCTCCTTGCGGCCGGGGCAGTCGGCCGTATCGGGGGTGGTCGACGAGCATGCGCGTCCTGCCGGCGGCCCCCCGCCGTCCTGCTCGGACTACGCGGCCAAAGCCCACCAGTTTCGACGCGTCAGTGTCAACGTGACCTGCTGTGATGACCGTTTCATCCGAAAATGTCCGAGCGGTGCGCACGTGCCGCAGGCATGTGCGCAAGCGGGCATTGTGCACGCGGTCGGCGCGCCGCTGCGGATGGCGGCCGGACGCCCCGGGTAGGAGTGGATCCTGACCGCCCATCGAGTCCCGGTAGGAGACCGCGTTGGCCGCATACCTCGACCGTTCCGACGAGAACCCTGACGAATCATCGGGCGCGGCCGGCGCCGACCCGGCGGCACCGGACGCCCCGAGCGCCCGGCTGGTCGCACTTGCCCACCACCACGGCGTGGACGCCAGCTACGACCCGGGCGACGGCCGGCACATCCCGGTGCCCGCGGCGACCCTGATCGCCGTGCTGGGTGCGCTCGGCGTGGACGCGACCACCCCGGAGGCGGTCGAACAGGCCCTCGCCGAGCGCCGCGCCGCCCAGGCCGCCCGGCTGCTGCCGCCCGCCCTGGTGGTGCGGGTCGGCCGCCGCAGCGCGCTGGACGTGCCCGCTGCCGCCCGGCTGACCATCGAGCTGGAGGACGGCGGCCAGTGGGAGGTGCCACCGGGCCGGTCCCACTGGCTGCCCGCCGACCTGCCGCTGGGCCGGCACACCCTGCGGATGGAGCTGCCCGACCGCTCCGAGACCGCCACCCTGATCGTGGCGCCGCAGCGGCTCGAACCGCTACCCGGGCGCGGCTGGGGCTTCCTCGCCCAGCTCTACTCGGTGCTCTCCGAACGCTCCTGGGGAATGGGCGACTTGGGCGACCTGACCGAGCTCGCCCAGTGGTCGGGAGCGGCCCTGGGCGCCGACTTCCTGCAGATCAACCCGCTGCACGCGGCGCTGCCCACCCTGCCCTCCGACCCCTCGCCCTACCGCCCCTCCAGCCGCCGCTTCGCCGACCCGGTCCACCTGCGGATCGAGGCGGTGCCCGAGTACGCCCGCACCCTGGCCGCCGACCGGGTCCGGCTGGACGAACTGGCCGAGCGGGCCGGGCGGTTGCGCACCGAGGTGCTCGACCACGACGGGCTGATCGACCGGGACGCGGTCTGGGCGGTCAAGCGCGAGGCCCTGGAGCTGCTGCACACCGTTCCGCGCGGCCCCGGCCGGGAGGCCGCCTACCAGTCGTTCGTCCGCCGCGAGGGCGACTGGCTGGAGCGGTACGCCACCTGGTGCGCGCTCGCCGAGAAGCACGGCGGCGACTGGCAGCACTGGCCGGCCGGCCTGCGTCACCCGGGAACCCCGCAGGTCGCCGCCGCCCAAGCCGAACTCGCCGACCGGGTGGAGTTCCACCGCTGGCTGACCTGGCTGCTGGACGAGCAGCTCGGCCGCGCCCAGCAGAGCGCCCGCGACGCCGGGATGGCGATCGGGCTGATCCACGACCTGGCGATCGGCGTCCACCCCGGCGGGGCCGACGCCTGGGCGCTGCAGGACTACCTGGCGAGCGGCATCTCGGTCGGCGCCCCGCCGGACGCCTTCAACGCGCACGGCCAGGACTGGGGCCTGCCGCCCTGGCGCCCGGACGCGCTCGCCGCGGCCGGCTACGCGCCGCTGGCCGAACTGCTGCGGGCCGCCGCCCGGCACGCCGGGGCGATCCGGATCGACCATGTGATGGGCCTGTTCCGGCTCTGGTGGGTGCCGGCCGGCCGACCGCCCACCGAGGGCACCTACGTCCGCTACGACGCCGAGGCGATGCTCGGGGTGCTCGCCCTGGAGGCGCACCGGGCCGGCACCGCGGTGATCGGCGAGGACCTGGGCACCGTGGAGCCCGGGGTGCGGGAGGAGCTGGCCGCCCGCGGGGTGCTCGGCACCTCGGTGCTCTGGTTCGAACGGGACTGGGCCGGCGAGCTCGGCCCCAAGGGCGCGCCGCTGGACCCCAAGCGCTGGCGGGCCGGCTGCCTGGCCACCCTCACCACCCACGACCTGCCCAGCACCGCCGCCCGGCTGTCCGGCGAGCACGTCGTGCTCCGTCACCAACTGGGCCTGCTGGCCCGCCCGCTGGCCGAGGAGCAGGAGAACGCGGCCGCCGAACTGGCTGACTGGCGCACCGAGCTGGTCCGGATCGGCATGCTGGCCGAGGGCGCCGAGCTGGACCAGGCCGCGCTCTACGACTTCCTGCTGGCCACCCCCGCCGAGCTGGTCGGGGTCTGGCTGCCGGACATGGTCGGCGACCCGCGCCCGCAGAACCTGCCCGGCACCTGGGACCAGTACCCGAACTGGCGGCTGCCGGTGGCCGACGGCGCGGGCGTCCCGGTCACCCTGGAGCGGCTGGCAGCCGAGCCGGGCCCGCGCGCCACCGCCGACCGGCTGACCCCCCGCCTGGCCGCCGGCCAGCCCGGACCCGGAAGGCCGACCCCGCCGCGCGCCCCCCGATAAGGGGCCGGTACCTTGGGAAACGTGGACAAGAGGAACGCTTTGCGCGCCGGTGCGGTCTCCGCGGCGGCCACGCTGATGATGCTGCTGACGTCGCCCGCCTTCGCCCTGACCAGGGACGACGGCGACGACCCGGGCCCGGGCCTGTCCATCGCGCAGACCCTCGGCCTCTACGTCGGCATCCCGGTTCTCTCCTTCGTGGTGATCACCGGGCTGGTCATGCTGGGCACCCGGAACAGCAGCAAGGGCAAGACCACCCGCTGAACAGGCTTCACCGGCGCCCCCGCTCGCGAGAAATTCGCGGGCGGGGGCGCTGAGTCGTGTGCGACGGTGGCCGGATGGACGACGCTGCCGACACCCCGTTGCTCCGCCCCGCCCGCCCGGCGGAGGCCGAGCCACTGACCGCGCTCGTGCTCCGCTCCAAGGCGCACTGGGGATATGACGAAGCCTTCATGGCTTCCTGCCGCGACGAGCTGACCCTGAGGCCGGAACAGCTGGTGCCCGGCCGCACCCTGGTCGCCGAGCGCGCCGGCACAGCGCTCGGCTTCGGCCTGCTGGCCGGCACCGCACCGGTGGGCGAGCTGGCGATGCTCTTCGTCGAGCCGGCCGCGATCGGCCAGGGCCTCGGCGGGCGGCTCTACCGCGGCCTGCTGGAGCTGGCCCGGACCGCCGGCTTCACCCAGCTGACCATCGACGCGGACCCCTACGCAGCCGACTTCTACGCGGCCCAGGGCGCGGTGCGCACCGGCGAGACACCGTCGGGCTCGATCCCGGGGAGGGTGCTACCAGTCTTCACCGTGACGGTTCCTCAGACCCCCGACGCCCCGATCAGCGAGCCCGCCGCATAGGTGATCGCCATCGCCAGCCCGCCGCCCACCACGTTCCGCAGCACCGACGGCCGCACCGGCGAGTCGCCCAGCCGGGCGCCCACCCAGCCGGTGACCACCAGCGCGCAGAGCACCGCCACCACCGTCACCGGCACCCGCAGCGAGACCGGTGGCAGCACGATCGCCAGCAGCGGCAGCAGCGCGCCCACCGTGAACGCCAGGCAGCTGGCCCAGGCGGCGTGCCAGGGGTTGGACATCTGCTCCGGGTCGATGCCCAGCTCCACCTGGGCGTGCGCGGTCAGTGCGTCCCGGGCGGTGAGCTGCTCGGCGACCTCGCGGGCCACCTCCTCGGTCAGCCCGCGCTGGGCCAACAGGCCGGTCAGCTCCGCCAGTTCGGCATCGGGTTGCTCGGCCAGCTCACGCTCCTCCACGGCCAGGGCGGCCCGCTCCGAGTCGCGCTGGGCGCTCACCGAGACGTACTCGCCGGAGGCCATCGAGAGCGACCCGGCCAGCAGCCCGGCCAGGCCCGCGGCGAGCAGCGCGGTCGACGAGCTGGTGGCGCCGGCCACCCCGACCACCAGGCCGGCCGTCGACACGATGCCGTCGTTGGCGCCCAGCACTCCGGCGCGCAGCCAGTTCAGCCGGACGCTCAGGCCTTCGCCGTGCGGCTCATGGGCGTGGGGCGTGTGGGGTTTGGGGGTGTCGTCCACGTTTCAGTGTCGGCATGCCGGGCGCCGGTTTCGGCGGTGATCGGCGCCCCGGCGTGTCGGGTTACGCGAGGGCCAGGTGACCTCCTGGTCACGACGGTTCGGTGACGTCTTCGTCGGGCCGGCTGACGCACAGGCGCAGCGTGTACCGGCGGCCGTGGCTGTTCCACATGGCGGCGTGGACGCGCACCCGGCCCGGCGTGTCGAGGTATGCGGCCGCGCCGGCGAAGACCTCCCGTGCTCCGGTCCCGGTGAACGCCGCGATGGCGTCCAGCAGGACCGAGATCTCACCGGAGGCCGAACCGCTCGGCGTCGCACGCAGTGCCGCCCGGGCCTGCGCCACGTCGCGGGCCAGTGCCGCTGCCCGCTCCGGCGGCAGTGACAGGGCGTCATGGTGCGGCGCACCTTCAAGTGCCTCGGGCACTTCGGGATCAACAGAGGCGTCCGCCCAGCCGGTCAGGACGGTCAGCTCGCACTGGCCGCTGCCGGCCCGCTCGGCCCAGCTGACCCCGTGGATCTCGCAGCGGCCGGCCTGGCCGAAGTAGTGGCCCGCCAGTTGGAAGACCGCCGCCGGCGTCGAGGCCGTGAAGGTCGGTGAGACCCGCGCGTCGATGGCGACCGTGCATCCGCGTCGCGCTCCCTCTTGTGGCATCTGCGACAGCGTGTCACCCGCCAGGTCCAAGGCGTCAGTCAGGTCGCCGAGTTGGCCGGGCAGCAGGGGCAGCAGGGGCAGCGCATCGAACGGAATCGTGCTGTTCAAGGAGACTCCTCGATTCATGCGAGTCGGCCCGGAGCCGCTCCGGGCCGACTGAAGGGTCAGGCCACCCGCCGCGCGGACGTGCGGCGGTTCTGGGCGGGCACGGCTTTGGCTCGCGGCGCCGTCACGCTGAGCTCGCCGGGCAGGACCTCCAGCACGCGGCCCTGTACTGCCCCGCGACCGGCCATCACGTCACCGTCGGCCGGCTCTGGGAGCGCAGCGCGCGTCAGCAGCTCGAACCACGTGGTGCGCGCCCCCTCCTCGCCGTACACCACACCGAAGTCGGACGACAGCTCGGCGATGATCTGCAACCCGCGCCCGTGCTCGTCCTCCTCCCCGGGCTCGGGCTTCTGCGCCGTCCCGGTCCCCGGATCGGTCACCTCGACCCGCACCCGCACGCCATCTACCAGCCGCACGGCGACGGTGAGTTGCTCGTCCTGGCGCGCCGGATCGCAGCCGTGCCGCAGCCCGTTGGTCGCGGCCTCGGAGACCATGACCAGCAGGTCGGCGATTTGCTCCTGGCCCAGCAACTCCTGGGCCTCCAGGGCATATCGGAGCCGCTGACGAATCTCGCGGATCGCCTCGGGCTTGGCCGGAGCGGTGAGTTCAATCGCGGACATCAGATGACCTCCAAGTGCCGCATCAGCGACGAGCCGGGCGGCGAGAGGGAAGGGCCGGACTGCGAGATTCGACCTCCTGACGGCGAATCAAGTACCGGCCAGCGTGCAGTCGCGAGGAACCATGCCGACTGGCGTGACAGTCAGCAAGCGGTTCGTCACAAACAGCATGGACCAGGTGCCAAGGTCAAAGCAACTCATTCGTCAAGGTGTGCATATATGCGAATTCGAACGCCGATCGGCCGCGTACACTCCCGATTGCTGGTGGCGCGTACGCGTGCCCGGCAGGCAGACTGTTCAACTGAAAGGAAGGGCAGGGGGATGGCTCACTCGACACTGCGCCGGCGCCAACTCGGGAACGTGTTGCGCAGATTGCGCGAGGGGAAGAGCCTGACCGCCGAGCAGGTCGCCGATGTGCTCGGCTGGAGCCAGACCAAGGTCACCCGGATCGAGAACGCCCAGGTCGCTGCCAAGGTCGCCGACGTGATCAGACTGCTCGACCACTACGAAGTCTCGGACGAGAGCTCCAGGACGCACCTGGTGGAGATCACCAAGGACGGCGCCAGTCGCCGGGGTTGGTGGCTCGGCTACAGCGACGCGCTCAACTCCGTCGCGTTCGACATGGTCCGACTGGAGGCCGACGCCTCCAAGATCGAGACGTACGAGCCGGCCTACGTCCCCGGCCTGTGCCAGACGCCTGACTACGCCCGCCTCGTCATCGAGCGCCTGGGCGGTGGCATGGGCGGCACCATCGAGGACCAGGTTGCCGTCCGAATGGCGCGGCAGGCCGTGCTGACCCGCCCCAACCCGGTCAACCTCTACGCGATCATCCATGAGTCCGCGCTGCTCGCCAATCGCTCCCGCCCCGACATCATGGGCCCGCAGCTGGACAAGCTGCTCCTCCTCAACCGGCAGCCCAACGTCACCACCTTGGTCATGCCGTCCACCGCATCCATCCACCCGGGCATGGGCGGCGCGATGGCCATCTACGGCTTCACCCACCGTCCCGAGTTCGACGTCGTCCTGGTCGAAGGTCTGATGAGCAGCCTCTTCGTCGAGGACGCGGACGGGGTTGACCGCTACCGGGCGAGCTTCCGGGACATCACATCCGAGGCCATGACGAAGGACGACTCGCTCGCCTTCATCACCGCACAGAGAGACAAGATCACGTGAACTACTACCCCGACGCCGCCGCCACCGGGCTGGCCTTCCTCAAGTCCAGCTACAGCGGGGGCAATGAGAACTGCGTCGAGTGCGCGGCCGATGGGACCGCCGGCGTTGCGGTCCGGGACTCCAAGAACCCGCACGGCCCCGCCCTCCGGTTCACCGATGCCGCCTTCGCCATGTTCACCAGCGCGCTCGCCGACAGCGCGCTGACCATCGCGCACTGACCCGCCGCCGCGTTGCTGTGGTGGGCACTCTCCGCAGGGTGCCCACCACAGCAGTAACGCCCGACCCCGGCGCCCACCCACCGCCGGGGTCGCACTGTCGACCGCACGCTCCCGACATCCGTCGGATTCGAAGCGATCAACTCAGCACTGCGGACTGTTTCACCGTGGGTGACGCTGTCTTGACTGGCAGCCATGTCAGCGACACTGTGTGCTGCGGAATGCGCAACCGACTTGGTACGGGAGGGCACGATGGCGCTGCGGTTCAGCGGTATGGACCCCGAAACCCAGGGCAATGGATCGCCCACGGTGTGGGTGGACGACGAGGAGCTGGAACTGGTGATCCAAGGCCGGAAGCCTGACGCGGGGCTCCTGGCCCGGATCAGCACCACTGAGTGGGTTCCGGGCCACGCGACCGGGATCCCCGAGGACGAGGTGGTGGCCCGGATCCCGCTCCGCATGGCGGCAATCGTGAGGAAGGCACTCGATGACGCAGAGCGTTCCGGACTTCTCTGAGCTGCTCAAGGCTGCCCGACACTCGGCGGTGCACCTGGAGATGCGCGACTGGTACGGCGTGGGAGACGAGGCGACGGACTTCGAGCACTTCAGGCAGACCGGCATCCACCCCGACCTTGACCCCGAGTCCGACGGCTGGGCCGCGTGGGTGCCGCTGGTTCGGGAGGCCATCGGCCGCGGAGTGGTCATGCGCAGGGCTCGGATCGTCTCGGAGCCGGTGACCGACTACATCCGTTTCGAGCACGCCGGGACCGTGGTGAACATCGCGGCCGGCGAGCAGGTCCGCTGGCTGCCACGCCGGCTGGCATCGGACATCGCGGTGCCTGGTAACGATTTCTGGGTGTTCGACGGCCGGCTTGTCGAGTTCAACCACTTCACCGGCAACGGGGACTGGGCCGACCCGCAGTACGAACTGACCGAGGACCCGGCGGTCGTACAGCTCTGCGTCTCAGCGTTCGAGTCCGTCTGGGCGCGTGGTATCGACCACGCGAAGTACGCCGTCTGACCCTGCCGCCACTCACCGGACAGTCAGCTCTTGCCCTCGTCACCATCATCCAGCGCCCAGGCCGCCCGAGCCGCTGTTGCCGCGCGGCTGCGCGATCTGATGCTGGACGCAGGTCTCAACGGAAGTGAGCTGTCTGCCCGGTGCGGCTGGCACCCGGCGAAGACCTCCCGCATCCTCTCTGCGAAGACCGCTCCTGCTGACTCGGACATCCAGGCATGGTGCGCAGCCTGCGGCGCCGAGGACCAGCTCGCGGACCTCATCGCCACCACACGCGCGGTCGAGTCGATGTACGTGGAGTGGCGCCGCCTCCAACGCAACGGCATGCGCAAGGTCCAGGAGAACGTCTACACACTGAACGAGCAGGCCCGGCTGTGCCGTGTCTACGTCTCCAATGTCGTGCCCGGATTTTTCCAGACTCCCGCTTATGCAACGGCCTTGATGCGTTCCATCACGCAGTTCCAGGGGACTCCTGACGACGTGGCGGAGGCCGTCGCCGCCCGGGTCGCCCGCAGCCGCTTCCTGTACGAAGGCGGCCACCGATTCGTCGTGCTGATGGAGGAGACCGTGCTGCGGTACCGCATCGGCGATGCCGAGACGATGCGTGGTCAACTCCGGCACCTGCTCACCGTGATGCCGCTCGCCTCAGTGTCGCTCGGCATCATCCCGTTCACCGCCCAGCGGTCGGTCTGGCCACTCGAAGCGTTCTACATCTTCGACGACCGGCATGCCGTGGTCGAGAGCTTGACGGCGGAGATCAACGTCAGGCAGCCCCGTGAACTGGCCGACTACGGCCGGGCTTTCGCAGGGCTGTCCACAATGGCGGTATACGGAGATTCGGCCCGTATGTTGATCACCACGGCAATCGACACCCTCGGGTGAATCAGTGCAATTTCCCGCAATCTCGTTGAGGCCGCTGACTGCCGTTCCGTAGCTTCGATGGCGCCGCTCGGGCTTTGCAAGACCTCGGGCCCGTTCGGAGTCCCCTCCTGCCAGGAGGGAGCGCCCATCGGCACCACGCAGAAGGAGCGAACAGCATGTCTGTGCTCACCCCCGATCGCGCCCCCATGCTCAACCTCGACGTGGAGTCCGCGCTGGCCGGACCGAAGACCACCCGTCCGTTCGGTCTGGACTCCATGACGAACCCGGTCGTCGTCGTCGAGTTGCCGCCCGTCACCGTGGACCCGGTCACCCAGCTCTCGATCATCAATGGCCTGGTGGCGATCAACCTCCCGACGATGGAGGTCTCGGGTTGTCAGACCGAGTCGGACGGTCAGACCGTCATCAGCGTCGACTATGACCAGAACGACGACTGATGACCGACGGCACTCACAGCACGCGGGGTTCCGCGCCCCGCGTGCTCGTCATCACCCATGACCTGGACCCCCCCGCCGACTACGTACTGCGCGAGCTCAACAGCCGAGGCGTGGTGTTCTGGCGAACCGACCTGGCCGACTTCCCCCAAAAGATGACCATGACAGCAGAGTTGAGCGCCACGTACGGCTGGACCGGCGCTCTGGCCGGACTCACCCGCAGAATCGACCTCACCGAGCTCGGCGCCGTGTGGTGGCGCAAGCCCACCGCCTACCGTTGGCCGGACACCATGGCAGTCTCCGAGCAGAAGTTCGCCGCCTCGCAGGCGAAGCGTTCGCTCCCAGGCGTCCTCGGCACACTGCCCGGCGTGCTCTGGGTCAACCGGCCCGAGCGCAACGCCGACTGCACCAAGCCCACACAGCTTGCCGCGGCAGCGGAGTCGGGCCTGTCCGTCCCACCCACGCTGATCACCAATGATCCACTCGCAGTTCGTCCTTTCGCCGAACGATGCGGCGGTCGGATCGTCACCAAGGTGCTCGGCGGCATCGTCCACACCGAGGGCGGCAAGCGCGGCCAGCTCTACACCGCTCGGGTGGCGGCCGAGGACTGGGAGAACCCGCGCATCGCGCTGACCGCGCACCTGTTCCAGCAGGAGATCACCGACAAAGCGTACGAGGTCCGCGTGACCTGCGTGGCAGGAAAGCTGTTCGTTGTACGAATCGAGGCACCCGACGGCCCTGGCCGACTCGACTGGCGCACCGACTCGACGAATCTCGTCTACACCGAAGCCGACCTCCCAGCCCCCGTCCGTACCGGCATCCTCGACATGCTGTTCCGTCTCGGACTCGTTTACGCCGCAGTGGACTTGATCGTCGACCATGACGGCACCCACTGGCTGGTCGACGTGAACCCCGGTGGCCAGTGGGCGTGGATCGACTGCACCCGCACCGCCATCACCACCGCCATCGCCGACCTGCTGGAGAAGGGCGCCGCATGACCAGCACCGTCGACCAGGACGCCGAGGAACTGCGCAAGGCACTGGCTCAGCAGCTGATCGACTTCGGCCACCTCGCCGACCCCGCGTGGATCCGCGCGTTCGAGGAGGTACCGCGCCACCTCTTCGTCCCGCATTTCTACCGCCAAGGCCCGGATGGCACCCAGGAGCGTGTCAGCGGTGACGACCCAGTCCGGGCCGAAGAGTGGTTGACGGCCGTCTACCAGAACCGGCCGCTGGTCACCCACCTGATCCACGGCAACGCCGCCTCCTCCTCCAGCCAGCCGTCCGTCATGGCCGTGATGCTCGAAGCCCTCGATGTCCGCGAGGGTATGCGGGTCAAGGAGATCGGCACCGGCACCGGATACAACGCCGGGCTGCTCTGCCACCGCTTGGGCGACGGCAACGTGGTGTCGGTGGACGTCGACGCCGCCGTCGCCACCGCCGCACGGGAACGCCTCGCAAACGCCGGCTACCGGCCGACTGTCATCACCGGAGACGGCGCCGGGAGCCACCAACCCGATCCCGCCCGGCAGTTCGACCGGATCATCGCGACCTGCGGCCTGTCCAGGATCCCGACGGCCTGGCTGCGCGAACTCGCCACAGGGGGCAGCATCGTCGCGCCGCTCGGCTCTGGCCTGGCGGTCGTCAACCACCAGGGCTCCGGCAGGTTCCTGGCCAGCCCCGCCTACTTCATGCCCCTGCGCGCAGCCGGCGAGAGCGGTGTCGTCCGCCGCCCGCCGCTCCCCGAAGGCGAAACCCGCCCATCCGCCGTGCCGGTGGAGGTGATCGCCGACGAGGACTTCCGCTTCCTGGTGAGCATCGCCGTCCCGAACCTCGGTTGGCAGTACGGCTTCGGTGACGACGGCAAGCCGGCCAGCGCTCGCCTGTGGTCCGCTGACGGGTCGATCGCCGAGGTACGCGATGACGGCGGCGTACTCGAAGGCGGCCCACGGCAGCTGTGGACCGAACTCGAAATCGCCTACCGGATCTTCACCCGCCACGACCGCCCGGCCCGTGACCGGTTCGGGATCACCATCGACCAGGGCAGCCAACGGGTGTGGCTCGACCACCCGGACAGCGGTCCCTCCTGGGCACTTTGATTACTGGCTGAGGACACCCGCGGTGCACGACCTGGACCACGGACGCCAACTGCAGGGCGCCTGCCCCGAGTCGGCCTTCAAAGAACCCCGCACGCTGATCGGCCGCGCCGCATGGCCGCCCGGCACTGGAGCGTTGGCCCTCCTGCCGGCGCCCCGATGGGGATTCCGGCCTCTGTGAACAGCACAGCACCGGGCAGGGCGCAGCGGTGGCGAACTTGCCCACTGGGGGCGCTTTGCAGGGGCTGCAAGTGACATCGACGGGCCGTCAGGTGATGTGTGCCGTGGGTGGGCCCCAGTCGTGTCGCCTGGGAGGGCTTGTGCCTGACCCGCTGTGGACCACCCCGAAAGCCCGAGCACTGGCCGATCAGCACCGTCCCGGCACACTGGTGCGACTCGGCAGCCAGCACCGCGACTGGACTCTCGAAGTCCTAGGTCGCCGCCTGGGGGTTTCGACCTCCGCGGTCAGCCGACTCGAACGAGCCAGCCGGATCGTTGACTTGACACTCCTTCGGCAGGCGGATCGAGGTCGGGATGCCGCACCACGCCAGCCGCTACCCGCCGCCCAGCGGCCGGTACCGCCGCAGGTTCTCGCCCACCTGGTCCAGGTACGGCTGGATCGTCGCCAGTCTCGCCGTGTCGTGGTTGCGCACCACCCAGGTGGCCGTCTCGTACGCAGCGGCCAGGTTGAGCTCCGGGTCACCCTGGATCCCGCGCAGCTCCGGGGCGATGGCACAGAGCATCCGCCCCACCGCGAGGATCGAGTCCTCGGCGGTGAACGGCGGGTTCGGCACGGTGCTCTGACGGTCGGCCGGCAGGTAGTTGCGCAGCACCCGGGGGGTCCAGCGGGCAATCCCGTACTCGTCCTTGGCCGGGTCGCTCAGGTTCGGGTCGAAGCCGCTCTCGGCCTTGAGCATCGCCGCGATCAGGGCCGGCGTGACCTCGGGCTCGGGACATCCGGTGCCCGCCTCCACGATCAGGTCCCGGTACTGCGCGGGTACGTCGGTCCCTGGACGCAGCCACCGATCCGGGCCCCGCAGCGGCCCCCGATCGGCGGTGGCTGCCAGCGCGCCCGGTGCGGCGGAGTCCCCGGGTACGCAGGCCTGGAAGACCAGCGCGAGCACCGCGACGGCCACCGCGCCGAGCACGCGGGGCAGGATCGCCGCTCGCCTGCCGAGACGGCGAGGACCGTGGGGATCGCGAGGACCCGGGACCGGATCCGACAGCGGCTCAGCTGACGCACTCCCACCCTCCGCCGCCGCCGGCGGCTCCGTGATCAACCGGTGCGTCTCCACCCGCCGCCGCTCCCACCCCACGGGGTCCCCACCGCACGCCGTCACGAACGCGGCCAGCACCGCATCGCTCGGCAGCCGCCGCCCGGCTGCCGCCTCGGCGAGCGTGGAGGCGGAGTAGTTGGTGCTGGCGGCGAGCCGACGGTACGGCGGGCTGCCGGCCTGGCGGCGCAGCTCCCTTAGTTCGAGCGCGAAGAGCGCCAGCGGGCCGCCGCCGACGTCGAGTGGCTGTTCCTGCCGTCCCACCTGCTTCTCCTCCCAGCCGGTGCGGGGCACCGCACCCAGCCCTCACCAACCCTTGTCCGGGCTTTGTCCGGCGTTTGTCCGAGCAGCTCAGCGGCCCGTGACGGGGTGCCCCGGGCCCGGTTTGATGAGGCCCGGCACCCCTGCTCCGCACGAGTCATGACAAGCATCCAACCCGTTCCGGGGTGCCGCGACTGTGCGATCCACCGGATTCGCCGTGTGCGGTAGTTCACACACCGTCAGCGGATGTCACCGGCTCGACGCACCACCACCCTCAGGAGGCTCCCCCGATGTCCAACCCTTCCCAGTCCGACCGTCCCGAGCACACCCGCCGCTCGGTGCTCCGGGCGGGCGCCGGTCTGACCCTGGGCGCGGGCCTGGTCGTCGCCACCGCCGGCTCCGCCGCCGCGACTGCAGGCAGGAGCGCTGCCAGGGGCGCTGCCGCTCCGAACGCCCTCACCCCGATGCTCCAGACCGGCACCCCGCTCTGCGACACCCCCGGCGACTCCGCGAGCGCGCAGGGTCTGGGCTCCGGGGACCTCGGCATCCCGTACTTCCGCGAGCACGACAACAGCTGGGGCTACGTCTTCGGCGACTCCTGGGCCAACGCGGCCCAGCAGGGCAGGTACCTCGGCTCGCCGGTGATGCTCAACCAGGCGACCTTCGACAACACCGGCGGCTCGCCGATCTCCTTCAGCTGGGCGATGCCCACCGGGGGCCAGGCCAACCAGCTGTTCAACTACAACCACCAGACGGACAACGGCTACGGCTGGGAGTTCAGCCGGATCCCCAACGACTGCATCGAGTTCGGCGGCCGCACCTACATCCAGTACACCTCGGTTTTCACCTGGGGTCCGCCGGCCGGTTACGACGGTTCGCTGATGTCCGGCGTGGCGTACTCCGACGACTACGGCGTGACCTGGCAGGACTACCCGTACCACTGGCCCGGGGACGTCCAGGGCACCAACCAGTCCATGTACGGCATGTGGTCCTTCGCCGGGATCGACCCGGACGGCTGGCTCTACATCTTCTCCAAGCGCTGGAACGGCACCCACCACAACACCGCCGACGGCGGCGCGATCCAGCTCTTCCGGATCCAGCCCGACGACTTCCGGGCCGGCAACTTCGGCGCCCAGCAGAACTGGGCCTACCTCAACGGCTCCTGGCAGTGGACCCAGGAGGTCGGGCCGTCGGTCATCCTCTCCGGCAACAACATCGGCGAGTTCTCGGTCAAGCGGATCAACGGCACGTACTGCATGAGCTACTTCGACGTGGCCGACTACTCGATCTGCACCCGGACCGCACCCCGCCCGGACGCCGTCTGGACCGCGCCCAAGGTGCAGATCGCGGGCAACAGCGCCTTCCCGCCGAGCCACTGGGGCAAGCCGCAACTCCCCTACCTCTACGGCGGCTACATCCACCCGGGCAGCGCGGGCGCCAACTCGCTGACGCTGGTCGTCTCGCAGTGGAACGGGACGCAGGGCCAGTCGCCCTACCGGGTGCTCCAGTACGACGGCATCAACCCGTGACGGTTCGCCAGTTGCCCTCCGGATCCTCCCGAAGGAGACGGCGCATGCGCCGCACCACCGCACGGCTCGCCGCCCTGCTGTCCGCCGCCGTGCTGGCCACCCTGGCCGCCCCGGCCCGCGCGCAGACCGCGCAGCCGCCCATCCCGGGCCCGCTGAACCTGCGCTCCGCGGCCGACGCGGGCTGCTACATCCCGCCGGACCGCGACATCGCCGTGACCCGCAAGGTCTATGAGGTCGGCCAGCGGATGAACGCGGACGACAAGGTGATGCTGGCCGGCTTCGAGACCGGCTGGGTCGAGTCCCACATGAACGACCTGGCCTGCGGCGACCGGGACTCGCTCGGGGTGTTCCAGCAGCGCCCCTCCCAGGGCTGGGGCACGCCCGATCAACTGCTCGACGTGGACTACGCCGCGAGCAAGTTCTTCCAGGTCGCTCTGCAGATCGAGCCGACCATGCCGGACAGCACGGCCGGCCAACTCGCCCAGGCCGTCCAGCGTTCGGCCTGCCCCGACTGCTACGACCAGGCGGAGTCCATAGCCCGGGCCCAGCGCGACGAGGCGTTCCAGCCGTACGGGACGATCGGCGACAAGTACGCGGCGATGGGCGGCGCGAACAGCGTGCTCGGCCTGCCGGTGCGCGCCGAGGAGGACTCCTCGTTGGGCGGGCGGTTCCAGCAGTTCCAGAACGGGATCATCCTCTGGCATCCCGACGAGGCCCACCCGGTCTACGGCGACATCCTCAGCACCTTCTGGGCGACCGACGCCGAGCGCCACTGGGGCTTCCCCACCACGGACGAGGCTGACGCGGCCCAGGCACCCAACGGGACGCGCGGGCGGTACCAGTTCTTCGAACACGGGCTGTTCCTCTGGTCGGCGGCCACCGGCACCCACGAGGTCCACGACGCCATCTACGACGCCTTCGCCGCCAACGGACGCGAAGCCGCCCTCGGCTACCCCACCACTGACGAAGTCGATGAGAACGGCGGCAAGGCCCAGCACTTCCAGAACGCCACCATCCACTGGAACTCCACCCAGGGCACCTGGATCACCACCAACTGACAGGGAGAAAGAACGATGTCACCGCTCATCAGCCGCCCGGCTCGGCGCGTGGCGGCACTGCTGATGGCCGCCGTCGCGGCCGGCCTCGGCCTGGCCGGGCCCGCCAGTGCCTCCACCACCGACGGCTCGATCGGCCGGGGCGAGGTGCTGGACCGTTCGCAGTCCTGGATCGACTCCCAGGTGCCGTACAGCAATACCGGCTGCTACTCGAACCAGTACGGCTGCTACCGCCCGGACTGCTCGGGTTTCGTCTCGATGGCCTGGAACCTCAGCTCCGGGCTGACCACCTGGGACCTGTGGAACGTCACCACCGACATCGGCGCCGCCGACCTGCAGCCCGGCGACGCCCTGCTGCGCGACTCCGGCGGCACCGACCACGTGGCGCTGTTCGTCCGCTGGGCGGACGGCGCGCACACCCAGCCGGTGGTCCGCGAGGAGATCGACTACGGCTACGTGGCCGAGGAGGACACCTGGACCAACGGACTGCGCGGCTTCTCGCCCCGTCGGTACAACCAGCTCGACGACCTGATCCCGTACGGGACGATCGGCGCGAAGTACGCGGCGATGGGCGGGGCCGGCAGCGTGCTCGGGTCACCGATCACCGGGGAACGCGACTCCTCGTTGGGCGGGCGGTTCCAGCAGTTCCAGAACGGGATCATCCTCTGGCATCCCGACGAGGCCCACCCGGTCTACGGCGACATCCTCAGCACCTTCTGGGCGACCGACGCCGAGCGCCACTGGGGCTTCCCCACCACGGACGAGGCTGACGCGGCCCAGGCACCCAACGGGACGCGCGGGCGGTACCAGTTCTTCGAACACGGGCTGTTCCTCTGGTCGGCGGCCACCGGCACCCACGAGGTCCACGACGCCATCTACGACGCCTTCGCCGCCAACGGACGCGAAGCCGCCCTCGGCTACCCCACCACCGACGAAGTCGATGAGAACGGCGGCAAAGCCCAGCACTTCCAGAACGCCACCATCCACTGGAACCCCACCCAGGGCACCTGGATCACCACCAACTAGGGCTTCTCGCAGCGGTGCGGCGACGTGTCGGGTTACGCCGGGGCGAGGTAGCGGGCCACGCCGGGGGTGCCGAGCCGGGTGCCGTCGGGGAGGACGGCAAGGGCTTCGTAGCCCGGCAGGGCGGTGAGCCAGGGGAGGGCGCGGTGCGGGCCCATGGCGAAGCCGGCGGTGGCGTAGGCGTCGGTGCGGGCCAGGTCGGTGCCGATCACGGTGAGCGAGAGCAACTGGTCGGCCGGGCGGCCGGTCTGCGGGTCGATGATGTGGGCGCCGCGTTCGGCGGTGCCGGAGGTGGCGACCGCGAAGTCACCCTCGGCGGTGAGCACCGCGACCAGCCGGTCCGGGTGCTGCGGGTCGGCGACCCCGATCCGCCAGGGCCTCCCCGGCGCCGCCTGGCCCCGGGCCTGCACGTCGCCGCCGCCGGTGATCGTGTGGTCGGTCGCGCCCGCCGCGCTGAGCAGCGCCGAGGCGCGTTCCACCGCCCAGCCCTTGACCCAGCCGGACGGGTCCAACCGCCCGCCGGGCCGGGCGGTGAACCAGCCGTCGCTCTCCTCGGCGACCGCCCGGCAGTGGTCCAGCGCCTCGGCCACCAGCGGGTCGCACTGCTCCACCGTCAGCTCGCCGCGGTCCAGCCGGCTGATGTCGCTGTCCGGGCGGTAGGTGGAGAACAGCCGGTCCAGCCGGTGCAGTTCGGCGATCGGCGCGGCGAGTACTGCAGGGTCGTCCGCGCCCGGGACCGCGAACGAGACGACGGTGCCCATCACTTGCTCTGCGTGGCGCAGCATCAGCGCACACCCCGGTCCTTGGCTTGTCCCATCAGCATCAGTGGATGCCGGCCTGGTCGAGGGCGCTCTGCAGCGACCTGGTGTAGCCGTCGCTGGTGTAGGTGGCGCCGGAGACCGAGTCGATCTGCGCGGTGCCGGCCGCTATTGCCTCCTGGTTGAGCTGGGGGAGGGCGTAGGTGTTGATCTCCTCGTCGCGGTTGCTCTCCGACGGGTACTGCAGCACGTCCACCTTGGTGAGCTTGCTGCCGGCGAGGGTGACCCGCACCTGGACGGGGCCGTACCGGGTATCGACCGCGCTGCCGGTGATGGTGCGGGTGCCGCCGGCGGCCGGGGTGGCAGGGGACGACGACCCGGAGGTCGGCCCGTTCGACGTTCCACTCCCGCTCGGGGCCGGGGACGGCGCCGAGGCCGCTCCGGTGTCCGAGGAGATCACCGGCAGCGACTGCGCCGAGGCGCTGCCGTGCGGCTTGAGTGAGAGCAGCAGCACGATCCCGGCCGCCGTGGCCGCGCTGGTGACGATCATTCGGCGCATCGGCCGACGCCCCTTCCGTTCAGACGGTCAGAATTCAAAGGACTCGTGGTGGATCAGGTGCTGCGGCACCCCCGCCGCCCGCAGTTCGCGCACGGTGGCGGCCATCATCTCGGGCGGGCCGCAGAGGAACACCTCGTGCCCCCGCAGCCCCGGCACCAGGCGGGTCAGCGAGTCGGCGGTGAGCGGGTCGCCCACCCGGCGCCGGTCGCCGAGCAGCAGCTCGAGGCGGGCCCGGCGGCGCGCGGCCACCCGCTCCAGCTCGTCCCGGAAGAGCACGTCCTCGGCCCGGCGCGCCCGGTAGAGCAGGGTCAGCTGGCCGGGATTCGCCGGCAGCGTCTCGAAGAGCGTCCGGATCGGCGTGATCCCGACACCGGCCGCGATCAGCAGCACCCGCCGCCCGGGCGCCACCCGGCGGCGCGCGGTGAACGCCCCGTACGGGCCCTCGGCGCGCACCCGCACCCCGGGCCGGAGCCCGGCCACGGCCGCGCTGTGCCCGCCCAGGTCCTTCACGGTGAACCGCAGGAAGCGCGGATGCGGCGGCGCGGACAGCGAGTACGGGTTGGCCGCCCAGCGCAGCCCCGGGGCCATGAACTGCAGCCGGAAGAACTGCCCAGGCTCGCAGCGCAGCGCCTCCAGCCTGCGGCCGGTCAGGAAGACCGAGACCACCCCGTCCGCCTCCGGCCGCACCTCGGCGACCCGTAGCCGGTGCCGCCGGTCCCGCAGGAACGGCATCAGCAGCCGGAACCAGCCCAGGATCGCGAAGGAGCCCAGGTAGAGCGCCCACCAGCCGAGCAGCCCGGGGCCCTCGATCAGGTCCGCGCCGTTGGCCAGTTGGTGGGCGAAGGCCAGCGCGATCGCCAGGTAGGTGGCCAGGTGCAGGTAGTACCAGGTCTCGTAGCTGAGCCGGCGGCGGGCGGCCCGGGCCGAGACTACGCCGGTGCCCAGCATCAGCAGGGTGCCCAGGGTCGCCTTGAGCATCTCGGGGTAGTGGAAGACCAGCTGCCCGGTCTCGCTCACCACGCCGCGGTGTGCGGTGAGGGCGTAGCCCCAGATCACGGTCACCAGGTGCACCAGGACCAGGCTCACCACGTACCGGCCGCCGATGGCGTGCCAGCGGGCCAGCCGGTCGGCGCCCACCTCGCGCTCCAGCAGCGGGATCCGGGCCATCAGCAGGAGCAGCACCGGTGCGCCGTAGCCGGCCAGCAGCCCGGCGATCCGGGAGGCGCCGGTCAGCCACTCGTCGGCGCCGCGCACCGCCGAGGTGTCCCGCCACCACAGCGCCAGCACGGCGAGCGCACCGGCGGCGATCAGCATCGGCACCAGGGTCGGCAGCGCGGCCTTGGCCAGCTCGGGCGGCCGCACCGGGGTGGGCGCCGCCCGGCGGCCCCGGTGCTGCGTGGCTGTGCTCACGATCCGTCCTCCTTGCTCACCGAACCGCCACCCTGCCATCCGCACCTCTCAGTTCCCTCTGAGTCCGGCCTCGCCCGGGTGCGTTTTCCCAGTTCAGAGCGGTTCAGGGGGTCAGGGGATCTCAGCGCTTTCTCATCCCGGCCAGGCAGAATGGTTGTCATGACCCGCCGCATCCTGGTCGTCGACGACGAACCCGATCTTGTCGAGGTGCTCTGCGGGGCGCTGCGCTACGAGGGCTGGCAGGCCGTCGGCGCGGCCACCGGCGCAGAGGCGGTGTCGGCGGCCCGCAGCTGGGCGCCGGACGCCGTGGTGCTCGACATGATGCTGCCCGACCTCGACGGGCTGGCCGTGCTGGAGCAGATCCACGCCGAGCGCCCCGAGACCCGGGTGCTGTTCCTGACCGCTCGGGACGCCGTGGAGGACCGCATCGCCGGCATCGCGGCCGGCGGCGACGACTACGTGACCAAGCCGTTCAGCCTGGCCGAGGTGGTGGTCCGGCTGCGCGGCCTGCTGCGCCGGGCCGAGCCGGCCGCCGCCCCGCCGTCCGACGCCCTGGTGCTGGGTGACCTGGTGCTGGTGGAGTCCGCCCGCGAGGTGAGCAGGGGCGGGCAGCCGATCGACCTGAGCCCCACCGAGTTCGCGCTGCTCGCCCATCTGATGCGGCACCCGCGCCAGGTGCTGAGCAAGGCGCAGCTGCTGGACGCCGTCTGGTCCTACGACTTCGGCGGCCAGGCCCATGTGGTGGAGCTCTACATCAGCTACCTGCGCAAGAAGATCGACGCCGGGCGGGCCCCGATGATCCACACCGTCCGCGGCGCCGGCTACCTGCTCAAAGCGGCCGCATGAGGCGGCTCTCACTGAGGCGGCTCTCGCTGAAGCGGCTCTTGCTGAGGCGGCTCCCGCTGACGCCACGCGGCCGGTCGCTGCGGGCCCGGCTGATCACCGGCCTGCTGGCGCTGCTGCTGCTGATCTTCGCCGGGGTCGGGGTAGCGGTCACCAGCGCCCTGCACACCGGCCTGCTGGACCGCCTGGACCAGCAACTCGCCGACACCGGCGGCCGCTACGCCGCCAGCCTGGAGCACGCCGGCACCGGGCGCAGCGACACCCGGGCGCAGGCCCCCGGCACCCTCGGCGCCCGGCTGCTGAACGGCACCGTGACCGCCGCCCGGGTGGTGGACGGCGACGCCGACGACACCGCGGTGGCCGCCGGCACGACCCCCGCCGACACCGACGACACCGTCACGCTCGACGCCGCCGACCGGCGAGCGCTGGCCGACCTCCCGGTCGGCGGCCCGGCCCGCACGGTGCAGCTGAGCGGACCGGGGGAGTACCGGGTCCGGGCGGTCGCCGGGCAGGACGGCGATGTGCTGGTCACCGGCCTGCCGATGCGGCCGGTCGAGGACACCATGCACCAGGTGATGATGGTCGAGGTGGTCGTCTTCGGCTCGGCGGTGCTGGTGGCCGGGCTCGCCGGGACGGGCTGGCTGCGGCTCGCGCTGCGCCCGCTGGACCGGATCGCCGCCACCGCCACCCGGGTCAGCGCGCTGCCGCTGGCCCGCGGCGAGGTGGAGATCGAGGAGCGGGTGCCCGACGAGGCGGCCGACCCCCACACCGAGACCGGCCGGGTGGGCCTGGCACTCAACCGGATGCTGGGCCACGTCGAGGACGCCCTCGCCCAGCGGCACACCGTCGAGGACCGGCTGCGCGCCTTCGCCGCCGACGCCGGCCACGAGCTGCGCACCCCGGTCGCCACCGTGCGCGGCCACGCCGAACTGGCGCTGCGCCACCCCGAGATCGCGCCGCCGGTGCGGCACGCGCTGGAGCGGATCGAGGCGGAGTCCCGCCGGATGGGCACCATCGTCGACGACCTGCTGCTGCTGGCCCGCCTCGACGCCGGGCGCCCGCTGGCCCGCGCCGAGGTCGACCTGACCCGCCTGGCCCTGGACTGCATCGCGGACGCCCGCGCCGCCGCCCCCGAGCACAACTGGCGCCTGGAGCTGCCCGCCGAGCCGGTGCTGACCGCCGGCGACGAGGACCGCCTGCGCCAGGTGGTGGCCAACCTGCTGAGCAACGCCCACCGCCACACCCCGCCCGGCAGCACCGTCACGCTGCGCCTGACGGGCGGTCAACTCACGGTCGGCGACGACGGTCCCGGCATCCCCGAGGCCTTGCGCCCCCAGCTCTTCGAACGCTTCGCCCGCGCCGACCACTCCCGCTCCCGCAGCACCGGCGGCACCGGCCTCGGCCTCGCCATCGCCCGCGCCATCGCCCGTGCCCACGGCGGCGAGCTCGCGTTGGCGCCGACGACGGGCCCGGGTGCGGTCTTCGAGCTGACCCTGCCCGGGTACGCCGAGGCCCCGGGCACCTGAGGTACCCGGGATCCCGGGGGTGTCAGCGGTTCGAGGACGGGCCCGGGTGCGGTCTTGGAGCTGACCCTGCCCGGGTAGGCCGGGGCCCCGGGCATCTGAGGTACCCGGGATCCCGGGGGTGTCAGCGGTTCGAGGACGGGACCGGGTGCGGTCTTGGAGCTGACCCTGCCCGGGTAGGCCGGGGCCCCGGGCACCTGAGGTACCCGGGTCCCGGGGGTGTCAGCGGTCCGAGGACGGGCCCGGGTGCGGTCTTGGAGCTGACCCTGCCCGGGTAGGCCGGGGCCCCGGGCACCTGAGGTACCCGGGGTCCCGGTGGTGTCAGCGGTTCGCCGCCGCCGCGTCGGCGGCCTGGGCCTTCAGCGCCCGCTCGACGCCCGAGCGGGACTCGACGACCAGGCGGGCCAGCGCCGGGGCCGGGTCGGCGCCGGCGAGCCAGGCGTCGGTGGCGTCCAGGGTGGCCTGGCTGATCTGCAGGGTCGGGTACAGGCCGATGATGATCTGCTGGGCGATCTCGTGGCTGCGGGTCTCCCAGACCGACGCCAGCGACTCGAAGTACTTGGCCACGTACGGGGTCAGCAGCTCGCGCTGGTCGGCCACGTTGAAGCCGCTGATCACCGCGTCCTGCACGTAGTTGGTCAGGGTGTCCGAGTCGACCACCGACGCCCAGGCCTCCGCCTTGGCCTCGGCGGTGGGCCGGGCGGCCCGGCAGGTGGCGGCCTTCTCCTGGCCGGCCGCGGTGTTGTCGCGGGCCAGCTCGGCGTCGATCGCGGCATCGCCGGCCCGGCCGGTGGCGACCAGGCGGGTGAGCAGGTCCCAGCGCAGGTCGGTGTCGACCGCCAGGCCCGCCAACTCCGCGGTGCCGTCCAGCAGTCCGGCCAGCAGGTCCAGCTGCTCGGGCGAACGGGCCACCGCGGCGAGCGCCTTGGCCCAGGCGAGCTGGTGGTCGCTGCCCGCCTCGGCGGCCCGCAGCCGCTCCTCGGCGACGGCCGCCCAGCGGGCCAGGCCGCTCTCGCGCCAGGCCGGGTCGGCGTAGACCTCCAGGGCCAGCTTGACCTGGCGGTGCACCGACTGCACCACGCCGATGTCGGTCTCCTTGGGGAGGCCGGCCACCGCGAGCTCCAGGTAGTCGCGGGTGGCCAGTTCGCCGTCCCGGGTCATGTCCCAGGCGGCGGACCAGACCAGCGCGCGCGGCAGCGACTCGGCGAAGTCGCCCAGGTGCGCGGTGACGGCGGTCAGCGAGACCGGGTCCAGGCGCAGCTTGGCGTAGCTCAGGTCGTCGTCGTTGAGCAGCACCACGGTGGGGCGCGGGCGGCCGACCAGCTCCGGCACCGAGGTCAGCTCGCCGTCCACGTCGAGCTCGATCCGGTCGGTGCGCACCAGTGCGCCGTCGGTCAACTCGTAGCTGCCGATGGCGATCCGGTGCGGGCGCAGGGCGGCCGAGCCGCGGGCGCCCTCGGGCAGCGCGGGGGCCTCCTGGCGGACCGCGAAGGAGGTGATCACGCCGTCGGCGCCGACCTCGATCTCGGGGCGCAGCACGTTGATCCCGGCGGTCTCCAGCCAGGCGGTGGACCAGGCCTTGAGGTCGCGTCCGCTGGTCTCCTCCAGCGCGCCGAGCAGGTCGGCGAGCGTGGTGTTGCCCCAGGCGTGCCGCTTGAAGTAGGCCTGCACGCCCTTGAAGAAGGCGTCCTGGCCGACGTACGCCACCAGCTGCTTGAGCACCGAGGCGCCCTTGGCGTAGGTGATGCCGTCGAAGTTGACCATGACGTCTTCGAGGTCGTTGATCTCGGCCATGATCGGGTGGGTGGACGGCAGTTGGTCCTGCCGGTAGGCCCAGGTCTTCATCTGGTTGGCGAAGGTGGTCCAGCCGTTGGGCCACTTGGTGCCGGCCGGCTCGACCAGGGAGACCATCTCCGCGTAGGTGGCGAAGGACTCGTTGAGCCAGAGGTCGTTCCACCACTCCATGGTGACCAGGTTGCCGAACCACATGTGGGCCAGCTCGTGCAGGATGGTGGTGGCCCGCATCTCGTAGGAGGCGTCGGTCACCTTGGAGCGGAACACGTACTGGTCGCGGAAGGTGACGGCACCGGCGTTCTCCATCGCGCCGGCGTTGAACTCCGGGACGAAGAGCTGGTCGTACTTCTCGAACGGGTACGGGACGTCGAACTTCTCCTGGAAGTACCGGAAGCCCTGCCGGGTGACGTCGAAGATCGCCTCGGCGTCCAGGTACTCCTTGAGCGACGGGCGGCAGTAGATGCCCAGCGGCACCACCTGGTCCCCGTCCGTGTAGGAGTCGAAGACACCGGTGTACGGGCCGGCGATGATCGCGGTGATGTAGGAGGAGATCCGCCCGGTGGGGGCGAACGACCAGGTCTGCACCTCGCCGTCACCGACGGGCTCCGGGGTGGGCGAGTTGGAGACCACCACCCAGCCGCGCGGCGCGTGCACGGTGAAGGTGAAGGCGGCCTTCAGGTTCGGCTGCTCGAACGAGGCGAACACCCGGCGGGCGTCCGGCACTTCGAACTGGCTGTAGAGGTAGGTCTCGCCGTCCACCGGGTCGGTGAACCGGTGCAGGCCCTCACCGGTGTTGGTGTAGGCGCAGTCGGCGACCACCCGCAGTTCGTTCTCGGCGGCCAGGTCGGTCAGCGCGATCCGGCTGTCGGCGAAGGCCGAGACGTCCACCTGGCGGCCGTTCAGCACGATCTCGTGCACGGTCGGCGCGACCAGGTCGATGAAGGTGGCGGCGCCGGGCTCGGTGGCGGTGAACCGGACGGTGGTGGTGGAGCGGAAGGTCTCCAGGTCGCGGGCCGAACTCAGGTCGAGCTCGATGTCGTACGCGTCCACGTGCAGGAGCGCGGCCCGGGTGCGGGCCTCCTCACGGGTCAAGTTGGTGCCAGGCACTCGCAGGACTCCTTCGTCAGGCTTGTTGGGCGCATCCTCCCACGCCGCCCGGTCCGGCAGCAGTCGTGCCACCGCCTGCGGAAACGACGGTGGGTGCACGCAGCAGCGTGCACCCACCGGATGAGGAACGGTCAGCTCTTGGAGCCGTACATGATGGCGCTGTGGTCGATCGGCAGCCCGTCGACGACCAGCACCCGGCCGTCGTCGGCCTGCATGACCTCGGAGTCCTGGAAGGTCATGGAGAGGGTGTCCTTCTGGCCGAAGGTCGCGCTGGCCTTGAACGAGCCGTCGGTGGCGGACAGCGAACCGACCTGGGCGCCCTGGTCATAGCCGTTCATGGCGATCACGGTGGGGGAGTCGCCCGTCCTGTCGACCAGGCGCAGGCCCTGCTGGGCGCCGCCGTCCGAGGTCCACAGGGTCTTGCCGGTGGTCAGGTCGATGGCCCGGATCGCGGTCTTGCTGTTCTTGTCGACCTCGATGTAGAGGGTGTTGCCGAGCACCAGGTTGTGCGACACCGCCGCCGAGGCCGCGGACGGGCGCATCTTGTCCTCGCCGGTCACCTTCAGCGGGATCTTGGGCAGCTGGTTGCCGTTGGAGTCGATGCCGAACAGGTAGTCGCCGTCGGAGTCGGCGCTGATCTGCACCACCAGCATGCCCTTGGTCTGGACGATCTGGGACAGCCGGTCGTTCTCGTTGGGCAGCGGGACGGTGGTGTTGACCTTGCCGGTGTCCGCGTTCAGCACCTGGAGCAGCTGCTTGGGCGAGCCGTCCGCGCAGTAGTCGCTGAGCACGATCAGACCGCCGGCCGCGTCCGCGGTCCCGTTGCAGTACTGGCCGCGGCCGGAGTACTTCCACAGCTGGTGGCCGTCGGTCAGGCTGAAGCCGCCCAGCACGCCGCTGCTCGCCGCGCCGATGGAGTTGTCGGTGATGGTGACCGCGGTGTCGAAGCTCTTCTGGTCCGGCAGCGGGCTGCCGACCTTGAACTTCAGGGTGCCGCTGGTGGCGTCGACCGCGCCGATCGCCGCGCAGTCGTCGTCGCCCAGATTGAAGCTGACGGCGCCGAGGCCGGCCTTGTTGATGCTCTTGGACATGCTGCAGAACGCCTTGGTGCCGCTGGGCGCGGGCAGCGTCCAGGCCACCTTGCCGTCGCTGAGGTTGTAGGCGGTCAGCGCGCCGGCGTCACCGCGGATCACCAGCTTGTCGGTGGTCCAGGAGCCGAGCATGCGGTTGTCGCCGCTGTCGCCGGACTTGGGCGCGGTCCACAGGTCGGCCAGCTGGCCGGAGGGGACCGAACCGCCGCTGGGGTTGCCGGTGGTGCCGAGCGGGGCGCCGGTGGTGTTGGGCTTGGGGCCGGGGCCGCTGAACAGCACGATCAGCCCGATCACGATGCCGACCGCCAGCACGCTGCCGGCGATCGCGCCGAACACCATCACCGGGTTGCGCTGCTTGGTGGGGGCGGGGGCGCCCGGTGCGCCGGGGTAGGCGTAGCCGGGGGGCGGGGTGGCGGCCTGCTGGAAGCCGGGCTGGGGCTGGGCGTAGCCGGGGTAGCCGGCCTGCGGTGCCGGCGCCGGGGTCGGGTAGGGCTGGGCGGCCTGCGGGTAGCCGTAGCCGCCGGCCTGCGGGTCGTACGGGCCGGCCGGGGCGCCGGCGGGCGGGGGCGGTGTGGCGGGTGCCGCGGGTGCGGCACCGGCAGGCGGCTGCGCTGGGAAGGCCAGCTCGGTCGGCTGGTAGCTGACGTCCGCGGCACTGGGGCCGGCCGGCTGGCCCGGCGCCGGCACCGACGCTCCGTCAAGCTGGGTCTTCTGGTCCGGCTGATCGCCTGCCATATGAGTCCCCGTCATCGATCGTGAGTGGTCCGCCTGGTCCAGGCCAATGCGGCGCTGGAGGCTGAGGAGGCGGGTGGGAATAAGGGACATCGTAGAGGTGGACCATTCGGCGGCTGCCGAAGGGCCCGAGCCTGCGCTCGGGGCGGCCGGGCCGGGCGGGAGCGCGCGCACCACCGCTCTCGGCATAGAGTTCACAAGTTGAAGGTGAACTTCCCGCGCCGAGCCGAAGGGCCCGCCGGTGTCGAAAGCGACGAGCGACTGCGCGACCGAGGAACGAGGGAGCGTGGGCGTGACGAGTGTTGACACCGGTTACCAGGGCCCGGAGGCGAGTGCGCGAATAACAGTCGCGAGCTCCGCCGCAACGGCGCGGCGTGGGGCGGGAACGGTCGGGTTCCCGGGCCCTGAGGAGGGTAATTCATGTCCATGGACACGCCGGGTTCGCAGTCCTCGCTGCACCGCGCCAATCTCGAGCGCGTGCTGCGCGCGGTCCGGATGGCCGGCTCGCTGACCCAGGCAGAGATCGCCCGCACCACCGGACTCTCCGCGGCGACGGTCTCCAACATCGTGCGCGAGCTCAAGGAGAGCGGCACGGTGGTGGTGGCCGACACCTCCTCGGGCGGGCGGCGGGCCCGCAGCGTCTCGCTGAGCGGGGACGCCGGGATCGTGGTCGGCGTCGACTTCGGCCACTCCCATCTGCGGGTCGCGGTCGGCAACCTGGCGCACCGGGTGCTCGCCGAGGAGAGCGAGCCGATGAACGTGGACGTCTCCGCTGAGCAGGGCTTCGCCCGGGCCGAGGCGCTGGTGGAGCGGCTGCTGGAGCAGGCCGGGTTCCGGCCGGACAAGGTGATCGGGGTGGGCCTCGGGGTGCCCGGGCCGATCGACGTGGAGACCGGGGCGCTCGGCTCCACCGCGATCCTGCCGGGGTGGACCGGGATCGCGCCGGGCCGGGAGCTGTCCCAGCGCCTCGGCATGCCGGTGCACGTCGACAACGACGCCAACCTGGGTGCGCTGGGCGAGCTGGTCTGGGGGGCCGGGCGCGGGCTGGCCGACCTGGCCTACATCAAGGTGGCCAGCGGGGTGGGCTCCGGACTGGTCATCAACGGGCAGATCTACCGGGGGCCGGGCGGCACCGCCGGTGAGATCGGCCACATCACGCTGGACGAGTCCGGGCCGGTCTGCCGCTGCGGCAACCGCGGCTGCCTGGAGACCTTCGTCGGATCCCGCTATCTGCTCAACCTTTTGAACGCTAGTCACCAGCGCGAGTTGACGTTGTCCGAGGTGGTCCGGCTGGCCCAGCAGGGCGACCTGGGCTGCCGGCGGGTGATCGCGGACGCCGGGCGGCAGATCGGCACCGGTGTGGCGACCCTGTGCAATCTGCTGAATCCCCGTCGGGTGATCCTCGGCGGCGACCTCGCCGAGGCCGGTGAGCTGGTACTTTCTCCGATCAGGGACTCGGTGGCGCGCTATGCGATCCCCTCGGCGGCGCGTCAGCTCTCGATCGTGCCCGGTACCTTGGGCGGTCGCGCGGAGGTGCTCGGCGCCCTCGCCCTGGTGATGAGCGAGATGGGCGAAACCGGGGCAATCGGACACGCCTCGCAGGCTGCGGCGGCGCGTGCCTGACGCTTCGGCAGTCCCTCCCAAGGGGGACGAAAACGGGACAGGATCGGGCAGTTTGGTCTCGGCTTAGCCTTCAGGAAGGTAACGAAAACATTTGGATCCCTGCAGGCCTGGGTTCATATGTTGACGACGCGGCAAGGTGGGGGGTTGACTCCTTCCACCTCGCCGCAACGTTGCGGCTCCGTCAGGGAGGCTCCCCCAACATGAACGCAATGATGCGTCGCGTCGTCATCGGTACCGCCGCGGTTTCGATGGCTCTCACCATGGCCGCCTGTGGCAAGGCCGGTGGCAGCAGCTCCAACTCCGCGAGCTCGGGAGACAACAAGACCATCGGGCTGCTCCTCCCCGAGAACTCCTCGTCGGTCCGCTACGAGTCGTTCGACAAGCCGCTCATCGAGGCCAAGGTCAAGTCGCTGTGCGCTGACTGCACGGTCAAGTACAACAACGCCAACGGCGATGCCACGACCCAGAAGCAGCAGTTCGACACCCTGGTCTCGCAGGGCGTCAAGGTGATCATGCTCGACCCGGTGAACGCCACGGGCACCGCCTCCTGGGTCACCGACGCGCAGAAGAAGGGCGTCAAGGTCATCGCCTACGACCGGCTCGCCGCCGGCCCGGTCTCCGCCTACATCTCCTTCGACAACGAGAAGGTCGGCGAGCTGCAGGGCCAGGCGCTGGTGAAGGCGCTGGGCGCCAACGCCAAGGCCGCCAACGTCGTCATGATCAACGGCGACGACAACGACCCGAACGCCGGTCAGTTCAAGGCGGGCGCCCACAAGGTGCTGGACGGCGCCGTGGGCAAGATCGTCTACGAGCAGTCCGGCGAGTGGAAGCCCACTGTGGCCAGCCAGAAGATGGGCGCCGCGATCACCTCGCTGGGCAAGAACGGCTTCCAGGCCGTCTACTCCGCCAACGACGGCATGGCCGCCGCCATCATCACCGCGCTCAAGGCCCAGGGCATCAGCGTGCCGGTCGGCGGCCAGGACGCGGCCTCCGACGCCATCCAGCGCATCCTCACCGGTGACCAGGCCTACACCATCTACAAGGCCTACAAGCCGGAGGCCGAGGGCGCCGCCACCATCGCGGTCAACCTGCTGCACAACGTGGACGTCACCAGCGTCGCCACCGCCACCACCAGCAGCGACGGCACCAACGTCCCCTCCCTGCTGCTCACCCCGGTCGTGGTGACCAAGGACAACATCAAGGACACCGTGATCGCCGACGGCCTCTACAAGGTCTCGGACATCTGCACCGCGCAGTACGCGCAGGCCTGCCAGGACGCCCACCTGCAGTAACCGAAGCCCCTTCACCCGGCGGGAGCCGGCCGGAGCCCGAGCAGTGGTCCGGCCGGCGCCCCGCGCGCCACTCCGGCGTACCCGGCCTCCCAGTAGAGCCACGTGCGCCCCTTTTGACGACCCCGAAGGAGCCACGAATGGTTCAGTCCGACACACCCGTCCTCGCCTTGCACAACGTCTCCAAGCGGTTCGGCGCCGTGCAGGTCCTCACCGGCGTCGACCTCGAAGTACACGCCGGACAGGTGGTCGCCCTGGTCGGCGACAACGGCGCCGGCAAGTCCACCCTGGTCAAGACGATCGCCGGGGTGTACACGATCGACGAGGGCGGCATCGAGTGGGAGGGCCGCAAGGTCACCCTGACCCGCCCTCAGGACGCCACGGCGCTCGGCGTCGCGACCGTCTACCAGGACCTCGCGCTCTGCGACAACCTCGACGTGGTCGCCAACCTCTTCCTCGGCCGCGAGCTGCTGCGCGGCGGCCGGCTGGACGAGGTGGCCATGGAGAAGAAGGCCAAGGAGCTGCTCGACACGCTCTCCATCCGGATCCCCAGCGTGCGGATCCCGGTCGCGGCGCTCTCCGGCGGCCAGCGCCAGGTGGTCGCCATCGCCCGCGCGCTGATCGGCGACCCCAAGATCGTCATCCTGGACGAGCCCACAGCCGCGCTCGGCGTGGAGCAGACCGCCCAGGTGCTCGACCTGGTCGAGCGGCTCCGGGACCGCGGCCTCGGGGTGATCCTGATCAGCCACAACATGGCCGATGTGCGCGCCGTCGCCGACCAGGTCGCGGTGCTGCGGCTGGGCCGCAACAACGGTGTCTTCAAGATCGCGGACACCAGCCACGAAACCATCATCTCGGCCATCACCGGCGCCACCGACAACGCGGTGACCCGCCGTCAGGCCCGCGTCGCGAACGCGACCGATCAGCACAGTGCGAACGCGACCGACCAGCACAGTGCGAACGCGACCGACCAGCACAGTGCGCACACCGCCGAGTCGGAGGCCGCCAAGTGAGCAACCCCGCCACCCCCCAGAAGGCAACCCAGATGACCACGCAGTCCTCCCCCGCCGCGCCGGCCGTCGACCCCCGGCTGCTGGTCCGCGAGCAGGGCCTGAGCGGCTACCTCGGCGAGTTCCAGCGCAAGGTGCGCAGCGGCGACCTCGGCTCGCTGCCGGTGGTGCTCGGGCTGATCCTGATCGCGATCATCTTCCAGTCGCTGAACAGCCGGTTCCTCACCGCCGGCAACCTCTCCAACATCGCCCTCTACCTCGCCGGCCCCGGCCTGATAGCCGTCGGCATCGTCTTCGTGCTGCTGCTCGGCGAGATCGACCTGTCGCTCGGCTCGCTGGCCGGCGCCTCGGCGGCGATCGCCGCGGTGGCCGCCGTTCAACACGGCCTCAACGAGTGGCTGGCCATGCTGCTCGCCGTCGGCTGCGCGCTGGTCATCGGTGCGCTGCACGGCTTCTTCTTCGCCAAGCTGGGCGTGCCGGCCTTCGTGGTCACGCTGGCCGGCTTCCTCGCCTGGAACGGTCTGCAGGGCGAGGTGATGGGCTCGAAGGGCACCCTCAACAACATTCCGGACGGCGTGATCGCCAAGCTGGACAACTACTTCTTCAACGATGTCGCCGTCGCCTACGGCGTGGCCGTCGTCGGTGTGGCCGGCTACCTGATCGCCGCGCTGCTGGGGGCGAAGAACCGCCGCCAGGCCGGGCTGCCGGCCCGCTCGGTCACCGAGATCACGGTGCGGGCCGCCGCGCTGGCCGTGCTCGCCTTCGGGGTGGCCTACATGTTCAACCAGGACCGCGGCCTGCCGCTGGCGCTGGTGGTCCTGCTCGCCGTGGTGATCGGCTCGGACTTCGTGCTGCGCCGCACCCGCTACGGCCGCCAGGTGTTCGCGGTCGGCGGCGGCATCGAGGCGGCCCGCCGGGCCGGCATCAGCGTGTCCCGGGTGCGGATCACGGTCTACATGATCTCGGCCGGTCTGGCCGCGGTCGGCGGTCTGTTCCTCGCCTCGCAGCAGGGCTCCGCCGACAAGCTGCTGGGCGGCGGCAACGTCCTGATGGACGCCATCGCGGCGGCGGTCATCGGCGGCACCAGCCTGTTCGGCGGTCGCGGCAACGCCTGGTCGGCGCTGCTGGGCACGCTGGTGATCGAGGCCATCATGGTCGGCCTGGACATGCAGAACACCAGCCAGTCGATCCAGTACATGATCACCGGCGCGGTGCTGCTGGCCGCGGTGGTCCTGGACTCGGTCTCGCGCCGCACCCAGAAGACCTCCGGGCGCGGCTGACCTGCCGCGCGCCCGGGACGCGCCTGCCGCACGCCAGCCGATCAGCGCTGGCGTGCGGGGGCGCGTTCCGGGCTTTTGCACGCCCCGCAGACATGCTCCCGGCGCGAGGCGCCGCACCGGCGGACATTAGACTCGACCAGTCGAGCGGGCCGAGAGCCCGCTCGCACCCACACCGACAGAAGGAGGAACGGGTGTCCTTGCTGACCCGCATTCGGGGGCCGCGCGATCTCGACCGGCTCACCCCGGGGCAGCTGGCTGCCCTCGCCGAGGAGATCCGCACCTTCCTGATCGAGGAGGTCTCCAAGACCGGCGGGCACCTGGGCCCCAACCTCGGAGTGGTGGAGCTCACCATCGCGCTGCACCGGGTCTTCGACTCGCCGCGCGAGCGGATCCTCTTCGACACCGGCCACCAGAGTTACGTCCACAAGCTGCTGACGGGCCGTCAGGACTTCAGCCGGCTGAAGATGAAGGGCGGCCTGTCCGGCTACCCGTCCCGGGTCGAGTCCGAGCACGACGTGATCGAGAACTCGCACGCCTCCACCGTGCTGGGTTACGCCGACGGCATCGCCAAGGCCAACCAGCTGCTCGGCCACAAGGACTGCCCGGTGGTCGCGGTCACCGGCGACGGCGCGCTCACCGGCGGCATGGCCTGGGAGGCCCTCAACAACATCGCCGAGGCCCAGGACCGCCCGCTGGTCATCGTGGTCAACGACAACGAGCGCTCCTACTCGCCGACCATCGGCGGCCTGGCCAACCACCTCACCACGCTGCGCGCCACCCAGGGCTACGAGCGCTTCCTCAGCTGGGGCAAGGAGGCGCTGCAGCGCACTCCGGTGATCGGCGAGGGGCTGGCCGGCGCGCTGCACGGTGCCAAGAAGGGCCTGAAGGACTTCATCGCCCCGCAAGGCATGTTCGAGGACCTCGGCCTGAAGTACCTCGGCCCGATCGACGGCCACGACATCGGCGCGCTGGAGTCGGCGCTGGGCAAGGCCCGCGGCTTCGGCGGCCCGGTGATCGTGCACGTCATCACCGAGAAGGGCCGCGGCTACCACGCGGCGCTCAACAACGAGGAGGACCGCTTCCACGCGGTCGGCGTGATCCACCCGGACACCGGCCTGCCGGTGAAGACCTCGGGCAAGGACTGGACCTCGGTCTTCGGCGAGGAGATGGTGGAGCTCGGCCGGGAGCGCAAGGACATCGTGGCGATCACCGCCGCGATGCTGCACCCGGTGGGCCTGGCGCCGTTCGCCAAGGCCTTCCCGAAGCGCACCTTCGACGTCGGCATCGCCGAGCAGCACGCCGCGGTCTCGGCCGCCGGTCTGGCCACCGCCGGGCTGCACCCGGTGGTCGCGGTCTACGCGACCTTCCTCAACCGGGCCTTCGACCAGGTGCTGATGGACGTCGCCCTGCACAAGCTGGGCGTCACCTTCGTGCTGGACCGGGCCGGCGTCACCGGCACCGACGGCGCCTCGCACAACGGCATGTGGGACATGTCGATCCTTCAGGTGGTGCCCGGTCTGCGGCTGGCCGCCCCGCGTGACGCCGAGCAGCTGCGGGCCCAGCTGCGCGAGGCCGTCGAGGTCAAGGACGCGCCGACGGTGGTGCGCTTCTCCAAGGGCGCGGTCGGCCCGGCGGTGGCCGCGCTCGGCCGGATCGGCGGCATGGACGTGCTGCACGGCTCGACCGAGTCGCCGGTCGAGGGCGAGAAGCGGGCCGATGTGCTGATCGTCTCGGTCGGCGCGCTGGCTCCGATCTGCCTGGAGGCCGCCGCGCTGCTGGACGCCCAGGGGATCACCGCCACCGTCGTCGACCCGCGCTGGGTCAAGCCGGTGGACCCGGCGCTGCCCGGCCTGGCCGCCGAACACCGCGTGGTGGTGACGGTCGAGGACAACGGGCGGGCCGGCGGGGTCGGCGCGGCCGTCGCCCAGGCGCTGCGCGACGCCGAGGTGGACCTGCCGCTGCGCGACTTCGGCATCCCGCAGGAGTTCCTGGACCACGCCAAGCGCGAGGAGATCCTCGCCGAGATCGGCCTGACCGGCCCCGACATCGCCCGTCAGGTGACGGCGCTGGTCGCCCGGCTGGACGTCGCCCAGACCGTCGAGGCCTGACACCGCCTCACCCCGGCTGATACCGCCTCACACCGAAGGACCTGCCCGGCCGTTCGCGGCCGGGCAGGTCCTTTCGGGTTGGACGGGGATCAGGCTCGGCGGCGCCGGCTGCCCATCACTCCGCCCGCGGTGAGGGCGAGCAGACAGGTGACGGCCCCGATCACCACCTGGTTCCAGATGATGCCCCGGGTCGCGGTGTGGCCGACGGTCACCACCCACGGGGAGATGATCAGGAACACGCCGGTCGCGAACATCGCCCAGGTCAGCCCGAACATCCGGGCCGGGGCGAGGGTGAGGCAGAGCCCGAGAGCGGCGATGCCGATGCCGAGGATCAGGTTGGTGACCACCAGCTCATGGCTGGCGGCACTGAAGTGCACCACGTAGGGCGAGATCGCCAGGTAGAGGCCGGCGAGGACGACCAGGCCGTCCACGGCGACTCCGGACGGCCCGTCCATCATGCGTGCGTACCGGTCGCGCATCTCCGCGATGTCCGGATGGGTGCGCATATCACCCGTTCGATGTGAGACGTCGGCCATACGACTCGCCTCCTTCGAGTGTGCAAGTCTGAACCGCTTGGCCTAACGGCATTATGCTCTTTGTCCGGTTTGGGTGTATACCGGGACGGCCTGAGCACAGACGCGAACGGGCGCCTTCCCCCGGTTCGGAGGAAGGCGCCCGCTGTCGCTACCGGAGCCGGGTCAGGCTCAGGCCGGCACGCTGGCCAGGCCGGGGGCCAGGAAGCGCTTGCCGTTCACCCGCTCGGAGACGCCCTCGCGGTCCAGGTACGGGGTGATCCCGCCCAGGTGGAAGGGCCAGCCGGCGCCGGTGATCATGCACAGGTCGATGTCCTGCGCCTCGCCGACCACGCCCTCGTCCAGCATCAGGCCGATCTCCTGGGCGACCGCGTTCAGCGCCCGCTCGCGGACCTGCTCCTCGGTGAGCGCGCTGTCGCCGAAGGAGAGCAGCTCCAGCACCTCGGGGTCGAGCACCTGCCGGCCGTCCTGCCAGATGTAGAAGCCGCGCTTGCCGGCCTTGACCACCTTGGCGAGGTTCTCGGAGACGGTGAAGCGCTCCGGGAAGGCGCCGTGCAGGGTCTCCGAGACGTGCAGCGCGATGGCCGGGCCGACCAGCTCGAGCAGCGCGATCGGGGACATCGGCAGGCCGAGCGGCTGCACGGCCTTCTCGACGGTCTCGAACGAGGTGCCCTCGTCGATGATGTTCTGGATCTCGCCCATGAAGCGGGTCAGGATCCGGTTCACCACGAACGCCGGGGCGTCCTTGGTGAGCACGGCCGTCTTCTTCAGCTTCTTGGCGACCGCGAAGGCGGTGGCCAGCGAGGCGTCGTCGGTCTTCTCGGCCCGGACGATCTCCAGCAGCGGCAGGATCGCGACCGGGTTGAAGAAGTGGAAGCCGACCACGCGCTCCGGGTGCTGCAGCTTGGAGGCCATCTCGGTGACCGACAGCGAGGAGGTGTTGGTGGCCAGGATCGCGGTCGGCGAGACCACGGCCTCCAGCTCGGCGAAGACGTTCTGCTTGACGCCCATCTCCTCGAACACGGCCTCGATCACGAAGTCCGCGTCGCCGAAGGCGGTCGCCTTGTCCAGGTGGCCGCTGACCAGGCCCTTGAGCTTGTTGGCCTTGTCCTGGTTGACCCGGCCCTTGGCCAGCAGCTTGTCGATCTCGCCGTGGACGTAGCCGACGCCCTTGTCGATCCGCGCCTGGTCGATGTCGGTGAGGACCACCGGCACCTCGAGGCGGCGGGCGAAGAGCAGCGCCAGCTGGGAGGCCATCAGACCGGCACCGACCACGCCGACCTTGGAGACCGGGCGGGCCAGCGACTTGTCCGGGGCGCCGAACGGCTTCTTGGCCCGGCGCTGCACCAGGTTGAACGAGTAGATGCCGGCCCGCAGCTCGCCACCCATGATCAGGTCGGCCAGCGCCTGGTCCTCGGCGTCGAAGCCCTTCTGCAGACTGGCTGCATCCCCAATGCTGGCGTCCTTGGCAGCGGCCATGATGTCCAGCGCGCGGTAGGCGGCCGGCGCGGCGCCGTGCACCTTGCCGTCGGCGACGGCCCGGCCCCAGGCGATGCACTGGTCCCAGTTCTCGCCCCGGTCGATCTCCGGGCGCTCGACGACGACCTCGCCCTTGAGGACCTTGGCGGCCCACAGGATCGACTGCTCCAGGAAGTCGGCCGGCTCGAAGATCGCGTCCGCGATGCCGAGCTCGAACACCTCCTTGCCCTTGAGCTGCTTGTTCTGGGCCATCGAGTTCTCGATGATGACCTTGACCGCGTTGGCCGGGCCGACCAGGTTCGGCAGGATGGTGCAACCGCCCCAGCCGGGGACCAGGCCGAGGAAGACCTCGGGCAGCGAGAAGGCCGGCACACCGGAGCTGACGGTGCGGTAGGTGCAGTGCAGACCCACCTCGACACCGCCGCCCATTGCGGCGCCGTTGTAGAACGCGAAGCTCGGCACCGGCAGCGCGGCGATCCGCTTGAAGACCTCGTGGCCGCCCTTGCCGATGGCCAGCGCGTCGCTGTGCTCCTTGAGCAGCTCGACGCCCTTGAGGTCGGCGCCGACCGCGAAGATGAACGGCTTGCCGGTGATCGCGACGGCGACGATCTTGCCCTCGGCGGCCTCGGCCTCGACCTGGTCCAGCGCCTCGGAGAGCTTCAGCAGCGAGCCCGGGCCGAAGGTGGTCGGCTTGGTGTGGTCGAAGCCGTTGTCCAGGGTGATCACGGCCAGCTTGCCGGCCTGCAGCGGCAGGTCCAGGTGACGCACGTGCGCGGTGGTGACGACCTCGCCGGGGAACAGCTCGGCGCCGCGGGTCAGCAGCTCAGTGGTGCTCGTCATGGTCACTTACCACCCTCGAAGTGCGGGTTCTCCCAGATGACGGTCCCGCCCATGCCGAAACCGATGCACATGGAGGTGATGCCGTAGCGGACGTCCGGGCGCTGCTCGAAGCGGCGGGCCAGCTGGTTCATCAGACGGACGCCGGAGGAGGCCAGCGGGTGGCCGAAGGCGATCGCGCCACCGAAGGGGTTGACCCGCTCGTCGTCGTCGGCGATGCCGAAGTGGTCGAGCATGGCCAGCACCTGCACGGCGAAGGCCTCGTTGATCTCGAACGCGCCGATGTCCTCGATGGTCAGACCGGCCTTGGCCAGCGCCTTCTCGGTGGCCGGCACCGGGCCGATGCCCATCACCTCGGGCTCCACGCCGACGAAGGCGTAGGAGACCAGGCGCATCTTGACCGGCAGGCCGAGCTCGCGGGCGACGTCCTCGGCGGCCAGCAGCGAGGCGGTGGCGCCGTCGTTCAGGCCGGCCGCGTTACCGGCGGTGATGTTGCCGTGCGGGCGGAACGGGGTCTTCAGGCCGGCCAGCGACTCCATCGTGGTGCCCGGGCGCAGCGGCTCGTCGACCGTGGCCAGGCCCCAGCCGGTCTCGCCGACCTCGGGGTTGGTGTTGCGGATCGCGATCGGCACCAGGTCGGGCTGGATGTCGCCGTTGGCGTACGCCTTGGCGGCCTTCTCCTGGGAGCGCACCGCGTAGGCGTCGCAGCGCTCCTTGGTGATGTGCGGGAAGCGGTCGTGCAGGTTCTCGGCGGTCATGCCCATGAACAGGGCGGACTCGTCGACCAGCTTCTCGGAGACGAAGCGCGGGTTCGGGTCCACGCCCTCGCCCATCGGGTGCCGGCCCATGTGCTCGACGCCGCCGGCCACGGCGATGTCGTAGGCGCCGAAGGCGATGCCGCCCGCGATGCTGGTGACGGCGGTCATGGCGCCGGCGCACATCCGGTCGATGGCGTAGCCGGGCACCGACTTGGGCAGGCCCGCCAGCAGCGCGGCGGTGCGGCCGATGGTCAGACCCTGGTCGCCGATCTGCGTGGTCGCCGCGACGGCGACCTCGTCGATGCGCTCGACGGGCAGGTCCGGGTTGCGGCGCACGAGCTCCCGGATGCACTTGACGACCAGGTCGTCGGCGCGGGTCTCGTGGTAGATGCCCTTCGGGCCGGCCTTGCCGAACGGGGTGCGGACGCCGTCGACGAAGACGACGTCCCGCGAGGTACGAGGCACGGGGGCTCTCCTCCCAGGGGACATGGCATGGTGCGCAGAGATGCGCTCGCAAAACGAGCAGCGCTGCTTCACCGGTCATGCTACTGGTCGGTAACCAACTTGCCCAGGGCCGGGTCACCCGAGTCGGCTGTGTCCCCCGCCACGTCCGCCGGGCCGGCCCGGTACGGGCTCAGGCCTGGCTCTCGGCGGCCTTGACGAAGGCCTGGGCCACCACCGGGGCCACCAGCTCGACCTGCCAGCCGCGCGCCCCGAGTGCCCGCAGCGCACCGCCCACGGCCGGGACGGTCGGCTCGGCCGGCGGCTCCCAGGAAACCCGCCGGACCAGCTCCGGAGTGATCAGGTTCTCGGCCGGCAGCTTCAGCTTCTCGGCCAGCTCGGACACCGCGGCCCGGGCACCGGACAGCCGGGCGGCGGCCACCGGGTCCTTCTCGGCCCAGGCCCGCGGCGGCGGCGGGCCCTCGTGCGGGGCGGCGGCCGGCGGCAGCTCGGTCTCGGGGACCGCCCGGGACCGGTCCAGCGCGGCCAGCCACTGCTCCAGCTGGCGCCGGTGCACCCGGGGGCCGAAGCCGGCCACCGCCTGCAGGGCGCCGAGGTTGGCCGGCATGGCCAGCGCGGCGGCCACGATCGCCGCGTCCGAGAGCACCCGGCCGGGGGAGACGTCGCGCTCCTGGGCCAGCCGGTCGCGGGTCTGCCACAGCTCGCGCACCGCGGCCAGCTGCCGGCGGCGGCGGATCTTGTGCAGGCCGGAGGTGCGGCGCCAGGGGTCCACCCGGGGGGCCGGCCGGGGCGCGGCCACGATCGCCGCGAACTCCTCCAGCGCCCATTCGAGCTTGCCCTGCCCGGTCAGCTCGGCCTCCAGGGCGTCGCGCAGGTCGACCAGCACCTCGACGTCCAGGGCGGCGTACTTCAGCCAGGGCTCGGGCAGCGGGCGGGTGGACCAGTCCACCGCGGAGTGCTCCTTGGCCAGCCGGTAGCCGAGCACGTTCTCGGTCATCGGGCCGAGCCCGACCCGGGGGAAGCCCGCGATCCGGCCGGCCAGCTCGGTGTCGAAGAGCCGCGACGGGCGCATTCCGACCTCGGCCAGGCAGGGCAGGTCCTGGGTGGCGGCGTGCACCACCCACTCGGTGTCGGCCAGCGCCTCGCCGAGCCCGCTCAGATCGGGGCAGGCGATCGGGTCGATCAGCGCGGTGCCGGCGCCGGCCCGGCGCAGCTGGATTAGATAGGCACGCTGGCCGTAGCGGTAGCCGGAGGCCCGCTCGGCGTCGACCGCGACCGGACCGGTGCCCGCCGCGAAGGCCGCGAGCACCTCGGCCAGCCCCGCCTGGTCGGCGACCACCGGTGGCAGTCCCTCCCGAGGTTCGAGCAGCGGCACCGGGGCGGTCTCTACGGCGATGGCTTCAGCGGCGTCGGTCACCCACCAAGAGTACGACGCCCCCCGCTGGGGGGACCCTGATCGTCAGGCGCGGACCTGCTCGAATGCCGATGGCGGTCCGGAGGAAACGTTCCTCCGGACCGCGAGCGGACGCTCAGTGGATGATGCCGGTGCGCAGCGCGACCGCGACCATGCCGGCCCGGTCCCCGGTGCCCAGCTTGCGCGCGATCCGGGCCAGGTGGCTCTTCACCGTCAGCGCCGACAGGCCCATCGCGACACCGATCGCCTTGTTGGACTGGCCCTCCGCAACCAGCCGCAGCACCTCCACCTCGCGGCCGGACAGCTCGCGGTAGGCGGCCGGCGCCGCGCCGGGCGCTCCCGGGGCACCGGGACCACCGGGCGCGCCCAGGTGGCCGGGGGCGCCGGGGATGCCGGGCCGGCGCATCCGTCCCGCCAGGCCGGCCGCGCCCAGCGGCAGCCCGGGGCGGCCCGGCATCGCGACATTGGTACGGGTGCCGGTGACCACATAGCCCTTGACGCCCCCGGCCAGCGCGCTGCGCACCGCGCCGATGTCGTCGGCGGCGGACAGCGCCAGGCCGTTGGGCCAGCCCGCGGCCCGGGTCTCCGCCAGGATGGTCAGGCCCGAACCGTCGGGCAGGTGGACATCGGCCACGCAGATGTCCCGGGGCGTGGAGACCCGCGGCCGGGCCTCCGCGATCGACGAAACCTCGATGACGTCGCGCACCCCGAGTGCCCACAGATGACGCGTGACGGTGCTGCGGACCCGGGGGTCGGCGATCACCACCATCGCGGTGGGCTTGGTCGGGCGGTAGGCGACCACGTTTGCGGGGTGCTCTAGCAGGACCGACACCGTGCCTCCTGAGGGGAGTGGCGGACGGAACCCCGATGGGCGAAGGAGTCGGAGTGTTCCGCGTGTTTAAAGGGTCACAGACTGCTTCGGCATCATCCGTGCCCGGCTTTAGCGAATGATCACGATCTAGTGAGTCACAATACGGACGAATCGAGCGGATGATTGATGCGACATGCCCAGAAAACGGTCAGAACCGCTCAGAAGCGGCACGAAACGGTCAGGCCAGGGCGATTGATTGACGGCCCGTCATGCCCGTGAGCAGGGGGTACCCGGGGTGGGGCGGCCCTGAATGGCCGTCAGCCTTCAGTGTGATCGGGGGCGGCGCCGCGCGGGCATCGGGACCACTCCGCCGAGTGATGCGGTGTCGGTCGGCGGCAGCGGCGCGGGCACCGTCGGCGGCAGCCCGGCGCAGACGCACAGCAGGTCCGCCCAGGCCGTCAGATGCCGCTCGAACCGGCCGTCGGCCGGCGTCCAGGAGGCCCGCAGCTCGATCTCGGTGCTGTCCGGACGGTCCGACAGCGCGCCGAAGAACTGCGAGGCGGCATGGGTCACCGTGCCGCCCGGCTCCGCGTACCCGGCGCCGTGCGCCTGCAACGCGTCCATCAGCCAGGACCAGCCGACCTCGCCCAGCATCGGATCACCGGCGATCTCCGGCTCCAGCTCGGCCCGGGTCATGGTGACCACCCGGAACTCGCCGTGCCAGGCCTCCTGGCCCGCCGGGTCGTACAGCAGCACGAACCGCCCGTCGGCCAGCTCCTCGCCGTCCACCTCGACCGTGGCGGTCACCGCCCAGCTGAAGGGGGCCAGCCGACGCGGTGCCGGCGCCGGCGACAACTGGACCTCGGGACGCACCGGCAGGGCCGCGAGCGTCTCGACAACACTGCGGAAGACGTCGGCCGGCGGCTCCGCCGCGGGGGAGGAAGCCGACTCCTTGTTCGTTCCGCCGTGCTGCGCGGGGTTCCCACCGACCGATGCCATGAGCTGAAGACTAGGCCCTGCGCGGCAGTTCCCCCAGGACCGGCACGCAGCGCCGGCGCAGAAAAGGATCTTCCTGCGGCCGTCCGGGGCCGGTGGCGTCCATGGCGCGTGGGAGGATGAGGGGGTGAGTGAGACGACCGCAGCCCAGCCCGCCGCGCACCGCAGCGCCGCGTACGACTCCGCCTTCCTGCGCGCCTGCCGGCACGAGCCGGTGCCGCACACCCCGGTCTGGTTCATGCGGCAGGCCGGCCGCTCGCTGCCCGAGTACCTCAAGGTGCGCGAGGGCATCCCGATGCTGGACTCCTGCATGCGTCCCGAGCTGGTCAAGGAGATCACCCTGCAGCCGGTCCGCCGGCACAAGGTGGACGCGGCGATCTTCTTCAGCGACATCGTGGTGCCGCTCAAGGCGATCGGCATCGACGTCGACATCAAGGCCGGCGTCGGCCCGGTGATCGCCGACCCGATCCGCACCAAGGCCGACCTGCAGCGGCTGCGCCCGCTGGAGCCGGGCGACGTCCCCTACGTCACCGAGGCGGTCGGCCTGCTGGTCGACGAGCTCGGCAGCACCCCGCTGATCGGCTTCGCGGGCGCCCCGTTCACCCTGGCCAGCTACCTGGTCGAGGGCGGTCCGTCGAAGAACCACGAGCGGACCAAGGCCATGATGTACGGCGAGCCGGAGCTCTGGGCCGAGCTGGTGGACCGGCTCGCGGTGATCACCTCCGCCTTCCTCAAGGTGCAGATCGAGGCCGGCGCCTCCGCCGTGCAGCTCTTCGACTCCTGGGTGGGCTCGCTGGCGCCCGACGACTACCGGCGCTCCGTCATGCCGGCCAGCACCCAGGTCTTCGAGTCGGTCGCCGAGTACGGCGTGCCGCGGATCCACTTCGGCGTCGGCACCGGCGAGCTGCTCGGCCTGATGGGCAAGGCCGGCGCCGACGTGGTCGGGGTGGACTGGCGGGTGCCGCTGGACGTGGCCTCCGCCCGGGTCGGCGCCGACAAGGCGCTGCAGGGCAACCTCGACCCGGCGGTGCTCTTCGCCCCCACCAAGGTGGTGGAGACCAAGGCCCGCGAGGTGCTGCACGCGGCCTCCTCGCTGAGCACCAGCGGCCACATCTTCAACCTGGGCCACGGCGTGCTGCCGAGCATGGACCCGGACGCGCTCAGCCGCCTGGTCGCCTTCGTGCACGAGGCCAGCGCCCGCTGACGGCGCACTTCGTAAGCTCTGCGAGACTGCGAAGCATGGCTGAACCGCTCATGGCTGAACCACTGCCCAAGGCCGTCGTGATCGGCGGCGGGATCGCCGGCCTGGCCGCCGCCGCCTACCTGGGCGGCGCGGCCGGCGGACCACCGCGTGCCCGGGTCGTGCTGCGCGAGGCGGGCGACCGGCTGGGCGGCAAGCTGCGCAGCGGCGAGGTCGGCGGGGTGCGGGTCGACCTCGGCGCCGAGTCGATGCTGGCCCGCCGTCCGGAGGCGGTCGGGCTGGCCCGCGAAGTCGGCCTCGGCGAACAGCTGGTGGCCCCCACCGCCGCCAAGGCCGCGGTCTGGACCCGGGGCGCGCTGCGTCCGCTGCCGGGCGGTCAACTGATGGGCGTGCCGGGCGATCTGGACGCACTGGCCGCCTCCGGGGTGCTCAGCGCGGCCGGCCTGGACCGGGTGCGCGACGAAAAGCCCACCGAGGTGGGCGACGACGTCGCGATCGGCGCCTATGTGGCCGAGCGGCTCGGCCAGGAGGTGGTGGACCGGCTCGTCGAGCCGCTGCTCGGCGGGGTCTACGCGGGCCGCGCCGAGGAGATCTCGCTGCGCGCCGCGGTGCCCCAACTGCTCGCCGTCGCCCAGGGCGGCGGCTCGCTGGTCGAGGGCGTGCACAAGCTGCTGGACCTCCCCCAGCCTCCGGCCGGGAGGACCCCCAGCGTGTCGGGCGGCCCGGTCTTCGCCGGCCTGCCCGGCGGGATCGGCACCCTGCCGGTCGCGGTCGCCGAGGCCTGCGTGCGGGCCGGTGTCGAGCTGCGGCTGAACTCCCCGGTGACCGAGCTGCGCCGCACCCCCCACGGCTGGTCGGTGGACGGCGAGGCCTGCGACGCGGTGGTTCTCGCCGTGCCGGCCCCGGTCGCCGCCCGGCTGCTGGCTCGTGAGGCCCCGGCCGCCGCCGCCGAGCTGGCCGCCGTCGAGTACGCCGGCATGGCCCTGGTCACGATGGCCTTCCACTGCGCCGACCTGCCCGAACCGCCGCCCGGCAGTGGCTTCCTGGTGCCGCCGGTGGACGGCCGCCAGATCAAGGCCGCCACTTTCTCCAGCCAGAAGTGGGGCTGGCTGGCCGAGTCCGCCCCGCAGGCCTTCCTGCTGCGCACCTCGCTCGGCCGCTACCGCGAGGAGGCCGCCCTCGGGTTGGACGACGCCGAGCTGGTCCGGCGCTCCCTCGACGACCTGCGGGAGGCGGTCGGCCTGACCGCCGTGCCGTACGCCACCGAGGTCACCCGCTGGCCGGCCGGCCTGCCGCAGTACCCCGTCGGCCACCAGCAGCGGGTCGCCCGGATCCGCACCGAGGCGCAGCGGCTCGGCGGCCTGGCGCTGGCCGGGGCGGCCTTCGACGGCGTCGGCATCCCGGCCTGCGTCGGCAGCGCCCGGCGGGCCGCCGACGACGTACTGACTTCCCTGCCCTGGGGGCAGCGGGAACCGAAGGGACGATAGAGGACATGACTGAGACCACCGAGCAGCAGCCGAAGCCGAAGGCCCGCGACCTGAACCAGGTCATCCGCTACACCATGTGGTCGGTCTTCCGGCTGAAGGACGCGCTCCCCGAGGACCGCACCGCGCTCGCCACCGAGGTCGAGGAGCTCTTCGAGCAGCTGGCCGCCAAGGACGTCACCATCCGCGGCAGCTACGACGTTTCCGGTCTGCGGGCCGACGCCGACCTGATGATCTGGTGGCACTCGGAGAGCTCCGACAACCTGCAGGAGGCCTACAACCGGTTCCGCCGCACCGGCCTCGGCCGGCTGCTGGAGCCGGTCTGGTCCAACATGGCGCTGCACCGCCCCGCCGAGTTCAACAAGTCGCACATCCCGGCCTTCCTGGCCGACGAGCGGCCCCGCGAGTACGTCTGCGTCTACCCGTTCGTCCGCTCCTACGAGTGGTACCTGCTCCCCGACGACGAGCGCCGGGCGATGCTGGCCGAGCACGGCATGATGGCCCGCGGCTACCCGGACGTGCGGGCCAACACGGTGCCGGCCTTCGCGCTGGGCGACTACGAGTGGCTGCTCGCCTTCGAGGCCGACGAGCTGCACCGGATCGTCGACCTGATGCGCGACCTGCGCCCGTCCCGGGCCCGACTGCACGTGCGCGAGGAGGTGCCGTTCTACACCGGTCGCCGCAAGCCGATCAGCGAGCTGCTGAACGGTCTGGTCTGACCGCCGCGCCCGGGTGCTGGGCGGCTTGACGGCCCGTCGGGTCCGTCAGCCGCGCAGCGCCATCCGCAGCCGGGCGTCCGGCACCGCGCCGGCCCCGCCCATCGCCACCGCGGTCAGCAGCAGGCGCTCCGGGTCCTGCTCGGTGCCCCGGGGCTGCCGGGGGAGCCGCAGCTCCTGCAGCAGCCGCTGCCCGGCCGGCGCCGCCCACCGGGTGTACGGGTGCACGTCCACCCGGGCCATCAGCAGGGTGCCGGTGGTGAGGATCAGCGGCAGCGAGAACCAGGCGAAGGTGGCCGCGCTGTTCTGCTGCCCGGGCCAGCTGAACGTCATCGCGGCGGCCAGCAGCAGAACCGCCAGCAGCAGCGCCTGACGCACCTGGCGGACCGCCAGCAGCGTGCTCTCCCGGACCCCGGCCGGGGTGGCCAGCCCGGTCAGCGACAGCCGCACCCCGATCTCGGCCACCGCCGGATGGCTCGCCAGGCTCTGCCGCAGCTCGCCGGTGCGGCACTGGCCCTCCGGGCCGACCGCGTCGATCAGCGCCCGCTCCAGCCGGTTGCGCCCGACCGGGTCGACCACCGTGGTCCAGCCGGTGTGCGCCAGGTGCAGCCGGCCGCGGCCGCTCATCAGCACCAGGGCGAGCTCCACCACCCGGCTCGGCCCGCCGGCCAGGTACGCGGTCTCGTAGAGCCCGATCGAGGCGGTCTGCGGCTCCTCGCGGACCTGGTCCGTCATGGCGTCGGCGGTGGCCGCTGCCCGGACCAGGCGGAGGCAGGAGACCACCGCGACGACGCAGGCCGGCACCAGGAAGAGCAACCACATGGGCCCTGTTCTAGACCTCCGGCCCGACATTCGGCAGGGTCAGCCGGTGCGCGATACCGAATCGTGATCAACGGCCGCTAGCTGAGCAGCAGTCGGCCGTCCTGTCCCAGGTGGGTGCGGAGCACCGCGATCGCCCTGGCGCTCTGGCTCTTCACCACCGAGACGCTCACCCCGAGGATCTCCGCGGTGTCCACCACGCTCTGGTCCTCCCAGTAGCGCAGCAGCACGATCGCCCGGTCCCGGCGGGGGAGCCGGGCCAGTGCGTCCAGCAGGGTCAGCCGGGTGGCCGACGGGTCGGCGGCACCGTGCGGCTGCTCCGGGAGCTGGTCCATGGTCAGCTCGGTGCTGCTGCGCAGGCGCCGGTGGTCGAGCAGGGCGGTGAGCAGGACCTTGCGGGCGTACCGGAACGGGTCGGCGTCCGGGTCGCGGCCGATCTTGTTCCAGCGGACGTACATCTTGGTGAGCGTGGTCTGGGTGAGGTCCTGCGCCAAGTGCCAGTCCCGGCACATCAGATAGGCGATCTGCCGCAGTCGGGTCACGTTCGCTTCGGCGAAGGCGGTGAAGTCGGATTCGTTGCGCACCGTCGGTTCCCCCGGGTCGGTTGAGTAGGCGGAAATGCTGGGTGCCGCGACCCCTGGGGAGGGGCCGCGGCGGTGACGGTGGGTCAGTTGAAGGTGGGCGTGTTGGCGTACTGCTGGGCGGCCTGCGCCACCTGCTGCTCGGGCATCGTCATGCTGATCGAGGGGTCGGCGGCCAGGTGCTCCGCCTGATCGACGGTCAGCGCTTCGAAGGAGAGCGGGAGCGTGCCGGTGCCGTCATTGGCCAGGCGGGTGCTCAGCTGCACGGTGACCAGGCTGCCGTCGGTGTGCAGCACGGTGACCACGGTGCTCTGGATGGAGTTGTCGGGCACGTGCATGACCCGGTACTTCAGGCCCTGGCCGTCAGTCGCGACCTGGCAGGGGAAGGTGCTGCCGTCGCAGCTCAGCGGGCCGTCGGCCTTCGACAGGAAGACCCGGACCATGCTGGTGCCGCGGCTGTCGGTCTGGTACGCCTGCGCGGCGAGCTCGCCCGACGGGTCGGCGGGGTCGGCGCCGTAGTGGCTGGTCTGCGGGTTGCCCGGCAGGGCCTTGACCACGGCCGCCAGCAGGCTCAGCGGGGTGGCGGGCACCAGGGCGGGGTTGGACACGGCCGCACCCGGCGAGGCGCTCGCGGGCGCGTTGCCGCCCGGGGTCGCCATCGGACCGGAAGCCGAACTCGAAGGGTTCGGAAGTGCGGTCGGGGGTGTGGTCGAAGCCGGACCCGAAGCACTCGGGGGTGCGGTCGGGACCGGACCCGAAGTCCTCGTTGCCGCTGCCACGCCGACCTGCTGCGGGTCGGAGTGCCCGGGGCCGGCCAGCGACCCGGTGATCAGCGCGGCCACGGTGGCGACGGCGGCGACCGCCACCGTCGCACCGGCGGCCCGGAACCGCCGGATCCGGCGGCCCCGGCGGGCGGCCTGCCCGACCAGGTCGCCGATCGGCGGTTCGCTGAGCCCGGAGAGTTCCTCGCTCAGCGCACTGCTGAACTCGTCGTTCATCTCGGATGTCCTTCTGATGGTATGAACCGCACGCCGGCCATGCGGACCCGCTCGCGGCGGGGCTCTGACCACCAGGACGGGTCGGACACCCGATCAGGTCGCAGCACTCGGAAGAGTTTTACTCCTTCGGCCGGAGCGTCAGCGAGATGCTGTTGATGCAGTAGCGCTGGTCGGTCGGCGTGCCATAGCCCTCACCCTCGAAGACGTGGCCCAGGTGGCTGCCGCAGCGGGCGCAGCGCACCTCGACCCGGCGCATGCCGTGCGAGGTGTCCTCGATGTACTCCACCCGGTCCTCGGCCAGCGGCGCGAAGTAGGACGGCCAGCCGCAGTGGCTCTCGAACTTGGTCTCGGAGCTGAACAGTTCGGCTCCGCAGGCCCGGCAGGCGTACACCCCGACGGTCTTGGTGTCGGTGTACTCGCCGCGGAACGCCGGCTCGGTGCCGCCACGGCGCAGCACCTGGAACTCCGCCGGGTCGAGCTGCTCGCGCCACTCGGCGTCGGTCTTCTCGATCTCGTAGGTCATCGCCCAAGCTCCTCAAGGATCGCCGGGCCGAGGTTGGTGACGTCCCCGGCTCCCATGGTGAGAACCAGATCGCCCGCCTCGGCCATCCCGGCGAGGCGGGCGGCGGCGGCACCGAACTCGTGCTCGGCGGTCACGTCGGCGCCGGCCCGGCGGGCGGCGTCGATGATCAGCTCGCTGGTGACACCCGGGATCGGGTCCTCCCGGGCCGGGTAGATGTCGAGCACCACCGAGGCGTCGGCCAGCGCCAGCGCCTGGCCCATCTCCTCGGCCAGCTGCTGGGTGCGGCTGAACAGGTGCGGCTGGAAGAGCACCAGCACCCGGCCGGCGGCTGCGCCCCGGATCGCCTCCAGATCGGCGGACATCTCGGTGGGGTGGTGGGCGTAGGAGTCGATCACCTGCACCCCGGCGGCCTCGCCCTTGAGCTGCAGCCGGCGGCGCACGCCGGTGTAGGAGCCGAGCGCCTCGGCCAGCTCCTCGGCCGGCACCCCGAGCGCGATGCCGGCGGCCAGCGCGGCCACCGCGTTGTGCGCGTAGTGCCTGCCGGGGACCGAGACGGTGAAGGTCAGCTCGGCGCCCTCCAGCTCCACGGTGACCTGGCTGGTCATGCCGTGCGGCACGATCGACAGCACCCGCACGGTGGCGTCCTCGGCCGCGCCGACGGTCACCACGCTCAGCCCCTCGCGGCCGACCACGCGGGAGGTCAGCTCCCGGGCGCCCGGGTGGTCGGCGGAGACCACCAGGGTGCCGCCGGGCTGGATCCGGCCGACGAAGGTCTCGAAGGACTCGTAGATCTCGTCCATCGAGGCGTAGTTGGCGTGGTGGTCCAGCTCCACGTTGAGGATGATCGCCACCTCGGGCGCGTACTTGTGGAAGCTGCGGTCGCTCTCGTCCGCCTCGGCCACGAAGATCTCGCCGGTGCCGTGGTGGGCGTTGGAGCCGGGCGCGTCCAGGTCGCCGCCGATCGCGTAGGACGGGTCGAGACCGAGGGTGTCGAGGGCGACGGCGAGCATGCTGGTGGTGGTGGTCTTGCCGTGGGTGCCGGCCACCGCCAGGGCCCGGCGGCCGCCCATCAGGGCGGCCAGCGCGTCGGAGCGGTGCACCACCGGGATGCCGCGCTCGCGGGCGGCGGCCAGCTCCGGGTTGTCCTGGCGGATCGCGCTGGAGACCACGATGCTGCTGGCGCCGTCCGGCACGTTCTCGGCGGCGTGGCCCACGGCCACCGCGGCACCGAGGGCGCGCAGCGCGAGCACCGTCTCGGACTCCTTGGCGTCACTGCCGGAGACCTTGGCCCCGCGAACCGTGAGGATCTTCGCCAGACCGGACATGCCGGCGCCGCCGATGCCGATGAAGTGCGGGGCGTGCAGGTCGTAGGCGGCGTCGTTCAAGGGAGTGCTCCGTACTGAAGTGGCGAATCGTCCTCGTGAGGGGGCCCCGGCCGGAAACCGGGGGCCTGCCCGCAAGGACGATTCTGCACCACCGCGAACGCCGCCCGGCTCCGGTCAGGCCTCGCTGGCGAACAGCTTCAGCACCGGTACGCCGACCTTGTGGCGGGCCTGGGAGGCCCAGTCGCGGTGGAAGAACTCCTCCACGAAGTGCGGCGCGGTGAGCACCAGCACCTCGTCGGCCCCGGTCTGCTCGACCACCGCGCGCAGCACGTCCAGCGGGTGGTCCTCGACCACCTGGCCGACCGCCTCGGCGCCGGCCGCGCGCAGGTGGCGCAGGCTGTGCTCCAGCGACTCGCCCACCACATCGGCAGCGCCGGGCTCGCCGTGCTCGTCGTGCTCGTCGTGCTCGTGCACCGCCCTGTCGAGATGCCCGAGGGCCACGTCGTCCAGGGCGCGCAGCAGCTCGTCGGTCTTGCCTCGGGGCTGCATCAGGACGACGAAGGAGACCCTCTCCTCGCCGTGCAGCGTGGTGACCAGCTCCACGTCGGCGTCGGAGAGCGCCTTTTCGATCATCAGTACGGTCTTGAACACAAGAATCCCTTCCGTGTTGCAGGCCCCGGGGTCCGGTGTCCCCTCCCATACTGCCCGGAGGAAGCTTTCATCACGCGGCACACACTGCACTGGCGCCACGTGGGAGTGATCACAGGGCTCGTCAGCTGACGGCAGTCCGGCAGTAACGAGCAAAGAGGAAACCTTTCTGCTCGATCAGCGACACCAACCGCATCCGCTCTGCCTCCGCCATGGCGGCACCATGCGTGATCCGCGGCGAGTCGCCGGCGGCCAGCAGCGGCGCCAGCGAGAGGCACAGCTCGTCCAGCAGACCGGCCGCCGCCAGCTGCGCCAGCAGCCGCGGGCCGCCCTCGGTCAGCTGCCGGGTCCAGCCGCGCGCGGTCAGCGCGGCGAGCGCGGCTGGCAGGTCCACCTCGCCCCGCCCGGCGGTGACCAGCTCGGCCACCTCGGCGACCGCCGCCCGGGCCGCCCCCGGGGCGTCCTCGGTGGTGATCACCACGGTCGGCACCAGCGGGTCGGTGAACAGCGGGGCCGTCAGATCGAGCCGCAGCGAGCGGCTGACGATCGCGATCGCCGGCGCGGGCCCCTGCCCCGCCGCCGTCCGGGCCGCCTGGAACTCGGCCCGGGCCCGGGCCGGCCGGTAGCCCTCGGCCCGCACCGTCTCGGCGCCGACCACCACGACGTCCGACAGTGCGCGCAGCACTCCGAAGATGCGCTTGTCGGCTTCGCTGGAGAGCCCCTCGGAGAGCCCCGCCAGATTGGCCGCGCCGTCCAGCGAGGAGACCATGTTGGCCCGCAGCCAGGGCGTGCCCCGTTTCACCTGCTCGGGGTACGCGTAAACCTCGGCGAGCGCCGCCAGGGCGCCCTCCTCCAGGGCGGCGGCGAGGGCGGGGGACTGTGACGGAGAGATCAGCTGGCGCATGAAAGCGAGTCTTCCACGGCCAGTACCCTTGGGAACCGTGCCCGCAGCCTCCCACCCAGATGCCATAGCCGCCACCACCACCGCCGCCGGCCCGGCCGCGCTCGCCGAGCGCAGGCCCTCGGTGCCGGCCGAGCGGCTGGTCGCCGAGATGGTCCCGCCGCCGCGGTTCGCGGGCGTGAGCTTCGGCTCCTACCTGCCCGACCCGGCGCAGCCCAGCCAGTTCGAGGCGGTCCGGGTGCTGGAGGGGTTCGCCGCCGGGCTGAACGCCGCCACCGCCCCCAAGCGCGGCTGGTTCCGCAAGGCCGCCGCACCCACCGGTCCGGCCGGGGTCTACCTGGACGGCGGCTACGGCGTCGGCAAGACCCACCTGCTGGCCTCGCTCTGGCACGCCGCACCCGGCCCGAAGGCCTTCGGCACCTTCGTGGAGCTGACCAACCTGGTCGGCGCGCTCGGCTTCCAGCAGGCGGTGCGGACCCTCTCGGACCACAAGCTGCTCTGCATCGACGAGTTCGAGCTCGACGACCCGGGCGACACCGTGCTGGTCTCCACGCTGCTCTCCCGGCTGGTCGAGGCCGGCGTCAAGCTGGCCGCCACCTCCAACACGCTGCCTGAGAAGCTCGGCGAGGGCCGCTTCGCGGCCACCGACTTCCTGCGCGAGATCCAGGGGCTCTCGGCGCACTTCACCACTGTGCGGATCGACGGCCAGGACTACCGCCACCGCGGCCTGCCCGCCGCCCCGGCGCCCTACACCGACGCCGACGTCACCGAGCGGGCCGCCACCGTGCCGGGCGCCTCGCTGGACGACTTCCCGACGCTGCTGGCCCACCTCTCCGCCGTCCACCCCAGCCGCTACGGCGCCCTGCTCGACGACGTGCACGCCGTCTTCCTGCGCGGCGTCTGCCCGGTCGACGACCAGTCCACCGCCCTGCGCCTGGTCGTCCTGGCCGACCGCATGTACGACCGCGAGCTCCCGATCACCGCCTCCGGCATCCCCTTCGACCAGGTCTTCTCCGAGGAGATGCTGAAGGGCGGCTACCGCAAGAAGTACCTCCGCGCCGTCTCCCGCCTCGTCGCCCTGGCCCGCGACTCCGCGAAGTAGTTCCCGCCCTGTCACTGGTGGGTCGTACGGTGGGAACGTGCGACCCATCACGAGCATTGAGCGGACCACGGCGCCCTTCGAGGTCGTCAGCCCCTACCAGCCCAACGGCGACCAGCCGGCGGCCATCGCCGAGTTGGAGCGCCGGATCCGCGCGGGTGAGAAGGACGTCGTCCTGCTCGGCGCGACCGGCACCGGCAAGTCGGCCACCACGGCGTGGATGATCGAGAAGCTCCAGCGGCCCACCCTGGTGATGGCGCCGAACAAGACGCTGGCCGCCCAGCTGGCCAACGAGTTCCGCGAGCTGCTCCCCAACAACGCGGTCGAGTACTTCGTCTCGTACTACGACTACTACCAGCCCGAGGCGTACGTCCCGCAGACCGATACCTACATCGAGAAGGACTCCTCGGTCAACGAGGAGGTCGAGCGGCTGCGGCACTCCGCCACCAACTCGCTGCTCACCCGGCGGGACGTGGTGGTGGTCGCCTCGGTCTCGTGCATCTACGGCCTCGGTACCCCGCAGGAGTACGCGGACCGGATGGTCTCGCTCAAGGTCGGCGACGAGATCGACCGGGACGCGCTGCTGCGCCGCTTCGTCGACATCCAGTACACCCGCAACGACCTGGCCTTCACCCGGGGCACCTTCCGGGTGCGCGGCGACACCATCGAGATCTTCCCGGTCTACGAGGAGCTCGCGGTCCGGATCGAGATGTTCGGCGACGAGATCGAGGCGCTCTACACGCTGCACCCGCTGACCGGCGAGATCATCAGCCAGGACGACTCCGTCTACGTCTTCCCCGCCTCGCACTACGTGGCCGGCCCGGAGCGGATGGAGCGGGCGATCAACGGCATCGAGGCCGAGCTGGTCGAGCGGCTCGCCCTGCTGGAGAAACAGGGCAAGCTGCTGGAGGCCCAGCGGCTGCGGATGCGCACCACGTACGACATCGAGATGCTCCGTCAGATCGGCAGCTGCTCCGGCGTGGAGAACTACTCGATGCACTTCGACGGCCGCGAGCCCGGCTCCCCGCCGAACACCCTGCTCGACTACTTCCCGGAGGACTTCCTCCTGGTGATCGACGAGTCCCATGTGACGGTCCCGCAGATCGGCGCGATGTACGAGGGGGACGCCTCCCGCAAGCGCACCCTGGTGGACCACGGCTTCCGGCTGCCCTCCGCGCTGGACAACCGCCCGCTGAAGTGGGAGGAGTTCCTGGAGCGGATCGGCCAGACCGTCTACCTGTCGGCCACCCCCGGCCCGTACGAGCTGTCCCGGGGCGACGGCCAGGTGGAGCAGATCATCCGCCCGACCGGCCTGATCGACCCCGAGGTGATCGTCAAGCCGACCGAGGGCCAGATCGACGACCTGGTGCACGAGATCCGGGCCCGGGTGGAGAAGGACGAGCGGGTGCTGGTCACCACGCTCACCAAGAAGATGTCCGAGGACCTCACCGACTACCTGCTCGGCCTCGACATCCGGGTGCGCTACCTGCACAGCGACATCGACACGCTGCGCCGGGTGGAGCTGCTGCGCGAGCTGCGGGCCGGCAAGTACGACGTGCTGGTCGGCATCAACCTGCTCCGCGAGGGCCTGGACCTGCCCGAGGTGTCCCTGGTGGCGATCCTGGACGCGGACAAGGAGGGCTTCCTGCGCTCCGGCACCTCGCTGATCCAGACCATCGGCCGCGCCGCCCGCAACGTCTCCGGCCAGGTCCACATGTACGCCGACCGGATCACCCCCTCGATGGAGAAGGCCATCGAGGAGACCAACCGCCGCCGCGAGGTCCAGCAGGCCTACAACCTGAAGCACGGCATCGACCCGCAGCCGCTGCGCAAGAAGATCGGCGACATCCTGGACACGCTGGCCCGGGAGGAGATCGACACCGAGGAGCTGATGGCCACCGGCTACCGGGACGCCGGCAAGGCGAAGAAGGCCCCGGTGCCCGCGCTGGGCGCCGACCGCAAGGAGCCGAGCAGCCTGCCCGCCGCCGAACTGGCCCAGCTGATCCAGGACATGACGGAGCGGATGCACGGCGCCGCCGCCTCGCTGCAGTTCGAGGTCGCCGCCCGGCTGCGCGACGAGGTCAAGGAGCTGAAGAAGGAACTGCGGCAGATGCGGGAGGCGGGCATCGCCTGACGGCCTGGTGGGTGCGCGGCGCCCGGGCTTAGGGTGAAAGGAGCATGAGAAAGAAGAGGGGGGCCGCACTGTGTCGGTGAGTCTGACCAAGGGTCAGCAGGTGAGCTTGCGGAAGTCGAGCGGTGAGACGCTCAGCCTGGTCCGGATGGGCCTGGGCTGGCGGGCGGCGCCCAAGCGGGGGCTGTTCGGCAGCCGCACCAGGCAGATCGACCTGGATGCCTCGGCGCTGCTCTACGCCGAGCACACCCCGAAGGACGTGGTCTTCTTCCAGCAGCTGGTGAGCAAGGACGGCTCGGTCCGGCACACCGGTGACAACCTGGTCGGCGGGGTCGGTTCGGGGGGCGACGACGAGTCGATCGTGGTGGATCTGACCCGGATCCCGGCCCAGATCACCCAGGTGGTGTTCACCGTCAGCTCGTACACCGGGCAGACCTTCGCCGAGGTGCAGAACGCGCACTGCCGGCTGGTCGACGAGGCGAACGGCCAGGAGCTGGCCCGCTACGAGCTGACCGGCGGTGGTGTGCACACCGGCCAGATCATGGCGAAGGTGTTCCGGGAGTCGAACGGCGGCTGGGGCATGCAGGCGATCGGTGCCCCGGCCAAGGCCCGCACGTTCCAGGACCTGCTGCCGGCCATCGAGCCGTTCCTGTGAGCCGGCACAGCCTCTGACCGGCCTTCTTTACCTTGTCTTGGTCTTTTCTGATACTCTCCTTGGCAATCGGAGGGGAGTACTCCCTGCGGTGTTCCCGTCAGCACGGCGGCCGTCGACCGGTCCGCCCGGGTGCACCGGTCCGCGTGGCGCGCGCGGGCGGAAGAGACCTCCGGCAGACTCGTCATTGCCGGAGGAGCAGCTCTCGTGGACGTATCCGTCGCCTTGTGGGCCAGTACCGTGGCCGTCCTGGTGGTTCTGATCGCCGCCGACTTCATCATCAACGCCCGCCGACCGCACGTGGTCTCCATGAAGGAGGCCGGGATCTGGACCGGCGTCTGGATCGCGCTGGCGGGGCTCTTCGGCCTGTTCCTGTGGTGGCACAGCGGGGCCAAGCCGGCCGGGGAGTTCTTCGCCGGCTATCTGACCGAGAAGTCGCTGAGCGTCGACAACCTCTTCGTCTTCCTGCTGATCATGAAGAAGTTCGCGGTGCCGGCCCGGGAGCAGTCCCGGGTGCTGAGCGTCGGCGTGATCATCGCCCTGGTGCTGCGGGCGGTCTTCATCGCCCTCGGCGCCGCCCTGATCGCCGCCTTCTCCTGGGTCTTCTACCTGTTCGGCGCGTTCCTGCTGTGGACCGCCTGGAAGCTGTTCGCCGAGGCGCGGGCCGGCCGCCCGGAGGACGAGGAGTTCCACGAGAACCGGATGCTGGTCGCGATCCGCAAGCGCTTCCCGTCGGTCTCCAAGTCGGCCGTGGTGATGCTCGCGATCGGCACCACCGACCTGCTGTTCGCGCTGGACTCGATCCCGGCGATCTTCGGCCTGACCCAGAGCGCCTACATCGTGCTGACCGCCAACGCCTTCGCGCTGATGGGCCTGCGCCAGCTCTACTTCCTGCTCGGCGGCATGCTGGGCCGGCTGGTCCACCTCGGCTACGGCCTGGCGCTGATCCTCGGCTTCGTCGGCGTCAAGCTGGTGCTGCACGCGCTGCACGAGAGCGGGGTGCACGTTCCGGAGATCGGCATCCCGCTCTCGCTGGGCTTCATCGCCGCGGTGCTGGTGGCCACCACGGCGAGCAGCCTCTGGGTCTCCCGGCGCTCCCGGGCGACCGGCTGAGGCGGATCACCAGCCGCGCTCGCGCCACTCGGCCAGGTGCGGGCGCTCGGCGCCCAGGGTGGTGTCCTTGCCGTGCCCCGGGTACACCCAGGACTCGTCCGGCAGCACGTCGAACAGCTTGGTGGTGACGTCCCGGTAGAGGCTGTCGAAGGCCTCCGGGTCGTTCCAGGTGTTGCCGACCCCGCCCGGGAACAGTGAAGCGTCCTAGGGGGTACTCTGTCAACCATGACGATCCTTCAGCTTCCGGCGACTGAAAGCATGGTGCTGGCCCTCGGATACTCGCGCATCTCCGAAGACCAGCTCGACCAGCGACGCGGCGTCAAACGCCAGCAAGTCGACCTTCGCGCCCACAGCGACGGCGAAGGCTGGCACCTGTACGCCGAGTTCTGCGACAACGACCTGAGCGCCCTAGACGGCGGCGAACGCCCCGACTACGACAAGCTCATGGCCACCGCCATCGAACTCGGCCCCATCGCCAAGGCCGCCGGCAAGCGGGTCGTCATCCTCGCCTACCACTCAAGCCGACTCTGGCGAAACCGTGTCGAACGCGCCCAGGCGATCGAAGACCTCCGCCGAGCCGGCGTGTTCGTCGCGTTCGAATCCGGCGGCTTCTATGACCTCTCCAAGGCCTCCCAGCGTTCGGCTCTCGCCCAGGCCGGCGAGAACGACACCACCGAGTCCGAGGTGAAGTCCGAACGCGTCCAGCGCGCAGCCCTCGAACGCGCCCAGGAGGGCCGCGCGAACGGCGCAGTCGCCTACGGCTGGCGCCGCCAGTACGAGTACGACAAGCGCGGGCGAATCATCGGCTTCCACGACGAAGAAGATCCGGAGCAGGCCGCAGTCGTTCGAGAGATCGTGCGCCGACTCCTTGCCGGCGACTCGCTGATCGGCATCACGGCAAGCCTTAACCAGCGGGGCATCCCGTCACCGGGCGCCGGCCAGAACCGAAAGCACCGCACCCTCGGCCAGGACGAGGAGGGCACGCGTTGGAACAAGACCTCGGTGAAGAAGATCGCATTGAGGCCGTCGAACGCCGCCATCCGGGTGCACAAGGGTGACGAATACAGGGCCGCGTGGCCTGAATTGATCACGGCAGAGCAGCACGCGCAGGTCAAGGCCCTGTTCGCCGACCGAGTCGCGAGCGGCGAGCGTCCTGGCGCCAGACTTCACCTTCTGTCCTGGGGAGAACTCGCTACCTGCGGGGTCTGCAACGGACACCTCAAGGTCGCCACGAGAGGCAATGCCCGACGCGGCGCCAAGCGTCCGACATACGTTTGTGCGTCGAACGGGGGATGCGTCGGCCGCAACATGGACGCGCTCGACAAGTGGGTCGGCGACCTGGCCGTGCAGGTGCTCTCCAAGCCTGACGCCATGGACGTCTTCAAGCGAGACGACACGGCCGCGCTCGCCGCCCTTGAACTAGCTGAGGGGCTGAAGGCTCGGCAAGCTGTAGCCGCGGACGATTACGCAGCCGGCCTCTTGACTCGGGAACAGCTGGTCCGCATCACCCAGTCGTTGGGGACGCAGATCGCCGAAGCGCAGGCGGAGGCCCGCCGGCTTCGGCCAGCGATCGACCTGACCGTGTTCGAAGGCCTGGTCGGCCCCCAGGCGGCCGACCGATGGGAGCCGCTCGAAGTGGGTCGGAAGCGACGCGTCCTCGAAGGGCTCGGCCTCCGCATAAAGGTCTTCCCCGTGCAGCGAAAGGGGCCCGGCTTCGACGCCTCGACAATCAAGTACCGCTGGGGGGCGGCAGGTAACTGACGTGGATACGACTCGGGCCGCCAGGGAATCCCTGGCGGCCCATTTGTGTGATCAGCCCTGGCTCGACTGATGGTCGTCCGGCTCGTAGATGCTGAACGGCTTGGACACATCCCGCCTGGAGCCATCGGGGCGGATGATCTCATGCGAGAACACGCCCGGGTGGTCGCGCTTGAACTCCTCGGTCTGCCACGTCATCAGCTTCGGACCAGGCTCGGCGCCGACTCGACCTTGCACGGCTGGCCCGAGCCACCCCTCTGCGCGGGCGCGCGCAATCCACGTCCGAATGGTGCCTTTGGGTCGACCTAGGCGCTCCACGAGTCGATCGAGCACCGCACGATCCTTGCCTGGGCCGGTCTCCTCCAGGTAGGCCCGCGCAACCTGGCGTAGGAGGTCGTCCGTCACGAGAATGCGCCCGGGTGGCAGCGGCTCCTGAGGCCTGTCGGCCGCGATGATCGACTGCTCGATCTGATAGTTGATGTCCGCACGCGCCGCAGCAAGGACGTCACCGAGGGGGATCCGCTGCAGCAACTTGTGCGTCAGCCCCATCGGCATCGGTGCTAGCACCTCGATGCGAGTAATGACCAAGCCGGCCTCGCCACGCGAGATATCGCCCGTTGCCTCGATTTGGTTGCCCCGCCACTTGAACTCGCGCACGACCCCCGCGGCTTCGGCGCTCCGAGGCGGGCGCTTGAGGTGAACCACCATGGCCCGGGGCAGTTCCTTGCCCGCGTTCGCGGTAGCTGATCGTTCATTGTGACTGCTCACAACCTCAGCCTGTCACAAGTCGGCATGTCGATGTCAGGTGACGACCCGCTTTCGATAGAAGTCAGCATGTGGCTACTGTTGCCAAATTCGTCATGGTGCATCACCATGACTACATGACCGCAACATCAGTAGCGGAGCAGATCCGCGCACGTCTGCGCGTCCGGAATGGCCTGCCCAACCCGGACGAGCGTCGAAGGATCCGGGAAGCCGCAGGGCTCTCCCGCCGGGAACTTGCCGACGCCATCGGCGTCACCCGCCAGGCAGTCGGGCACTGGGAGACCGGTGCTCGCCAGACTCCCCGCGGTCAGCTCCTTGACCGCTATGTCGCCGCCCTCCGGGCGCTCCAGGAGGCGGCGTGATCGTCGATGACGAGGGTTGGATGTCGCTCTCGCCCGGTCAGGACCCTGCGGACTTCATTCGCGAAGTTGCCGCAGCACGGCCCCCGCTCACCGATTCCGAGATCGTGACAATCCGCGCGATCTTCAACGGCACTGAGCCGGCCCGCACGCTGCAGGCCGCCTAGCAACGGAAACGACCCCCGCCTGGACGCCGGTGTTCCCGCACCAACGCACAGACGGAGGCCCCACGCCCACCCGGGCATGACGAAGCCCCGGGCATTCCGCTCGCCAGCAGACCCGGGGCCGTCGATCCAACCCAGTGCAATCCAGGAAGGACGTGATGTGCTCATGGTTGCACATCGCAGCACCGCCGGCATAGCGATCCCGGCGGATCTCCTCCCCACCGTCCTTGCCGACGGCGACGCGGCCACCACCGTTGGGCCCGGCCTTCGCGCCGGCACCACGCTGGCCGACACCGAAACCCTCCACGACGCCGTCCAACTCGCCCAGCAGTTCCGGGCCTTCGGCTTCACCTCCGGCGACTTCGACCAGTTCGTGGACGCGTTCAGCGCCCCCGACCCGGCCACCGTCTTCGCCCACTGGGCCGACCACGAGCACCGGACCGGCATCCGCCGCGCCATCCTCGCCGCCCTCGTCACCGTAGAGGAGGCCCGGTGAACGCCATTAAGCCAAAGGTCGGGTTGCTGCCGGTCCTTCGCGACCCGGACGACCACCCGCTCCGCCTGGTCCAGATCGAACCCGACGTGTGGATGGTCGCGTTCGCGCCCGCCTGGGCCACCGCCGAGCAGGCCGCCCACCTCATGCGGCTCATCCTCGGCAGCGACATCGAGGTCTTGGAGCCCGACGACACCAAGGCCGGTGGCCAGTGACCAACCAGCGCCACCCCGCCGAGTCGCCGCAGCCCCCGCTGCGGCGGCCCGGCCGGGCCCGCACCAACACCGGGACCACCCTCGCCCAACCCGGTGCCCAATCCCTTCGACAAGCGGAGACCACCGTGTCCACCCCCCAAAGCCGCCCGTCGGGCACGGCGGCCACCATCCCGGCCGGGCAATGGCCCATCCCGCGCAGCCGCGCGGCCCGCACTGCCCGGCTCGCCGAAACCCACCCCGGCGCTAACGAGACCCGCGCTCGCTTTCACGTCGTCCTCGGCAGCCTCAAGGCGATGTTGGAGGACGAGCCCTCCGAGCGGGCTGCGCGATCCGCCGGCCGCAGGATCTGCGCCGCGGTCGCCCAGCTCACCGACGAGGTCGCCATCAGCAAGCGGGAGGCGGCATGAACCTCGGTCCCCGCCCGCGCGAGCGCCGCCACCGTGCGATCCACGCCTTCATCGACCGTGGCTGCCCCGTCTCCGCGCTCGCCCCCGGCTCCAAGGCGCCGATGAAGTCGTGCCCCCAGTGCGACATCAAGTCACCCGAGTACGTGCGCCACCTCGGCATCGACGACTGCCCCCACCCGGCCGACCTGTGCCACGGCTTCCACGCCGCCACCCTCGACCACGACAAGGCGCAGTCCTGGATCGACCGGCACCCGAACCTCAACTTCGCCATCTCCACTGGACCGGCGTGCCTGCTCGTCATCGACCTCGACCGCAACAAGAAGAACAAGCCGATCCCCGAGCAGTACCAACTACCCGGCGTGGTCGACGGATTCGACGTATTCGCGCTTGCCCTCGAACGCTACGGCGCCCCCTACCCGGCCGACGCCATGCACGTCGCCACTCCTGGCCGCGGGCTACACCTCTGGTTCTCCCTGCCGCCCGGCCTGGTCGTCAACAAGTCCGAGGGCGACTTCGGATGGCTCATCGACGTCCGCTCCACCGGCTCGTACATCATCGGCCCGACCTCGGTCGTCGACGGCGGCGAATACCGGCGGATCGGTCACTCGGCGCAGCCCATGCCAGCCCCGGCCTGGCTGCTCCACCACCTGGAGGGCACCGGGCACATGCCCAAGCCCCCCGCGCCTCCCCGGCCGGTCCGCCGTCTGGTGCCGCGTCAGGACAACGGGCAGCGCGGCAAGACGCTGCAGCAGCTGGCCGACGAGCTGGCCGGCGCGCCGGAGAGCATCCGGCATGCCGAACTGTGCCGGGTCACCACCGCCGCCGCCCACATGGTCCTCGACGGACGGATCAGCGAGCACGAGATGCGCGACGAGATCCACGCCGCCGGCCGGGCCGCCGCCCGGGACGAGTACGAGATCCACAAGGCCATCGAGACCGCACTGGCCAAAGCCGCCCGAGGAGGTGCCGCATGACCGCCGAGAACAAGCCCGTCCTCCAGGCCCTCTTCGACATCAAGGTCAAGCCGCGCATCCCCGAGCCGCAGCCCGACCCGGAACCCGAGACCCGCAACGCCACCGCCAGGTGGGTCACCACCCGCATCCCGAACCGCAAGGGCGGCTGGAACGCGCTGCTGGTCGTGGACTGCCCGTTCTGCCAGAACCTGCACGTCCACCCGGGCGGCACCACCATGCATCCCCAGCTCGGCACGCGCCAGGCACGCTGCATCGGCACCGCCACCAAGGGCCTGGAGTACCGCATCCGCCTCACCCAGCAGCACGCCGGCGGCGACCAGTGACCCAGACCGAAGACCCGTGGCTGGGCACCGTCCCGCCGATGGCCGATGGCGCCGAACGCGAGAAGCTCGACCGCTCGTGGAAGCCCCAGGACCTCACCGACATCCTCGACGGCACCTACGTGCCGCCGCAGCCCACCGTCGGACAGCGAGCAGACGGCGTCGGCATGTTCTACCCCGGCCGCATCCACTCCACCGTCGGCGAATCCGAAGGCGGCAAGACCTGGTTCGCCCTCCTGGCCTCCGCCATCGAGATCGCCCGCGGAAACAACGTGCTGTTCCTCGACTTCGAGGACGACGCCGGCGGTGTCGTCGGCCGGCTCATGGCCCTCCAGGTCAGCCCGGACCTGATCCGGAAGCACTTCGCCTACATCCGCCCCGAATCGCCGCTCACCGACGGCTGGAACAAGCTCGAACTCACCCAGGCCCTCGGCGACCTTCGGCCGACGTACGTCACCGTGGACGGCATCACTGAGGGCATGGCCCTGCACGGGCTCGAACTCAAAGACAACACCGACGTCGCAAAGTTCGGCCGGAGCATCCTCCGACCGATCGCCGACACCGGCGCCGCCGTCAACACCCTCGACCACGTGGTCAAGGACAAGGAAGGCCGCGGCCGGTACGCCATCGGCGGCGTGCACAAGCTCAACGGGCTCAACGGCGCGATGTACATGCTGGAGAACCGCACGCCCTTCGGTGCTGGGGTGATCGGCAAGTCCACGGTCCGCATCGCCAAGGACCGGCCCGGCCAGCTTCGGCGGCACGCGCTTCCGCACTCCAGCGGCATGCACTGGTTCGCCGACTTCGTCCTGCACTCCCACTTCGAGCAGTACGCCGAGGCGTCCCTTGTCGCCCCGATCGAGCAGACCGGCCCGTTCCGGCCGACCGGGCTGATGAAGAAGGTCTCGGACGCCCTTGTCACTGCACGAGAGCCGCTGAGCGTCCGTGGCGTCCAGGACCGCGTCACTGGCAACAAGGACGCCGTGCGGGCGGCCCTCGCCCGGCTTGTCGATGAGGAGTTCGTTGCCGTCGAGACAGGCCCCAGGAACGCACAGCTTCACCGCCTGGTGAAGCCGTTCTCTGAGGAGAAGTCACAGTGACCGTACCCACCGTCCCCAACCGTCCCCTTACCGTCCCCATGGGCGCGGTCACCGCGACCGTACCCACCGTCCCCAGTCCCCCTATAGGGGGGACGGTGGCAGGAGGGGACAGTGGAGCGGTCGCCCCCGTAGTGACTGCACCCATCGCAGCAATCTGGCGCCCCACTCTCATCGCCTCGGCCGGCGCGGTCCGGCGTCACATGCGGCTGGCGATCCGGTGACCTCGGCGAGACGTTCGACCCCGTCCCTCGCGCGCGCGAGGCCGCGCCACGAGAGCGGCCGTATCCCCAGCCCTGTGGACAAGGCCGTGACCGTTGATCCGCCGGCCGAGGGTCATGACCGTCACCCCGACCCGAAGGAGAACAACCCCGTGATTCACGAACCCAACCCGCTCGCCGAGCGGGCCTGGACCGAGCTCGATGCCGCCGCCCAGCTGACCACCGAACAGCTCGAACGACTCATCGGCCTTGCCGGCCGCAACTACGGCCCCGACTTCCTCTACGAGGCATACGGCGAAGGCAAGGTCGGCAACGACACCGTGCGCGCCCTCGTCGGTGCCGTCTGGACTGGCAGCGAGTACCCGGACCGGCTCCTCGACCACGACACCTGGCGGTGGCTGTTTCAGGTCGCCGGCTTCACCGTGGACGGTCAGCCGGCCGAGCGTCCGACCCGGCCGGTGGAGCTGTGGCGTGGCTCAGTGCCGGAGCGACGCACCGACTGGTCCTGGAGCACCGATCGGGCGGTGGCCGAGAAGTTCGCCGCGGGTACGGGCGGCCGTCCGCCGGGCCGGCCGCCCGACAGCCCATCACCATCCCCGCCAGCTCCAGGAGGAGAACCGCGTGAAGACCAAGCCGATCACCGTGCAGCAGTGGCGCCACTGCCCGGCCTGCCGCAAGACGCGCCCGACGAAGACCCTCGGCCGTGTCGTCGTCCGGGCCGAGCACCTCGACGTCGTCGAGTGCGCCGAGCCGGCCTGCGGGCTGCGCTGGTGCGTGTCCGCCCGCCTGGCCGTCGCCCTGGTGGGTGATGCGGCGTGAGCAGCGAAGAGCCGCGCAAGCACTGGCGGAAGCTGACGCCGGAGCAGGCCGAGATAGCGCAGGCCATCCTGGAGCGCGCCGTCGACCTGTACGAGCAGATCGAGGAGCTTGGCCTGCCGGAGGCGCTGGACATTGCCGCGGGCGAGGTTGGCCGGGGCCGCGTGCGTGCCGCCCAGGAGCGTGCGCGGGAGCTGTCGTGAGCCTTCCGGTCCAGCCGCTTGCCGTAAGCCCGCTGTGCAGTGATGTGCGGCGCGGGACAGCCCGCTCGGGCGCGCTCCGCGCTCCGCTGGTCATGCGGGCGAACGAAGACAGGCCCCGGCTACCCCTTGCTGGGGCGGCCGGGGCTGTCGTGTTTCTGCGGTGGCTACTGCGCAAGCTGCCGTACAAGGGCGTCACACCGCGGGCAGACGGCGGCACGGCCAGGATCGACCGCTGTTGGCGGGTACCACGTCTCGCCGCTCTGCAAGGGACGGCGTCCGAGGACATCCATCCGGCTAGTCGGCAGCTGGCAGAGGGTCAGCTCCTCGTAGGTCTCCGCGTCAGGCGGTTCGGGGCGAGCCGCATGGATGGTCCCGAGCTTGCGGATCACCTGGCCGTGCGCATCCTGCGTCTTCCTGGGGTCGTCGAGCGCGATGATGTGCACGGCTTCAGGGTCGGTCCGATGGTCTGGTTCCGCATCTCGGCGCCTTCAACGTCGTCCGGGTCACAGCCCGATGCCGCGCATCGGGTTGTCCTCCCAGCGGTCGACGGCACGCACGTACTCGTGGACCTGCGGCGACAAGGGCGACCAGCGGCCGTGCGCGGCGATGAACGCCACCGGCACCTTCTTCTTCGCCGCCTCGGTCGGGCCACCAGCGCGCAGCCCGTGCGCGGTGTACAGCTCCGCGCCGTCCAGGCCGGCCGCCTTCGCCAGGGCCTTGACCCGCTCGTTGACGGCCCGGCCGGACATGCTGCCGCCTTGGAGCCGGCCGCCACGGTTGATGTGCCGCAGCAGCGGCCCGTCGGTGACACCGAGTTCGGCGAGGGCGTCCAGCCACGCGCGGACCACACGGACGGGGTCGCTGTCGGGGTGGGAACCACGGGGGATGGTGATCTCCGCGCCGGCCGCGTTCTGGTCGGTCTTCGAGGAGCGGACCAGCACGACCAGGCCGTCCTCGGTGAACGTGACGTCCGGGATCTGCAGCGAGGCGAGCTCGGAGCGGCGAGCCATCATCGCGAAGCCGAGGACGAGCAGCACGCGGTCGCGCAGCCCGGCGAGCGTGGCCGGGTCGGTGGCGTCGATCATCGCGCGCAGCGGGGCGAGGGTGACCGGCGGCGCCTTGCGCTTGCGCTTGCCGGCTTGGGCGCGGTCCTGCCGGTGGGCTTTGAGGACGGACAGCGCGGCGGCGGTGTCGGGCTGTCCGGGGTGCCCGTTGTGCCGGTGGACGGTGCGGATCGCGGCGATGGCCTGCTCGATAGTGGACGGCGCCCGGTCGAGGTCGGCGAGATGGTTCACGTACTCGGCGAGGGTCTCGGCGGTCGCGGGGAGCGGGCCGCGGCCGGCAGCCTGGCACCAGCTGGTGAACGCGGCCCACTGGCGCTCGTAAGCGGCCCGGGTGTTCTCGGGGACGGACCGGGTGATGCGGTCGCGGGTGGCGTCGGAGATGCGGTTGTCGGGTGCGGCGGGTCCGAGAACCGCGTCCAGCTTGGATGCGGTTTCCGGAGCGGCCGGGACGAGGTCGCTCGACATGCTCCCAGTCTACCGCCGATAGCCTCCCATAACTTGGCTTATGGAGGGTCATTCTGATGGCCCGACAGATACCAGCCGGTGTGTGGCTCAGCGGCGAGGATGCGTGCGTGCTCGACGGCCTGGTGCGCCGCGCGGTCTACGACGCCGGCCGCCGCGACGGGCACGTGCCGGCCCGGGTGGTGGAGCTGTCCGAGGTGATCCACCGCGCCGCGATCGAGTTCCGCACAACCGTGCTGGCCAGCGCGGATTCCGGAACTGGCGAGGACAGTTCCGGTTCCGCGATCGCACTATCGCAACCGTCAGACCTTGAACGGCTTACAGCACGTCAAGCCGCTCGACTGGCGGGTGTCAGCGAAGAGTTCATCCGCCGCCTGGCCTGCGAGGGCGTCCTGCAAGGGACGAAGTCAGGCCACCGCGGCGCATGGCTGCTGGATCCGTCCTCGGTAGCGACGTGGATGGCCGGCCGGGGTCGGGCCGCGGCGTAGAGGGCCACCAGGAGCGGTCAAGGCGCCGAGACAGCAACCAGTCACGGCACCAGCAGGAGACCGCAATGCCAGCCCACGACCCGACCGAGACAACCGCCAGACCGCAAGCCGACGTCGAGGTGCCCGACTGGGTCGCCTGCTTCGACCAGCACGGCAGGCCCATCGGGATCTGTGCCACGGCCGCGCTGACCCCGGTAAGCAACCCCGGCCAGGCATTCCTAGAGCCCGCGATCGGCGTCGACGCCTTCCGGGACGCCGCCGCGGCGATCCGCTGCCTTGCCGGTGACGATGGCGAAGGCCTCCACGCCGTACTGGCCGGCACCGACGCGCCCCGACATGTCGCGGGCGCCCTGGCTTCGATCGCCTACCTGATCTGCCGCCGCGGCGGCCTGGACGCCGCCGGCATCGACCAGTTGCTCGGCGAGATCAGCGGTTCGGCTGCCGACGCCATCCTCGACCAGCCACGCCCCCGACCCGGTACGGGGGTGGCCTGATGCCCGAAGGGTTCCGTATCGCCTCGGCGTTCGTCGAGGTCAAACCCGACCTCTCCGGATTCCGCGAGGAGCTGCAGGCGCAGCTCGAAGAGGCGACGGCCGGCGCCGAGGCCCGCGCTCGGGTCACGCTCGACACTAGGGAGCTGGACGCCCGAGCGGACGAGGCCCGTGCCCGTGTCGACGCGCTGAACGAGGCCCACGCCGCGCCCAGCGTCCGCCTGGACAGCGGCGATCTCGATGCCCGAGCCGACGAGGCCCGCGCCCGCCTGGACGAGCTGGACGAGCGCCGCGCCACCGCAGAGGTACGCCTCGACTCGGCGCCGCTGGAGGAGGGCACCGAACGAGCCGAAGAACGCCTCGACGACCTCGGCGAGCGCACCGCCCGCCCCCGAGTCACCCTCGACACTGCCCCGTTTGACGCCCGGGTCGAAGCCGTTCAGGCCCGTCTGGACGCACTCAACGCCCGTACGGCCGAGGGCGGCCTGTCCCGGGATGCGCAGGGCCGTCTGCGTGACAGCCGCGGCCGGTTCGCCAGCGGTGGCGGCGGCGGGGACGAGCTTGTCCCTCGCGCGCCCGGCGGTGGGGGCGGCTGGAGCCGGAACTTCCGTGGCGGGGGCAGCGGGTTCAGCATGCCCGGCGAGGGCCTCATATCTGCGATCATGCCGAGCCCGCTCCATGCGGCCATGGTCACCGGGATCTCGGCGCTGCTGCCGGCCGTCGGCGGGGCCGCAGCTGGCCTCGGGCTTCTCGGCGGTGTCGGGGCGCTCGGTTTGGGCGGAATCGGCAAGGCCATCTCGGACGCCCACCAGGCGAGCCTGAACGTCGGGATCACGCCGCAGCAGCAGGCCGCCACCGCATTCTCCAACCAGGTGGCGCAGCAGCAGGCGCAGGACCAGGTGGGTCAGGCGCGTCGGCAGGCGGCTCAGGACGCGATCACCTCGGCGAACAGCATCTCGCAGGCGCAGATGAACCTGGCCTCAGTGGAGCGCAACTCCGCTGAGCAGCAGGTCCAGGCCCTGCAGTCCGTAAAGCAGGCCGAGCAGGGTGTCGAGGAGGCCAACTACGCGCTGTCCGAGGCGCAATACAACCTGTCGCAGGCGTGGGAGGCCGCCAGGGAGAACCTGCGCCAGTTGGACGACCAGCTCGCGGACAACAAGCTCAACGTCCAGCAAGCCCAGCTGGCGATCCAGCAGGCCGAGTATCAGCAGAGGTTGACCGATCAGAACGCCTACTCCACCGCCCTGGACCGGCAGCAGGCGGCCCTCGCTGTCGCGCAGGCGCAGCAGCGGCTGACGGACGCCCAGGATCAGCTGACGAACAGCACCTACGCCGCCAATTTGGCGCACCAGCAGGGCGTGGCCGGCTCCCAGCAGGTGATTCAAGCCCAGCAGGCCGTCACGACCGCCCAGTACGGGCAGGCGGATGCGCACGCGCAGCTGTCGGACGCCCAGGCGCAGCAGACCTTGGTGCAGCTGAACTCGGCTGACCAGATCAAGCAAGCGCAGATGCAGCTGGCTGCGGCCAGCGAGCAGGCCGCGTATCAGCAGCAGCAGGACGCGCACAACATTGCGGTCGCCGAACGGGACCTGACGAACACGATCCGGGAGCAGCAACTCCAGCTGGCCGCAACCGAGTCCACGGCAAACCAGGCGGCAAATCAGTTCGCGCTGGACATGGCTCGCTTGTCGCCGGCGGCGCAGCAGGTCGTCGAGAAGATCCTCAGCATGCGGGGCGCCTTCAAGGAGCTGGAGACGACCGCGCAGACGGCGATCGCTCCGGGGCTGATGACGCTGCTTGATGGCTTGCAGTCGATGGTGCCCGCGCTCGTGCCGGCCGTCGCCCGGATGGGCGGGTTGCTGTCGGATGCGTTCGGCAGCATCGGCAAGGCCTTGGAGTCGAGCCACGCGCAGGACGTCTTCTCGGGCTTGGTCGACAACGGGGCGAAGATCGCCGGGGTGCTCGGGCCGGCACTCGGAGGGATCGCCGGAGCGCTCGCGAAGATCGGTGCTCAGGCGGGTGCCGCAAACGGCCTCGCGTCGCTGATCAGCGGCTTGGGTTCCGGGCTCACCGGGCTCGTCACGAGCTTGTCGCCCTTCGTCGGGTCACTGAGCGGCCTGCTCGCGCCACTGGGGCAGGCCCTCGCGCCTCTGGGTGGCGAGATCGGCACCCTGGTCGGGCACCTGGCGCAGTCGCTGGCGCCTGTGCTGCAGCAGCTCCTCCCGCCGCTCTCCAAGCTGATCTCTGCGCTGGTGGCGGGCCTGTCGCCCGTCCTGGACGCAATCGGTCCGCTGCTGACGCCGGTCGTGTCGGCGCTGTCCGCGATCTTCTCGGCGATCGATCCTCTGCTGCCGGTGCTCGGTAATCTGATCGGCCAGCTGGCGAAGGCGCTGGCCCCGATCCTGCAGGCCCTGACGCCGATCATTCAGGCGGTCGCGGACATGCTGGCGAAGGAGCTGCAAAAGGGCCTGACCGGCATGCTGCAGGCCTTGCTGCCGCTGTTCCCGCCGCTGGCGCAGCTGATCGTGGCACTGACGCCGATCATCGACGTAATCATCCGGTTGGCCGGGTTCATCATGGACCTGGTCTTCAAGATCGAGGTGCCGCTGACGCAGGCGATCGTGTGGATCATCGCGAAGTTCGCGGAGTTGCTGTCGCACTGGCACGACGCGGTCACCGGCATCGAGTCGGCGGCGAGCTGGCTTTTGAACAACGTCTTCGCACCCCTATGGTCGGGCATCACCAAGGGCGCCGACGATTTCACCAGCTCATTCAGCACGGCCTGGAACAAGCTGATGGACATCTTCAAGAAGCCCGTCAACTTCCTGATCCAGACCGTCTACGACAACGGGATCCAGTCGCTGTGGAACGGCGTGGTCGATGCCATCGGCGACAAGTCGCTGGAACTGCCGGCCATCGCCACGCTCGCAACCGGCGGCGTCCTGCCCGGCTATGCACCCGGGCGGGACACGGTGCCGGCGATGCTGTCCCCGGGTGAGGGCGTGCTGGTGCCGGAGGCTGTGCGAGCCCTCGGCCCGCAGACCGTACTCGCCCTGAACGCGGCCTACGGTGGCGGCCGGATCTCGACGCCCGGTCACTTCAGCGGCGGAGGGCTCTCCGGACTCGTCTCCGCTGTCACCGGAGGCGCCACCGACGCCTGGAACGACTTCACCGGACTGCTCGGCAAGGGATTCGACCTGGCAAAGGTCGTCTCGGCAGTGGCCACCGGTGACACCTCCGGTCTCAACTCCGCATTGACCAAGTTCATCGGCACAAATGGCGCCTCCGGGAACTACGCCAAGCTGATGCTCGGCATCCCGACCACGCTGGTCAAGGACGCCATCGGTGCGATCGGCAACCTGTTCGGCGGCGGGTCGTCCGGAGGCGGGGTCTCGGCTCCGGCAACGCCGGCCGCGGTCGCGCAGTGGTTCGCCACTGCCGCGCAGCTGACTGGGGTGCCGTCCAGTTGGATCCCCGGCTTGGAGACCATCGGGCACTATGAGTCCGGCGACGACCCGAACGCGATCAACAACTGGGACTCCAACGCCCTTGCCGGGACACCGTCCGAAGGCATCATGCAGGTCATCGGCCCCACCTTCGCCGCCTACCACCAGCCAGGCACGGCGATGAACCTGCTGGACCCGGTAGCCAACATCGCGGCGTCGATCAACTACATCAAGGCCCGCTACGGGGACATCAACAATGTCCCTGGGCTGCGTGCGCTCGCCGCTGGGCATTCCTACGTCGGCTACGACTCCGGCGGCTGGCTCATGCCCGGCGACATGCCAGTCAACGGGCTGAGCAAGCCCGAGGCGGTGCTGACGCCCGAACAGTGGGACTCCCTGAGCGTGATCGCCCATCAGGCCATCGCCCAGCGCGGCTTGCCCGGCCGCGAGGTCACCGTTGTGCAGAACTTCAACGGCACTCAGTGGCCCAGCGCCGAACAGAAAGCCGCCATGCATCGCGAGCTGGCGCTCGCACTCGCGTGAGGGGCTGACCATGACGATCACGCCGCCACGCAATGCGACCGGAGTCGAGGTGCCGCCCGAGCTGGCCGCGCTCGTCGGCCAGCTGCTCGGCTACGGCATCGAGGTGTTGGCCGCGAGGAACGGGACACTCCCCAGCGTGCCGGCGCTGGATGGTCTGCGCGCCCAGCTCCAGGTCACTGCCGCGTCCGCGTGCGGACGGCCCAGGCGCATTCTGGCCACACCAGTCACGCCGGTACGGCAGCTGACGGTGGATGAGGCGGCGCGGGTCTCCGGACTCTCGCCGCGCCAGGTCCGCCGGCTCGCCCACGACGGCACACTGATCGCCCGCAAGGCCGGACGGGACTGGCAGATCGACGAGGACAGCGCCAACAGATACGGCAGGAGACGGACATGGCAGCAGCGGGCAGCGTGAGCACCGCGCAGGACACGGCGGAGCAGGCGCGGATCGAGGTGCGGAAGGCCGAGACGAAGCTGGCGGCCGGCGGCAGCGTCGGATTTGAGGCGCTGCACCGGCTGCGCGACCGGTGGCGGCACGCCGATCTCGCCGCCCAGGGCGCGCAGGCCCGCGCTGAATCCGAACGCACACAGGCCCGCCTGGACGGCCTGACGGCTGTCGGCGCGGAGGTCGATAAGGTGGCCGCCTCGACCGCGGCCAACACACTGGCGAAGGCCCTGGAGGGCGTCGCCACGGCGTGCGCCCGGGTGCGGGCCCTGGCCGACGAGCACGACGTCCAGGTGGCCGCCCTGGTCGCTGCCGCCGTCGACCTCCAGGTCGAGGCCAAGGCGCCTGGAGGTCCGCGCGCCACGTCGGGGCATGTGGCGGTCGAGGGCCGTTCGGTGCAGCACAAGGCGATGGTGCTGGTGCCGGTCTTGGACCGGGTCGAGCAGGCGCTGCAGTTCGCCGTTGCCGGGGACGTCCAGCGGGCGGCGCACCTGGTGCGGCCGGTCGTCGAGGCACCGGCGCCGCGTCGCCCCGATCACCTGCTGCGCGGCAACAACGGTGTCCTGCACCCGATCGAGGGCGACCTGAACTCGGGGATGCAGGCACACATTCGCTCGGGCACGCTGGAGCCGCTTTCCGAGGTGGACATCGACCGGTGGATGGCGGGTGAGCTGGCGTGAGCGAGACCACGGCCGAGCTGGCTGTGCACCTGGCCGCCGCCGCGCACCAGGCGGACGCGGCGGCTCTGGTCGACTCGGCGCAGTTCATGGCGCGGGTGGCTGCGCTGGGCCCTGATACGCCCGGGTTCGTGGATCGGGTGTCGGCGGCGGTGCGGCAGGCCGTGGAGAGCGGTCGGCCGGCCGAGCCCGAGCCGACGCCGGAGGCGGTGCCGCTGTCGTACAACGAGCAGCTGATGCGCACCGCGGCTCGGCAGGCTCAGCTGACCGCCGACTACGACGGCTCGATCACTGTGGAGGATGTGCAGCTGGCGTCGCCGCGGGTGGTCGGCGAGTGGGCTGCGGCGGGGAAGCTGGCGCATCTGGGTGTGCCAGCGCAGAGGCGACGCGGTCGACGCTGATCGCACCGCCAGGAAGTGCCCCGGCTGGCCAGTGATCGGGCGGCCGGGGCCTTTCTCGTCATTCCGGGGCCGTCAGCCGCCGAGCTTCTGCTGTGCCTTCGTCAGTGCCTTGCTATGGAGGGCGAAGGCCAGCTGCGAGCTGCCGCTGTCGACCTGCATCTGGTCGAACGTCAGGATCGCCGAGGGCAGCAGGTCGAGCATGATGTAGCCGGTCATCTGCACGCCTTTCACGGAGCCGTCCATGCGGTCCGCGACCGTGTTGGCGCCGCCAGCTTGCATGGGCGTCAGCGTGAAGGTGGTCGTCGTGCCGCCGATTGTCAGCGTGACGGTCTGGCAGCTGCTGAATGCCGCCTTCACCGAGTCGTAGCCCGCCTGGAGTGCCGGCGGGGTTCCGGTGGTGAGTTCGAGGCTGACGAACGGGCCGATGGCGCTGCGCTGGTAGTTGGCGGTCACCTGGTTGGTGCTGGCGGGTGGTTCGTTGAGGAGATCGGCGAGGGGCTTGCAGCCGCTGGCCGAGTGGTTGGGGTCGCCGCTGTCTGGTGCGGTGGTGAAGGTGGGGCCGAGTTCGGCGGCGGTGAGGAGGGCGTCCCGCAGGGTGGCGACGCTGGGCAGTGCCACGCCCGAGTTGGGGCTGGGGCTGGGGCTCGCCGAACTGCTGGCGGTTGTTGCGGTCGGGCTGGCGACGGCGGGGACGGTCGTGGTGATGGCCACGCTCGGCGATGGGGCGGCGGCCGGCTTGCTGGTGCTGCTGCAGCTGGTCGCGGCGGCCAGTCCCGTGATTGCGAGGGTGAGTGCCGCGGTTGTGTGTCTCCGGCTGGTGTGCGTTCTCATTCCGCCCCCTGGCGTTGTGGGCCTGGTGCACGGGCCCGGATGGGCGCCCACCTTGTCGCACTGGCGGATGGTGGGCAACTCTGCAGCCTGGCAGGGGCGTTCTGGAACGCGAAAAGGCCCGGACCGTGATGGTCTGGGCCTTCGTCGTCTGCGCTCAGTGCGTCTTCGCCCAGCAGGACCGGCAGTAGTCCGAGAGCGAGTGTCGGGCGTGGCCGTCCGGCCGCTTGTCGTCGGGGTCGAACAGGGTTCCGCAGCCGTAGCAGCTGGGCCAGTTGGGCGGACGCTGGGTGTCGTCGGTGCTGGTCACGCCCGCTCCTACTTCTTGGGCCGGGGCATCGCCCGGCAGGTCGCGGCGTGGGACTGGGCCCACTGCTTGATGTCTCGGCCCTTGGGGGAGGTCAGGTCGGTGGCCTCCCGGCGGGCCTGCTCGGTGTCGTCGGTGCCGTAGTCGCTGTACGCCTGGGCCGCTGCGCCGCAGCCGGTGCACGCGGCCTGGTGGTTGATGTCGATCCAGTCCAGGCCGCTCTCCTCGGCCACGTAGTCGTGGCTGATCCGGACGGTGATGTCGACGGTGGCGCCGCCGGCGGTCAGGTACTGGGCGGTCATGGCTTCGGTCTGGGTGGTCACTGCTGCTCCTTCGGGGTGGTGGTGTCGGGGCCTTTGCCGAACGCGCGCCAGGACTGGGGGCGCTCGGGGATGTCGGCCGAGTCCCAGCTGCCGGTGTCGGCGAGCTGCTCGGCCAGGTCGCGGGCGGTGATGCCGTACGTGTCGGGAGTCACCGGGTCACCTGCGGGTGGTCACAGACCATGCAGGTCTTGCCCGTGCAGGCGTTCCAGGTGCCGCACTCGCGGCACAACCACGTATTCACTGGCCGGCCTCGGGCCGGGCATCGCCCGGCAGGTTCCGGCGTGGTCCTGGGCCCAGCGCCGCACGTTCGCCACCGCCCATTCCGCGATGCTGGGGCCCGTGGTGCAGAGCGGCTCAACCGTGTCCTGGACGATCTGCTTGTTGCCGCAGCCGGAGCAGACGGCAGTCGCAGAGACCTTGGTGGTGGGCCACTCGGCGCCGTCGTAGATCTCGACGCGGCCGGGTACGGCGGTCACCGTGGCGTCGTACACGTCCACGTGGGCGCCGCCGGCGGTCAGGTAGCGGGCGATCACGTTCTCGGGGTAGGTGGTCACAGTCCCTCTCCCAGTCGGGTGGTCATGGTGGCGTTGAGCAGGGCGTTGTACTCGTCCGCGGTGATGGTGCGGGAGTCGAACCGGCTGATCGCGTCGGCGGCGATGGCGTTTGCGGTCTCGGTGTCGCCGGCCTGCTTGGCCTCGGTGTAACGGCGAACCGACTCGTACTGGGTGCTGCTCACTTCTCCTCCTCGGGGTCCGGCATGGCGCCGTAGAAGCCGCTGCGCGGGTCGGTCAGGTGGCCCTGGTGGATCGTGTAGCCCTCGACGCGGACGGGCGGGTTGTCGGGGCTGGTCGGGTGCCCGCACGCCTGGCAGACGCTCACTGGACACCGTCCCGGACCCAGGCGGCGATCTGCTCGCCGGTCGGCTCCCACCAGTAGGTGATGCCGTGCGGGCAGCGCATCCCGTCGGTGGTGTACGGGCCGGCCACCATCGGCGGGGCGGTCGAGATGTGCACCTCGACACCCTGGGCGTCCCACAGTTCGCGCAGCTTGGTCTCGCACGAGTGCGAAAACGTCGCCGCGGTCACCGGTCGGCTGCCTTGCTGATCTCGGTGGCCCAGACGGTGACTACGCGTCCGTCGTCGTGGATGAGCTTCAGCATCTGCCCGTGCGGGGTGTCCTGCGTGTGGATGACCTCGGCGGTGTCGCCGATCTGGTGGCCGGTGGGCTGCTGCGGGTTGGTGATGACGACTCGGTCGCCTCGGTTGTAGGTCACGTCGGTTCCTTGCCTGGTTCGGTTGGCGGGTGGGTCAGTGGGCGCGCGCGGCGGCGGCCCGGAGCAGCTGGTGCACCTCGGCGGCTCGGCGTCCCTTGGTGTCGTTCCAGGTGTCGATCGGGCCACGTTCCCGCCGGTAGCCGATCTCGTTGCCGATCAGCTCGCGGGCCCGCTCGACCACGGCCGGGCTGGAGTAGCCGGCGGCGAGGATCCGCAGCTGCGCACCGAGGATGCAGACCGCGCCGGACGCATCCCAGAGCGCGCCCTGCAGCCAGCCGTGCTGGTGGATGTACCGGGACAGCAGGTCGAGGTGCTGGGCGGGTGTCACCTGGGCGATGGGGCGCCGGCCTCGGATCCGGCCGAGCAGGGTCGGCTCGGGCAGCTCGATGCCGTGGTGCCAGGAGTGGATGACCTGGCCGTACGGGTTGACGGGCAGCACGGGGGCGAGGACCGGCGCGCGGCTGGCGGGTGCTGGCAGGGACCGCAGGTAGGCCTCGATCTCCGCGACCAGGAGCGGGCCGAGGTCCAGGGAAGAAGCCCAGTCGATGGTCTGCGGTGCGGTGAGCGTGGCGACCACGACGGGCCTCCTTCCTGGTCAGCGTGTGTGCGGGGTCTGGTGTCTGGTCAGGTCGGGATCCGGCGGCAGCCGGCGGCGTGCTGCCTAGCCCAGCGGTCCGCGGCGCCCTCCGGGCCGAGGCCGCCCACCACGTTCGGGTTCACCTGGTGGGCGATGCCGTCGCGGCAGCCGGAGCAGGTCGCCTCGTACGTGGTGATGCGAAGCAGTCCACTGCGCCGCAGGACCTCGACGGCGCCGCCACCGGCGGTCGCGTAGCGGGCGATGACATGGATGGCCATGGGTAACTCCCTTCGGGGCTGTGATTCGGTCAAGCGGCGTTGCGGCTGGCCTGCCACAGGTCGCTGTGCAGGTTGGCCATGGCGGTGAACGGGGCGAGGGCCCGCAGAACCAGGGCCTCCCCGGCGATGCCGCCGCGCTCCCCGCGGGTGTGGGCGCCGTGGTTGCGGGCCAGGTCGGTGGCCTCGGCGGTCAGCCGCAGTTCCTCCCGGCGCTGCTCGGCGAGCGCGGCCGGGTCGGTGTGGCCGACGGCGTCCCGCTGGAACCGGACGATCGCGTCGAGCGCCGCCCGGTCAGCCTGGATCTGCATCAGCCACACGGGGCGGTCAGCGTCGCCAGCCGCCAAGAGCTGCTGGCAGGCGTAGTCGACTCGGTCGCGGCCCTGGCCGATGTGGGTGTCGATGATGTCGTTGGCGCTGGTCACGGTGGCGTTCCTCTCGCTTAGCGGAAGATGATGTCGGCCAGGCGGCGCAGCTTCTCGCTGATGCTGGCCTCCATCTCCATCCGTTCGACATCCCGGATCACCATGGCCCGCACCTCGGCCTCGGTCTTGGGGCCGGCGGCCTGCGCCAGGCGCAGCAGCTGCTCCAGAGCCCGCTTGTACTCATCGCCGTACAGCTGGCGCATCGTCGGGGTGGCGTGGTGGCTGGTCGTGAGCCGGTGGCGGGTCTGCTGGTAGTAGGTGGTCGCGTCGTCGAGGGCGCTCATCTCAGTCCTCCTGGTTGTCGTCGTTGAGGTCGAGCGGGCAGCGACACCAGCTGTGCCGGCAGTCGTCGCCGTCGTGGTCGGCCCGGGGGTGCTGGCAGCCGGGGCAGATCGGGTTGGTCATCAGCGCACCGTCCAGCTGCCGGCGTGGCGGGCGATCTCGACGCCGAGGCCGGTGATCTGGCCGGACGTGGATCCCGGCTGCAGGGCGTCCAGCCGGTTCAGCAGGTCGCGGATCTCCTCGGCGTACTGCACCGCTTGCCGCTCAGCGTCCGCGAGTTCCTCCGGGGTGCGGGTCCACATGGTCAGCTCCACTGCCAGACGGCGCCGGCGCGGTGGGCGGCACGGGCGGCGGCGGCCAGCTCGCGGACCGGCGTGGTCCAGGTCGCGCTGACGATCGGGGCGAGTGCGGTGAGCGCGTCGGCGATTCGGCCGGCCTGCGCGGGCGGCACGGTGAACGCGTCGCCGGAGCCGCGGTCGAAGAGGGGCGCGATCGCGGCCCAGTCGGTGCGGCCGGCGGTGCGGCGCAGCTCGTTGCCGAGTTCCGAGTGTGAGGTGTAGGAGCGTCCGCCCCGGCCGTTGTAGCCGGTGCGGTCGTGGTCCCAGTTCCAGCCCATGGTTCTGTCTCCTGTCTGGTTCGTGATGGTTTGTCAGGCTGTCCAGGCGGGCGGCCCGCTGGGCTGCGACCCCGCCTGTGTCCTGGTTTGTAGAGGTTTGTGACCCCGTCCACCGGGGTGGTCACCCCGTCCGGGAGACGGGGTCCGGCTACGGCCGGACGGGGTGACATACCAGGTCAAAAGGGGCGCAGACGGGGTGTGTGAGCCCCGGATCCGTACTCCGGACGGGTGGGTCAGGCCGCGGCCTGGCGCTCCAGCGCGGCGGCCAGCTGCTCGCGCAGGTAGCCGGAGGCCTTGGCCAGGCCGTCGACCGCGCCGATGCGGGTGGTGGTGCCGGCGTCCGCGTCGCGCAGCAGCGAGCTGAGGCTGGTCTCGGTCAGGTCGTGCCAGCGCTCCGGGGACAGCTCGCGCATCCACTCGGCGAGCACCGACAGCCGGGCCCGGTCGACCCCGTTGGCTTCCATCGCGGCGATCGCGTCGCGGATCACCTGCTGCTTGCGGATGCCCACGCGCTCCTTCTCCCAGCGCTCAGCGGCCTGGCCGGTGAGGGTGCCGGCCTTGATGCGCAGGTCCCGGCCGCGCTCGCAGATCACCCGGAAGTCGTCCAGGTTGATGACGTCGGCCCGCAGGGTGTCGTGGCCTTCTTCGGCGCCCTCGTCGACGACGGCGACGCCCTTGTGCCCGTCCAGGAGGAGGTGCGGGGCTGCGCCGTTGTTGACCGCGTCATCGCCCAGGACCATCTTCGAGCTGTTCTGGCCCTTGACCCGGAAGCAGGCCCGCTTGGAGGCGACTTCGCGCAGTTCGGTCGGCACGCTGTTGGAGTCGGGGCGCTGGGTGATGACGATCTCCATGCCGCCGACGTAGCGGGCCACCCGCATGAACCGGGCGAACAGGCTGACCATCACTTCCTTGCCGTTGCGGCCGGCGGGCTTGCGTCCGCTCTCATCGGCCGCGGCGGCCTCGGCATCGTCGGCGGAGACGAGCTTGAGCGCCGCGGCTGCGTCCAGGATCTCCTGGAGCTCGTCCACCAGGAGGAGCGTCATCTCCAGGCCTTCGGTGCGGGCCAGCTCCGGCGTGATCTTCCCCTCGGGGCAGGCCGCCGGGTTGGCCTCGAACGTCTTCTCCAGCCGGATGCCCCGGTCGGCCATGTCCTCGATCGTCTCCTCCATGACTCGGTGCATTTCCCGGATGACGGAGGCGGTGTTCCCCGAGATGTACCGGTGGGCGACGAGCTTGAGCGCGGCCCAGTCCGCCCCGGACTTCCCAGACAGCAGCACGATCTTCAGGTACGGGTCGAGGACGGCGGCGGCGGCGATCAGCCGGGCAAGGTACGACTTGCCGAAGCCCATGAGCCCGCCGATCAGCAGCGAGCTCCAGAGCATGTTCAGCACCTTGCGTACACCCCGGGCGTTGGTGCCCAGCGGGATGCCCTGGCTCCAGAAATCCCAGCTGTCGGCCTTGATCAGCTCGCTCGGCACCGGCGCGCCCGCGTAGGGGTTCGCCTGGTTCGCCACCCAGATGACGAACCGGCCTTCGTGGCCGTCCTCGGAGACGTCCTTGTGCATCTGCAGCTGGGCGGACTTCACCCGCAGTGCCGACGCCAACTCGGAGTCCTTGCCGATCGCGTACTCGGCGGTCTTGCCGGCGGGCAGTTCGATCGTCGCCGTCCAGCCGGGCCCGTCGGGGCGAATCACGCCGACGATCCGCGTCTCATCGGCCTCCGACCGGTCGATGATCCTGGCCTTGACCAGGCGGTCGATCAGGTCGGAGGCGCCGACCACCTGGGCGGCCTGCTCTGCGGCCTTCGCGACCTCCCGCGCGGCGGCCGCGCCCGGGGTGGCTGCCTCCTCGGCGGCCAGGTACGCGGCGGTCACCGCGGCGGCGAACCCCGGGCCCTCCACCGGCTGCTCGGCCAGCGCCGTCACCACCTGCGGTGCTGGCGCTCCGACACCGAGAGGGCCGCTGAACGCCTGCTGCTCCTGGTCCTGCTTCTCCTCGACCACCAGGCCAGCCCGCCACAGCGCCACCGCGGCGGCCGGCAGTGCCGCGAGCAGCCACAGCGGGGACGACTCCACCGGCAGGACGATCCCGCCGCCGATCACCGAGCCGACCAGCGCCGCACCCCGGGTCAGCTGCCGTCCCCACCGGGCCCGGGACAGCTGGCCCTCGGTCGGGGCCAGACCGAGCGTCTCGGCCTGGTGCTGCAGCTCGGACAGCTGCGCCTCGATCAGCTCACGGCGGCCCTTGAGGGCCGCGACCTGGTCGCCGTCGCGGTGGTAGTCGTTGTGCTCGACGTCGGCGGTCTCACTGCGCTTCGCCGCGATGATCCGGCTGGAGATGCTCGCCAGCTCGCGCTTCAGGTGGGTCTCGCGCTGCCTGTGCTGGCGCTGCCGCTCGGCGATGACCTGCAGACTCAGCTGCCCGTCCGTCAGATCCTCGGTCCGAAGCCACCGCCAGGTGTTGGCGCGGGCGCGCTGCAGGTGCTCGCGGACTGCGCCGTCGGCGGCCAGCCGCTCGCGGATCCGAGCCGTCAGGGCGGCCACCCAACCCGGGGTGGCGTCGGGCTCGGCCTGGCCGTCGTCGCCGGCCTGCACCTCGATGGTGGGCCAGGAGTCGGCGGGGACCGGCTTGGTGAGGTCTACCGGCCGGGTGGTCGGCACCTGCTCCGTGTCGTCGAGCCAGTCCAGGTCGTCCAGCCAGTCTGGCTCGTCCGCGCCGGCGCCGGGCTGGTGGGTCGTGATGCTCACGGGTTCTCTCCTTCGGTATCACGCATGCGAGTAGTGCGAGGGATGCGATGAGTGCGAGACGACGGCGGGGCGGTCACTTGTAGGTGATGGTCCACTTGCGGGGGTCGTCCTCCAGGTTCCCGCTGACGTAGAAGTCGACGGGCTTGTCAGGAAGGGGCGGCGCGGTGGTGGTCAGGCCCCGGAAGCCTGCGGTCATGAAGGCCCGGTAGGAGTAGCGGCCGTCGTCGGTGTACAGGCCGCACTTGGTTCGGCGGGTGAACACCCACGTGGGGAGGCATTCCAGCTCCCAGGGGCCCTGGCAGACCGACACCCACTCGTACTTGCTGTCGTGGCTGTAGTAGCGGACTCCGAGCTGAGCGGTCTTCAGCCACTCGTCGTGCCGGCGCAGCAGCTCGCGGGAGGCGGCGTCCTTCGGGATGCCCATCGCGGCGTCCATAAGGTGGTCGGCCAGGCCGTTGACGGCCTTGCGGGCGAGGGATTCGAGCAGGGACATTGGGGTCTCTCCTGTTTCTACCTGCGTGGATTCGGGACGAAAGCCCGGGGCGGCCGGTCGCTTGGCCGTGGACGGCCGCCCCAGGGCTGAGCTACAGGGTGCTCAGGGCGGCGAGAATGTCGTCGCTGGTGGCGCCCAGGGCGAGCGCCTCGTATCGGCTGTTCTCCATGTCCCGGGCTGCGGCGAGGATCGCTTCGTCCTTGGTCATCTCGTACTCCGTGGCGTCGGGCCAGACGGGCTGTCCGGCTCACCGCCCTCCCCGCCCCGCGTCAGGCGGTCGGGGAGGCCCGGTCAGCCGACAGGCCGTCACCGGCTGTACGAGGACTGCTGCGAGATGGTGTTGCCGACGCTGTTCCCGACCGAGTTGCCAGTGCTCTTGACCGTGTTGGTGAGCGTCCCGAAGAGGCCCCAGGAGCCGATCAGCACGGCCGCCGCGGCGCCCATCACGAACGCGGTCTTGTGGTCCTTGCCCCAGCTGTGCCGCCATTTGGCGATCGCCCAGACGAGCAGGATCACGCCGAGCAGGGTGGCGCCGCCGAGGCCGCCGATCACGCCGCCGCTCACGCCGGATTCGGTGGTGGTGTAGGCCGGCGCGACAGCCGGGCCCGGGTCGGCGAGCGTGGCGACGGTGTCGGCGTGGACGTCGGACGCGTAGGCCGCGTGCAGGTGGGTCGGCATGTGGGCGGTGGCGGTGGTGCCGGCCGGGCTGGTCCAGGTGACCGGAACGGTGGTGCGGGCGGCGGCGGTGATGGCGTACGTCATGGCGAATCTCCTGATCAGGTCGGGGTGGCAGGGTGCGGGCGGCGCGCGGTTTTCAGCAGCGGCGGATCTTCTTCGACGCCGCGCAGTTCTCGGGGCAGCGCTTCTCCTGACCGGTGTGGCGGTCGAGGATGGTTCCCCAGTCGCCGCAGATGGGGCACTTGGGTGTCGGGCGGGGCTCTCGGTGGGCGGGCATGGGGGCCTCCGATCGGCCGGTGGTGCAGGGTGTGGGATCCGGGGCCGGTGCCCTTCCCTGGCGGGTGAGCCCGCCGGCCCCCGGGGCGACCGCCGGAGCGGCCGTCGTGTCCGTCAGCGGGTGACGGCCGGTTCGCCGCCGTCGTCGTCCCGGCCGGATCGCTCGGCCTGGACCTGGTTCCGCAGCCGCATCGCGTAGTCGCTGCGACAGTGGATCAGCTCGCGGATCTTCTTCACCGACAGGGCCTGATCGGTGCTCGCGAGAAGATCGGCAAGCGCCCGAACCTGGGCCAGATCCTCGGGCGCCAGGGGCCTCCCGTCGGCCGCCTGAGGGTTGTTCCCGGACGCGTCCCGCAGTTGCTCCGCAGCAGCCTTCTTCGGGGCGCTGGTAACCCCCTGGAGCCCTTTACCGTCAAGGGATTCCGGGCTGTCCGAAGATCGACGGGATGCCGCCTCCAGCGCCTCCGGGAACAGGGGCTCGTACACCGAGTCCGGGTCGTCCAGGAACGGGTCCGGCGGCATGTCCGGACCCCAGTCCGGGGCGGCCGGGCGCGGCTCTGACACTTCCGTGACGCGGGCCTTCGCCGCGAGCTGACCGGCGATCAGGTCGGCCGTCACGCCGGTCACCCCAACGCCCTCGACGTAGCTCCAGGCGACCCGCCAGGCATCGTCCGGGTGCAGCGCACCGTGCGGGGTAGCGGACAGAAGCCGCTGCGCGACCTTCAACACCTCCGGGTGGTCTGCTGCCCGGCGGCTGGCGTGCGCCTTCCGGTCCTTGGCCATCTGCTTCTCGACCTTGGTCGGCCCCTTCCCGCCGTGCGTCTGCAGGTCGGTGAGCCAGACGGCGACCAGGCTGGACAGGGCCAGGACGATTGCGACCCACGAGTGGGCGGCGTACTGCTGGGCACCGTGCGAGTAGTTGATCCACGCGGCGACTGCGCCGGCCGCCCAGGCGCCGATCCGGTAGGTGCGGGTCGAGCGCTCGCCCTCGGCTCGGGATCCCATGGCGACTAGCGCCCAGGCTGCACCTTCGAGCATCGCGGCGAGCAGGCCGGCCAGGAGCGGCTCGACTCCGGCGCCGGTTAGCGCGCCGATCTGGGAAACGACGGCCGGGACGATCGAGCAGGCCTGCACCAACCTGACGAACGCGCGGGCCGGATCGGCGGTCACCCAGCCGGTGATCTTGCCGACCTTCGCAGCGCGGGCGGCGCGGGCCTTGGCCTGGCGCTCCTCGCGCTCGCGCCGGTCGGCGGCCTTCCGGCGCCGCTCGGCCTCGGCGTCCTTGCGAGCCTCGGCCCGCTCGGTCGTCCGGTCCTCCCGATCGGCCTGGCGCTCGGCGGCACGATCCGCGCGGCGCTCGTCGTACCAGCTGGTGCTCGTCATTTCGTCCACTTCCCTTCGTCGTTTCGGGGCCGGTCGGTCGGCTTGCTGGGTTTGGCGGGTGCGGGTTTCGGGTGGCTGCCGGGGGCGCCGCGGCTGAGGCAGTAGAGGCCGGCGCCGAGGATGACCAGCTGGGTGATCCCGGCGACCGGCCCGTAGAGGGCCAGGAGGACCAGGACGAGCGGCCAGCCGTGCGAGAGGCGAAGCTTGGCGTTGGCGAGGGCGGCGGCAGTGTTCACTCGGCACCGCCGACCTGGCCGGACGGACGGACGTAGGCAGCGAGCAGCTGTCGCTCCGCCCGGTGGGCCTGCTGGTACAGCTCGTCCCCGAGGCCCGTGGTGCGGGCGATGAGCCTGGCTGCGGCGTACCGGGTGGTCTGGCAGGCGCGGTGGTAGAGCATCTCGGAGGTGCGCGGCGACAGGCGGGCAACTGCGGCGGTGACCAGCTGGTCGCTGGCGCGGCGGCCGGCGGCCTGGCTGATGGACTCCAGCTGGTTGATCAGCGCGTCCTGGATCTCGGCCGTGCGGTAGGTGATGTCGGCGGCCAGGTAGCGGGCGGCCTGGTCCTGGGCGGTGGCGATCATCTGCTCGAAGGTGTTCATCACGCGACCTCGGCCTTGCTGGCGGCCTTTCGGGACCGGATGATCGAGCGGCGCTGGCTGGCGGTGGTGCACCCGACGACGCCGTACTGCCTGTAGGCCGGGAGCCGCAGCTCCCGCTCCAGGCACTCGCGGCGGTCAGCGATCGGGCAGGTGGCGCAGACCCGCAGGGCGGCGCGCTCCCCGGCGGTGGGCTGGCCGCTGCGGGCCTCAATCGGGAAGAAGAAGTTCAGCGGGTGCTGGGCGCAGGGGGTCAGGGCCGCGCTCGACGTGTTTTCGGGCATGGCGGACATGCTGAATTCCCTTCAGTGGGTGGGTGTTTGGGGTGGCCCTGGGTGTTTCGCCGGGGCTGTTGTGCGTGCGAGCGCAGCAAACGAAGGCCGTTTAGGTGCTAGCACCTAACGCTTAATCAGATACTGACGGGCCGACACTGCACTCGTCAAGAGTTAGGTGCTAGCACCTAAGCTGGGAGCACTCAGAACTACACGGAAGGAGGCAACATGGCCCACAGCGCTGAACAGATCGCCTCGGAACTGCGGCAACGCATCGACAGCGGCGAACTCCAGCCCGGCGACCGGCTTCCCACCATGGACGCCATCACCGAGCAGTACAGCGTCAGCAGGCAGACCGCCCGCAACGCCCTCAACATCCTCAAGAACGAAGGGCTGGTCATCTACCGAGGCGGCGCGTCCGGCACCACCGTCCGCCGGCGCCCCACCGAACGGATGATCCGAAGCCGCGGCATGGAACGCGACAACCTCGGCTACTACTCCGGCGCGAACGTCCAGCACTGGCGACTCGTCGAAGGCACCCGCACCGAGGTTGTCCAGGAGCCGGTGCCGGCCGACATCGCCCGATACCTCGGCATCGAGCCCGGAACCTTCGTCACAGCGCGCAAGCGACTCAACGGCGACCCCGAGGTGCCCGAGCACCGCCAGCTGACCGACAGCTACCTGCACCCCGCGGCGGTCGAAGCCGTCCCCGTCATCGCCGGGAACTCCGGCCTTGGCGGGATCTACGACCGCATCGAGGAGTGGGCTGAGCAGCCGATCGCCTGGGAGGAGGAGGTCACCGCGGCGATCCCCAGCCCGGACGAAGCGACGGCCCTGCTCCTGCCGCCCGGTGTCCCGCTGCTGCGGATCATCCGCACGTCCACTGTGAAGGTCGACGGCCGGCCCCTGGTGGTCGAGGTCAACGACATCCGGATGAGCGCCGAGCTGTTCTCGGTGCGCTACCCGATGACCAGGAAGGGAGCGGCCCGCTGGCCGGTGCAGCCGGCCTCGGCCGACTTCTACACCAGCTGAGCGGCACGTCGGTTCTGTGGGGCCCTGGCCGGGGCAAACGGCCAGGGCCCCTCTGCGCGCCCGCTCAGTCTCTCTCGGGCCCGCAGGCACCGTCCCCCGTCTCAGCACAGACCGGGCACCGATGGAAGGCGTCCTCGCTCTCGTGGCACCGGTCCACGCAGGCCCGGCACCAGTCGGTGTTGTCGTGACGGTTGTGGCCGTCCCACCGAGTGTCGCCCGCATCGAAGGGCTTATGGCAGGCCAGACACTGGCCGTGCGAGGTCTTGATGATGCCGACCTTGTCCGCCCACTCCTCGGCGTCGCCGGTGTCCACCAGCTCGTCCTCGTCGTTCTGGAAGTGGCCGCCCATGTGGTCCAGGCCGCTGGCCGCAGTCGCCAGCACCGAGCGAAGGTGCTGGGCGCGGCCCCGGGCGTCCTGCAGCGCCACCAGCACGCGGCCCGCCTCAACGACCGGATCGGCGCCGTTGTCCATGCGGATCGCCCCGGCCTGGTCGAGCCGGTCCAGCTCGGCGTAGACCTGCTGCAAGGCCTGCGGCAGCCGCTCGGCGAGCCGGAGCAGGGCGCCGGCGACCGCAGAGACGTCGCCCGGGTGATCGGCCCAGCCGGTGCTGAGCGTCACGTGGTTAAGCGTGCGGATCGCCTCGGCCGCCTCGGCGGCGGCGGCGCTGGGATCGGGCTTGTCATCCGTGCGGCTGTAGGGGTCGCACTGGTCGCACATGTGATCTCCAGTCGGGTTCGGGTGGCCCCGGACGGGCCACGGTCTTGCGGGTGGGGTCGGGTAGGGCACCCGCCCCGCGGGGACTACCTACTCGGCGGCCATGTGGAACAGCACCCCGAAGGCCCGGTTCAGCGACCGCTCCAGGTCGTCCGCCGCGTGCAGCGCGTCCTCGAAGGCCGCCGACACCTGCTCGACCGCATCCGCCGGCCGCTCCCCGGTGTCCATCCGGATCCGCCCCTCGGCCTGACGGGCCTTCAACTGTGCGCCGAGCTGCTCCAGGGCCTGCGGCAGCCGGTTCGCCACCGTGTAGAGCTCGTGCGTGATCGTGCTGATCTGCGGCGCGGGCACCGGATCCCGGCGGCTGCTCGTCGCGTGGTTGAGTCGGCGGATCGCCTCGGCGGCGTCACGGGCGGCCTTCACGGGGTCGGGCTTGGACATGGCAGTACTCCTTGCTGATCAAAGGGACGGGTTAGCGACTGCAGCCTTGATCTCGGCGGCCAGGGCAACCGCCTCCGGCGACGGCATCACGCCGCATTGACCACAGCGGCCGTCGAAAGCCAGGTGCCAGGCGCTCTTCTCGACCGGGCTGATCTCGGACCGCCGCCACGCGGCCTTGAGCTCGGGATAGGTCATGGCGGCGAGTTCCTGGGCGGTGCGCATCGTGAGCTCCTCGATGGTGACGCCGGGCCTGTCCCGGCTCCCCACGCCACCCGGCACCAAGGCCAGGCAGCGCGGGCAACCGGTCAGGCCGAGTACGCCCACCAGCGCCACTCCCGGGCGTCATCCAGCACCGCCCAGTCGGCCAGGCAGTCCGGGCACGCCATCTCGCCGTTGTGATCCGGGGCCAGGTCGTCCTCGTCGACCTCGTGGCCGCAGCCGACGGAGGCGGTCATCCGCCGGCCTCCGCCCGCAGCTGCTTGCAGTCCTCGCAGGTGACGGCGGCGAGGTGCTTCGCGAACCGGGTCTCGGCCCAAGTCCGGTCCATGCCGGCCGGAGCGCCGCACAGCGTCTGCGAGCCGTTCTCGCTCGCGCCGTACTGCACCCGGTAGAAGCCGTTGCCGCGTTTCCGGGCGATGCGCTTGCGAATGTGCACCGGGCCCAACATGGCGGCCTCCAGCCGCTCCTGCGCCTGCCGCTCCTGCTCGGCGAGGTGCTGCCGGACCAACTCATGAGCTTCGGCTTCGGTCATCGGCCAGCCTCCGCCCGCAGCCGCTCAAGCACGGTCGCCAGGTCCCGCAGCCGTCCGGCGTGCACCACCAGGCCGGCCGCTAGGTCGCGCAGCCCGGCCGGGTCGAACGACCCGAAGCCGCTGCCCAGATCCACCGTCACGTGCGGCACCCGGGCCGCCGGCGTCGACGCGAACGGATAGGCCGTCACCGACGCACCCAGCAGCTCGAACCGGCCGTTCGGCGCGTCGACCGTGAACGCCGTCTCCGGGCCCTCGTGGAAGATGTCCTCGGCGTGCAGCCCGTCATGGTGCTGGAACACGCACCAGTTCGGCTCGGGCAGCGAGACCAGCTCGCCGTTGTTCAGGCGTACGTTGGCAAGCCGGCTCACGACGTCGCCCCCACCGGGCCGGTCGCCATCGCCCGCACCAGCAAGTTGCGGATCAGCTGGGCGCCGTGCCGGTCGTGGTTGCGCACCGCCGCGGCGAGCATCCGCCACAGCCGGTCCAGCGGCGCCGACGGCTTCGGGCTGGTGGTGGCGCCGACCGCCCTGTTCTCGGTCGGGCGGTGCACCTTCGACTTCTTCGCCATCACTGCACCCCCGCCGAGTCGCGCTCCACCCGCAGCGCCGCCACCCGGGCCGCCGCCGCCTTGAACTCCTCCAGCACCGGGCCGACCGCCGCCGCCAGTTCAGCCACGCGCGCCTTCGACCGCTCCACCGCCTCCGGCGAGACGCTGCGGGCCAGGGCGCCCCGGGCGACCGCCGCGCGGCTCACCGCCGCCCGGTACCGGGCCGCCACCTCCACCAGCGCGGCCTCGGCCTCCTGCAGCTCCGACAGGACCACCGCCACGTGCGGCATGTCCGCGTCGGCCGCCCGGACCGGCCGGGTCGCCGGGTCCGTGAAGTCGATGGGCCGTTCGGTGTTGCGCATCGCCCGCAGGTGGTGGCTGGTCATCTGCCGGGCGATCAGCTTCAGCAGGCCCCACAGCCGGTCGTCGAGCTGGACGCCCCGGGAGACGTGGTAGCGCCACAGGTGGGCGAAGGTGTCCTGCGTGAGGTCTTCGGCGAGCTGCCAGTCGCCGCGGGCCAGGTGCTCGGCGATGTAGACCGTGGTCCGCATCTGGTAGGCGTGGACGATGTCGGTGATGATCTGCTCGGGAGTGCCGGTGAAGACGGCCGGCCGCTCGGCGACGGTGGTCACAGCGCCACCCCCGCGAGGACCTTGAACTCGGCCGGGGTCTCGACGTCGGCGAGCTGGGTGACCTTGAGGGACGGGGCGGACTGCTTCATCGGCACCGGGCCCAGGCCGAGCCGCTTGTACGTCGCCCGGATCGTGTCCAGGTCGGCGACCTGACGGTTGTTGCTGACCCGCTCGACCAGCCAGCGGCCGTAGCTGCCGGCCGGGAGCCGGTCCAGGATCTTGCGGGCGGCGCGCTTGCCGCGGTCCGCGCGGCGGGCCTGCTCGGCGGCCCGCTGGTACTCGGCGGCAGCGGCCTCGATGTCCTCGACCGCCGGCATGTCCGCCGGGGTGAAGAAGTCGGCGGTGGCCTCCGGCTGCTGCTCAACCCGCTGGGCGGGGAGCTGGACCGGGGCGGGGGCCTGGGCGATCCGCACGGCGGTGCGGGCCAGGAAGTTCGAGATGGTGCTGCGCAGGCCCACACGGGGCGCGCCGGACATGAGAAGGTACATGGAGCTGACTCCCTGTTGACGCAGGTGGTCGGTCAGGCTCCGCTTGGTGCTCGCTACACCAGGCGGGGCCGCCTTGTTTTAGGCGGCCCCATCGCGACTTACCAGCCGCGGGCCCACCACTCTGGGAGCTGAGGGCGCTCCCTGCCGAGGGTGGTGTCGTTCCCGTGACCCGGATAGATCCAAGACTCATCCGGCAAGGTGAAGACCTTGGCCTCCAGCCCTTCCATCAGCGACTTAAACTCATCCGGCTGTGTTGTCCGTCCGGGACCGCCTGGGAAGAGGCAGTCGCCGGTGAAGACGTGCGGGTGCCCCTCCGGGTCGTCGTAGATCAGCACGATCGCGCCGGGAGTGTGGCCGACCAGGTGGCGCACGGTCAGCCGGCACCGGCCGACCTCGAGGGTGTCGCCGTCCGCCAGCAGCAGGTCGGTGTGGACCGGGATGCCCTCGGCGTCGAACCGGCCGGCCGCGGTCCGGGCCCGGGTGGCGGCGACCACCTCGGCCAGCGCGTTCCAGTGGTCCTGGTGGCGGTGCGTGGTGACGACCGTGGCCAGTCGGTCGCCGACCGTCTCCAGCAGGGTCGGCGCATCGGCCGCCGCGTCGATCAGCAGCTGCTCGTCGGTGGCCCGGCAGCGCAGCAGATAGGCGTTGTTGTCGTACGGGCCGACCGCGACCTTGGTGATCATCAGGTGGGCGAGTTCCCGGACATCCGGCCGACCGCCGACCGTGACGGCTCCGTGGTAGCTCAAGGGTTGCTCCTCACTGTGAAGGGACAGGCACCATGATGGTGCGTCAGCCCATCGGCGGGAGTGCGGGCAGCGCCGTGTGGTCGACCAGCGGGCCGTCGTTCTCGCGGACCTGCAGCCCGTCGCCGTCGGAGCGGCCGGAGAGCCAGGCGGCGAGGGCGCGGACCGGGCCCTCGGCCGTCAGCGTGGCCGGCCCGTCGCCGATCACCGCGCGGTGCTCGATGTCGTCGCAGATCAGCACGACGCCGGGCAGCCCGGGGACGGAGAACTTCTCGGCCAGCCGGTCGAACTGGTCGACGGCGAACTCGGCCGGCCAGTGCGCCGGGGTGTAGCCGGCCAGCAGGTCGACGTGGTGGTACTCCAGCTCGCCGAGCCGCTTGGCGGGCACCTGGTAGGCCGGGAAGACGTAGCCGAGCCGGTGCTTCAGCTGGACCGCCCAGTGCTCTGGGGAGAGCGCGGCGGCGGCCCGGGCCAGCCGCTCGGCGCCGGCCTCCAGGTCGGCCAGCTGCTCGGCCGGCGGCCGCGGCGCGCCCTGCTGGATGGCCTCCTCGCGGGCGCTCTCGCTGGCGTACTGCGGGATCTCCACGCCGGTGCGGGCGGTCTCCAGCAGGTTGACCAGGGAGTCGGCGTTGCGGGCGATGTGGGCCAGCACATGGCCGCGGGTCCAGCCGGGCAGCCCGGACGGCTCGGCGACCGCCTCCGGGGTCAGCTCGGCGACGGTGCGCAGCAGCCGTTCGGTGCTCTCGGCGACGTCGCGCAGGGTGGCGGCGGCGAGATCGGCCGGGGCGAGTTGCTGGGTCATGGGGTGGAAGCCTCCGCGTTGCCTTGACAGGGGTCCGGTCGTTGTCCTGCACGGCGAGGCTATCGCCGTCCGGGGCGGTGAGCAGCGGCTTTCTTGAGCGGGACTCGATTGTCAGTGCGATCCGCTTCACTCATTCGGGTGGGCCCGGCTGGACAACGCCGGTATTCGAACGCCTGAGCTATATGCTGGTCGGCGACACTGAATAAGACCGATGTTCTGCCCGACCCGGAGAAAGGCGCCAGAACCAGTGGCCGACCGCCTCATCGTCCGCGGTGCTCGCGAGCACAACCTGAAGAACGTCTCGCTCGACCTGCCCCGGGACTCGCTGATCGTTTTCACCGGCCTCTCCGGTTCGGGCAAGTCCTCGCTGGCGTTCGACACGATCTTCGCCGAGGGCCAGCGCCGCTACGTCGAGTCGCTGTCCTCCTACGCCCGGCAGTTCCTGGGCCAGATGGACAAGCCCGACGTCGACTTCATCGAGGGCCTCTCCCCGGCCGTCTCGATCGATCAGAAGTCCACCAACCGCAACCCGCGCTCCACCGTCGGCACCATCACCGAGGTGTACGACTACCTGCGCCTGCTCTTCGCCCGGGTCGGCAAGCCGCACTGCCCGCACTGCGGCCGCCCGATCGCCAAGCAGTCCCCGCAGGCGATCGTGGACCAGGTGCTGAAGCTCGCCGAGGGCACCCGGTTCCAGGTGCTCAGCCCGGTGGTCCGGGAGCGCAAGGGCGAGTTCGTCGACCTCTTCGCCGACCTGCAGTCCAAGGGCTACGCCCGGGCCCGGGTGGACGGCGAGACCGTCCAGCTCGTCGAGCCGCCCAAGCTCAAGAAGCAGGAGAAGCACACCATCGAGGTGGTGATCGACCGCCTCACCGTCAAGGACAGCGCCAAGCGCCGGCTGACCGACTCGGTGGAGACGGCGCTCAAGCTCTCGGGCGGCATGGTGGTGCTCGACTTCGTGGACCTCGACGCCGAGGACCCGGAGCGCGAGAAGATGTACTCCGAGCACCTCTACTGCCCGTACGACGACGTCTCCTTCGAGGAGTTGGAGCCGCGCTCGTTCTCCTTCAACTCGCCGTTCGGCGCCTGCCCGGAGTGCACGGGCCTGGGCAGCCGGATGGAGGTGGACCCGGAGCTGGTGGTGCCGGACGAGGAGAAGTCGCTGGACGAGGGTGCCATCCACCCCTGGTCCGGCGGCCACATGCGGGAGTACTTCGGCCGCCTGATCGGCGCGCTGGCCACCGAGTTGGGCTTCCGCACCGACATCCCCTGGGCCGGGCTGCCGGCCCGCGCCAAGAAGGCGCTGCTCTACGGGCACAAGGCCAAGGTCGAGGTCCGCTACAACAACCGCTACGGGCGCGAGCGTTCCTACGTCACCGGCTTCGAGGGCGTGATCCCGTTCGTCCAGCGCCGGCACAGCGAGGCCGAGACCGACAGCAGCCGGGAGCGCTTCGAGGGCTACATGCGCGAGGTGCCCTGCCCCACCTGCGAGGGCACCCGGCTCAAGCCGGTGGTGCTCGCGGTCACCGTGCAGGGCAAGTCGATCGCCGAGGTCTCGGCGATGTCGATCAGCGACTGCGCCGAGTTCCTCGGCGCGATGAAGCTGACGGCCCGTGACAAGAAGATCGCCGAGCGGGTGCTGAAGGAGGTCAACGAGCGGCTGCGGTTCCTGGTCGACGTCGGCCTGGACTACCTCTCGCTCAACCGCGCGGCCGGCACCCTCTCCGGGGGCGAGGCGCAGCGGATCCGGCTGGCCACCCAGATCGGCTCCGGCCTGGTCGGCGTGCTCTACGTGCTGGACGAGCCGTCGATCGGCCTGCACCAGCGGGACAACCACCGGCTGATCGAGACCCTGGTGCGGCTGCGTGACATCGGCAACACCCTGATCGTGGTCGAGCACGACGAGGACACCATCAAGACCGCCGACTGGGTGGTCGACATCGGCCCGGGCGCCGGCGAGCACGGTGGCAAGGTGGTGCACTCCGGGGCGCTCAAGGAGCTGCTGGACAACCAGGAGTCGCTGACCGGTCAGTACCTCTCCGGCAAGCGCTCGATCCCGCTGCCGCCGGCCCGCCGCCCGCGGGACAAGAAGCGCCAGATCACGGTGCACGGCGCCCGCGAGAACAACCTGAAGGACATCTCGGTCGGCTTCCCGCTCGGCACCTTCACCGCGATCACCGGGGTGTCCGGATCGGGCAAGTCCACCCTGGTCAACGACATCCTCTACACCCACCTGGCCCGCGAGCTCAACGGCGCCCGCACGGTGCCGGGCCGGCACACCCGGGTCACCGGTACCGACCTGGTGGACAAGGTGGTGCACGTCGACCAGTCGCCGATCGGCCGCACCCCGCGGTCCAACCCGGCCACCTACACCGGTGTCTTCGACCACGTCCGCAAGCTCTTCGCGGAGACCACCGAGGCCAAGGTGCGCGGCTACCTGCAGGGCCGCTTCTCGTTCAACGTCAAGGGCGGCCGCTGCGAGAACTGCTCCGGCGACGGCACCATCAAGATCGAGATGAACTTCCTGCCGGACGTCTACGTGCCGTGCGAGGTCTGCCACGGCGCCCGGTACAACCGGGAGACCCTGGAGGTGCACTACAAGGGCAAGTCCATCGCCGAGGTGCTGGACATGCCGATCGAGGAGGCGCTGCACTTCTTCGAGGCGGTCCCGGCGATCGCCCGCCACCTCAGGACGCTGACCGACGTCGGCCTGGGCTACGTCCGGCTCGGCCAGAGCGCGCCGACCCTCTCCGGCGGTGAGGCGCAGCGCGTCAAGCTCGCCTCCGAGCTGCAGAAGCGCTCCACCGGCCGCACCGTCTACGTGCTGGACGAGCCGACCACCGGCCTGCACTTCGAGGACATCAGCAAGCTGATCAAGGTGCTCACCGGTCTGGTCGAGAAGGGCAACACGGTGATCGTCATCGAGCACAACCTCGATGTGATCAAGACCGCCGACTGGATCGTGGACATGGGCCCCGAGGGCGGCAGCGGCGGCGGCACCGTGGTCGCCGAGGGCACTCCGGAGGAGGTCGCCCAGGTGACGGACAGCCACACCGGCAAGTTCCTCCGCGACATCCTGGGCGACCGGGTCACCGACGAGGCGCCGGTCCCGGCACCGCGCTCGGCCCGCAAGCGTGCCGCGGTCAAGAAGTAGCAAGCAGCCCGGGAGGGCTGGGGGAGCGGAGCTAGACTGCGGCCGTTCCCCCTGCCCTCACCTCCAGGAGCACCACGTGTCCGACATGCCCGATTCGCCCGTCACCTCCCGCCGCACCCTGCTCTGCTGCGGGGCCGCGGTCCTGGCCGGGGGCTCCGCGCTCGCGGTGGCCGGCTGCTCCAGCTCGGCGAGCTCGGCCGACAACTCGGCCTCCTCCGGCCAGAAGTCCGCCGCCCCGGTCCAGCTGGGCCCGGCCTCGGCGGTGCCGGTCGGCGGCGGCAAGGTGTTCCGGGAGCAGCGGATCGTGGTGACCCAGCCGACCGCCGGCCAGTACAAGGCGTTCAGCGCCCGCTGCACCCACGCCGGCTGCATCGTCGACCAGGTGGCGAGCGGCACCATCCAGTGCCCGTGCCACGGCAGCCGCTTCGCCATCGCGGACGGCTCGGTGACCGACGGCCCGGCGCCCAAGCCGCTGCCCGGCTACCCGGTAACCGTGGACAACGGGCAGCTCACGGTCACTCCCAGCTAGAGCTAGGGTTTCGACTGTAAGAACGTATGAGGGGGACCGAACCGCATGGCTGACCCGTCCACCTACCGCCCGGCACCCGGCGCGATTCCGACCTCCCCAGGGGTCTACCGGTTCCGGGACGAGCACGGCCGGGTGATCTACGTCGGCAAGGCCAAGAGCCTGCGCCCGCGGCTCTCCTCCTACTTCCAGGACTTGGCCAACCTGCACCCGCGCACCGCCACCATGGTCACCACCGCCGCCTCGGTGGAGTGGACCGTGGTCGGCACCGAGGTCGAGGCGCTGCAGCTGGAGTACTCCTGGATCAAGGAGTTCGACCCCCGGTTCAACGTCAAGTACCGCGATGACAAGAGCTACCCCGAGCTCGCGGTCACCCTCAACGAGGAGTTCCCCCGGGTCCAGGTGATGCGCGGGGCGCACAAGAAGGGCGTGCGCTACTTCGGCCCGTACGGGCACGCCTGGGCGATCCGGGAGACGGTCGACCTGCTGCTGCGGGTCTTCCCGGTCCGCACCTGCTCCAACGGCGTCTTCAAGCGCGCCCAGCAGGTCGGCCGCCCCTGCCTGCTCGGCTACATCGGCAAGTGCGCCGCGCCCTGCGTCGGCAAGGTCTCGGCGGCCGAGCACCGGGAGCTGGCCGAGGAGTTCTGCGACTTCATGGCCGGGCGCACCGGCAACTACCTGCGCCGGCTGGAAGAGCAGATGGGCGAGGCCGCCGCCGAGTTGGAGTACGAGAAGGCGGCCCGGCTGCGCGACGACATCGAGGCGCTCAAGCGCGCGATGGAGAAGAACGCGGTGGTGCTGGCCGACGGCACCGACGCCGACCTGCTCGCCCTCGCCGAGGACGAGTTGGAGGCGGCCGTGCAGATCTTCCACGTCCGCGGCGGCCGGGTGCGCGGCCAGCGCGGCTGGGTCACCGACAAGGTCGAGGACGTGGACACCGCCGCGCTGGTGGAGCACGCGCTCCAGCAGCTCTACGGCAGCGGCAGCGAGTCGGTGCCTCGCGAGGTGCTGGTGCCCGCGCTGCCCGACCCGGTCGGGCCGGCGCAGGAGTGGCTGAGCGGCCTGCGGGGGGCCCAAGTCGACCTCCGGGTGCCGCAACGCGGCGACAAGAAGGACCTGATGGCCACCGTGGAGCGCAATGCCCAGCAGGCGCTGGCACTTCACAAGACCAAGCGGGCCTCCGACCTGACCACCCGCAGCCGGGCCCTGCAGGAGATCGCCGACGCGCTGGAGCTGGACAGCGTCCCGCTGCGGATCGAGTGCTTCGACATCTCCCACCTGCAGGGGGAGGACGTGGTCGCCTCCATGGTGGTCTTCGAGGACGGCCTGGCCCGCAAGGGCGAGTACCGCCGCTTCCAGATCAAGGGCTTCGAGGGCCAGGACGACGTCCGCTCGATGCACGAGGTGATCAGCCGCCGGTTCCGCCGCTACCTCCAGGAGCGCGAGCAGACCGGCGAATGGGCCGTTCCGGAGACCGAGGCCGACGAAGACACGGCCGGCCCCCGCACCGACGACGGCCGCCCCAAGCGCTTCGCCTACCCGCCGCAGCTGCTGGTGGTCGACGGCGGTCAGCCCCAGGTGGCAGCCGCCCGGCGCGCGCTTGACGAACTGGGTATCGACGACGTCGCGTTGTGCGGCCTGGCCAAGCGCCTGGAGGAGGTCTGGCTGCCCGGGGAGGACGACCCGGTGGTGCTGCCGCGCAGCAGCGAGGGCCTCTACCTGCTGCAGCGGGTCCGCGACGAGGCGCACCGGTTCGCCATCTCCTACCAGCGCTCCAAGCGCACCAAGCGGCTGACCGCCGGCGGCCTGGACGCGGTGCCCGGCCTCGGCCAGACCCGCCGTACCGCGCTGCTCAAGCACTTCGGCTCGCTGAAGAAGCTGCGCGCCGCCACGGTCGAGGAGATCTGCGAGGTCCCGGGGATCGGGCGCCGGACCGCCGAAACTGTTGTCACGGCGTTGTCCTCCCGGACACCCGCGGCATTCGCCGTGAACACCGCCACGGGCGAGATCATGGAGGACGCCGTGCCCGGGGGCACGACCGACGAGAGCCTGGCGAGTACCGAGAGCGGGGAACCGAAGTGACAGTGTCCGATGACGGGGGTACCACCCGGCCGCAGGGGGCCGCGGATGAGACCGCACCGGAACTGGTGATCATCTCCGGCATGTCCGGAGCAGGCCGCAGCACCGCGGCCAAGTGCCTGGAGGACCTCGGCTGGTTCGTGGTCGACAACCTGCCGCCGGCGCTCATTCCCACCATGGTCGACCTCGGCGCCCGCTCGCAGGGCGCGGTGGCCCGGATCGGCGTGGTGATCGACGTCCGCGGCCGGCAGTTCTTCGACGATCTGCGGGCCTCCCTGGAGGACTTGGAGAAGCGCGGCATCCGGCTGCGGGTGGTCTTCCTGGAGTCGAGCGACGAGGCGCTGGTGCGCCGCTTCGAGAGCGTGCGCCGGCCGCACCCGCTGCAGGGCGACGGCCGGATCGTCGACGGCATCGCCCAGGAGCGCGAACTGCTGCGCGAACTGCGCGGCGAGGCCGACCTGGTGATCGACACCACCGACCTCAACGTGCACCAGCTGCGGGCCAAGCTGGACGCCCAGTTCGCCGACCACGACGAGCCCGAGCTGCGCTGCACCGTGATGAGCTTCGGCTTCAAGTACGGCCTGCCGGTCGACGCCGACCTGGTGGTCGACTGCCGCTTCCTGCCGAACCCGCACTGGGTGCCCGAGCTGCGGCCCCGCACCGGCACCGACGCCGAGGTGGCCGAGTACGTGTTCCATCAGCCCGGCGCCAAGGAGTTCCTCGACGGCTACACCGAGCTCCTGCGGATTGTCACCGAGGGTTACCGTCGCGAGGGTAAGCGGTACATGACGCTTGCCGTAGGCTGCACCGGTGGCAAGCATCGCAGCGTCGCGATGTCGGAGCGATTGACGAAGCGTCTGATCGCGGACGGCGTGGAGACGGTACTGGTGCACCGCGACATGGGACGGGAGTAGCGGCGGGCCGAGAGCCCGCCGAAGGACAGGATCGTGGGGTAGGTGTGACGGGATACTCGCCAGGGCGGCAGCAGCACCAGCACAAGGCCGCCGAGCGGGGCTCCCCGTCACGAGGCTCCCGAGCTGGCACCGCGCCGCGGATCACGGCCCTCGGCGGCGGACAGGGCCTGTCCGCGTCGCTCTCCGCGCTGCGCCGCCTCACCTCCGACCTGACCGCCGTGGTCACCGTCGCCGACGACGGCGGCTCCAGCGGCCGGCTCCGCACCGAGCTGGGCGTGCTGCCGCCCGGCGACCTGCGCAAGGCGCTGGCCGCGCTCTGCGGCGATGACGACTGGGGCCGCACCTGGTCCGAGGTGATCCAGCAGCGCTTCACCGGCACCGGCGAGCTGGGCGGCCACGCGGTGGGCAACCTGCTGATCGTGGCCCTCTGGGAGAAGCTCGGCGACCCGGTGGCGGCGCTGGAGTGGGTCGGCCGGCTGCTCAACGTGCAGGGCCGGGTGCTGCCGATGTCGGCGGTCCCGCTGGACATCGAGGCCCAGGTGCGCGGCCACGACCCGGCGCACCCGGCCGTGGTCTCCGCCGTGCGCGGCCAGGCCGATGTGGCGATCACCCCGGGCACCGTGCAGTCGGTGCGGCTGCTGCCCGAGGAGCCGCCGGCGGTGCCGGAGGCGGTGGCCGCGGTGCTGGAGGCGGACTGGGTGGTGCTCGGGCCCGGCTCCTGGTTCACCAGCGTGCTGCCGCACCTGCTGGTGCCCGAGCTGGCCAAGGCCCTGGTGGAGACCAAGGCCCGGCGGCTGCTCTGCCTCAACCTGGCCCCGCAGCCCGGCGAGACCGAGGGCTTCACCCCGCAGCGCCACCTGGACGTGATCGCCGACCACGCCCCGGACCTCGACGTGGATGCGATCCTGGTGGACGAGCGCGCGGTCACCGGTGGCGCCTTCGGCGTGGCCGACCTGACCGGCCTGCACCGGGCGGCCGAGCGGATGGGCGCGGCCCTGGTGCTGGACACGGTGGCAGCCAAGGACGGCAGCCCGCGACACGACCCGGAGCTTCTGGCTGCCGCGTACGACCGGATTTTCCGGACACATGGAAGGATCGGCCCATGGCGATGACGGCAGCGGTGAAGGACGAAATCAGCCGGCTCCCCGTCACCCGGGCCTGCTGTCGCAAGGCTGAGGTGTCGGCGATCCTGCGATTCGCGGGCGGACTGCACATTGTGAGCGGTCGGATCGTGATCGAGGCGGAGCTGGACACCGGCATTGCGGCGCGACGGCTGCGCAAGGACCTGCTGGAGATCTTCGGTCACGCCTCCGAACTGGTGGTGATGGCTCCCAGCGGTCTGCGGCGCGGCAGCCGGTACGTGGTCCGGGTGATCAAGGACGGCGAGTTGCTGGCCCGGCAGACCGGGCTGGTGGACGGGCGCGGCCGCCCGATCCGGGGCCTGCCCCCGGCGGTGGTCTCCGGTGCCACCTGCGACGCCGAGGCGGCCTGGCGCGGCGCCTTCCTGGCCCACGGCTCGCTCACCGAGCCGGGCCGGTCCTCCTCGCTGGAGATCACCTGCCCCGGTTCCGAGGCCGCGCTCGCCCTGGTCGGCGCGGCCCGCCGGTTGGGCATTCCGGCCAAAGCCCGCGAGGTGCGCGGCGCCGACCGGGTGGTGATCCGGGACGGCGACGCGATCGGCGCGCTGCTCACCCGGCTCGGCGCCCACGAGTCGGTGCTGGCCTGGGAGGAGCGCCGGCTGCGCCGCGAGGTGCGGGCCACCGCCAACCGGCTGGCCAACTTCGACGACGCCAACCTGCGCCGCTCGGCCCGCGCCGCGGTGGCGGCCGGCGCCCGGGTGTCCAGGGCCCTGGAGATCCTCGGCGAGGAGGTGCCCGAGCACCTGGCCGCGGCCGGCCAGCTGCGGATGCAGCACAAGCAGGCCTCGCTGGAGGAGCTGGGCGCGCTCGCCGACCCGCCGCTGACCAAGGACGCGGTGGCCGGTCGGATCCGCCGACTGCTGGCGATGGCCGACAAGCGGGCGATGGAGCTCGGCCTGCCCGGCACGGAGGCGAGCCTCACCGAGGAGATGGCGCTCAACTGAGCCCGCCCGACCGCGCGGCCACGGGCCCGGCGCGACGCACCGCAAACCCCGGTGCGTCACGCCGGGCCCTTTACGTCACATCGAAGATTGGCCGCAAGTACGCCACGACATGGCGTAGGCCACAGGGGATGTGCCTGTGCGGCGTCAGGGGGGGTAGGGTCATGGGTGGTCGGGGACAACCCATTTCAAACCCCCCGTCGGGTCAATCCGGCGTACCTAAAGGAGATCGGTAAGTGACGATCCGGGTAGGCATCAACGGTTTCGGCCGCATCGGTCGCAACTTCTTCCGCGCGGTCAAGGCTCAGGGCGCGGACATCGAGATCATCGGTGTCAACGATCTGACCGACACCAAGACCCTGGCTCACCTGCTCAAGTACGACTCCATCCTGGGTACCCTCAATGGGGAGGTCACCCACACCGCCGACTCCATCACCGTCGACGGCCACACCTTCAAGGTGCTGGCCGAGCGCGACCCCGCGAACCTCCCCTGGGGCGAGCTGGGCGTGGACATCGTGATCGAGTCGACCGGTATCTTCACCAAGGCCGAGGCGGCGAAGAAGCACCTCGCTGCCGGCGCCAAGAAGGTCATCATCTCTGCCCCGGCGACCGACGAAGACGTCACCATCGTCATGGGTGTCAACGACGACAAGTACGACCCTGCCAAGCACGACGTCATCTCCAACGCCTCCTGCACCACCAACTGCGTGGCGCCGCTGGCCAAGGTGCTGAACGAGAGCTTCGGCATCGTCAAGGGTCTGATGACCACGGTGCACGCCTACACCAACGACCAGGTCACGCTGGACTTCCCGCACAAGGACCTGCGCCGCGCCCGGGCCGCCGCCCTCAACATCATTCCGACCTCCACCGGTGCCGCCAAGGCCACCGCGCTGGTGCTGCCGGAGCTGAAGGGCAAGCTGGACGGCACCTCGCTGCGCGTTCCGGTGCCGACCGGTTCGATCACCGACCTGGTGGTCACCCTGGAGCGGGACGTGACCGTCGAGGAGGTCAACGCGGCCTTCCAGAAGGCCTCCGAGGGCAGCCTCAAGGGCATCCTGCAGTACACCGAGGACCCGATCGTCTCCTCCGACATCGTGAACTCGCCGTTCTCCACCATCTTCGACTCCCTGCTGACCATGGTTCAGGGCAACCAGGTCAAGGTGTTCGGCTGGTACGACAACGAGTGGGGCTACTCGAACCGCCTGGTCAACCTGACCACCCTGGTGGGTGAGCAGCTCTGACCCTGCGGGAGCATGTGATGTGAACGGACCGGGCCCGGACGGCGGCACCTGCCGCCTCCGGGCCCGGTTCCTGCCCACCCTCACCGCTGTTCCGCCCGCTCCGGCGGTGCGGCTCGGTGCTGCGCCGCCTGTGCAGCGCCACCCCTTCCCCAGGAGATCGAAGACCGTGAAGACCATCGACGACCTCGACGTGTCCGGCAAGCGGGTGTTCGTCCGCGCCGACCTCAATGTGCCGCTGAACGGCACCACGATCACCGACGACGGCCGGATCCGCGCCGTCGCGCCGACCATCACCGCGCTGCTGGAGCGCGGTGCCCGGGTGGTCGTCGCCTCCCACCTCGGCCGCCCCAAGGGCGCGCCGGACCCGCAGTTCTCGCTGGCGCCGGTGGCCGTGCGCCTGGGCGAGCTCCTCGGCAAGCCGGTCGCCTTCGCGGCCGACACCGTGGGTGACAGCGCGAAGGCCACCGTCGCCGCCCTCGGCGACGGCGAGGTCACGCTGCTGGAGAACCTGCGCTTCAATGCGGGGGAGACCAGCAAGGACGACGCCGAGCGCGGCGCCTTCGCCGACCAGCTGGCCGAGCTGGCCGAGCTCTACGTGGGCGACGGCTTCGGCGCGGTGCACCGCAAGCACGCCTCGGTCTACGACCTGCCGGCCCGGCTGCCGCACGCGGCCGGCCTGCTGATCGAGAAGGAGCTGGGCGTCCTCAAGCGGCTGACCGAGGACGTGCGGCGTCCGTACGCCGTGGTGCTCGGCGGTTCCAAGGTCTCCGACAAGGTCGGCGTGATCGACAACCTGCTGGGCAAGGCCGACCGGATCCTGATCGGCGGCGGCATGATGTTCACCTTCCTCAAGGCCCTGGGCCACGAGGTGGGTGCCTCGCTGCTGCAGGAGGACCAGATCCCGGTCGCGCTGGAGTACCTGGAGCGGGCGAAGGCCAGCGGGGTGGAGTTCATCATTCCGGTGGACACCGCGGTCGCCGGCGGCTTCCCCGACCTCAAGACCGGCGCCCCGGTCGAGGACTTCGAGGTCGTCGACGTCGACGCGATCCCGGCCGGCAAGCTCGGCCTGGACATCGGCCCGAAGACCGCCGCGCTCTTCGCCGAGAAGCTGGCCGACGCCAAGACGGTCTTCTGGAACGGCCCGATGGGCGTCTTCGAGCACCCGCAGTTCGCCGACGGCACCCGCGCGGTGGCCCAGGCGCTGCTGACCGCGTCGACTCCGCCGGGCGACGCCTTCACCGTGGTCGGCGGTGGCGACTCGGCGGCGGCCGTGCGCACCCTCGGCTTCGACGAGAACAAGTTCGGACACATTTCGACCGGCGGCGGCGCGAGCCTCGAGTACCTGGAGGGCAAGACCCTCCCCGGTATCGCCGCCCTGGAGGCCTGAGAGCACATGACTGAGCGTCTCCCGCTGATGGCGGGCAACTGGAAGATGAACCTCAACCACCTCGAGGCCATCCAGCACACCCAGAAGCTGGCCTTCGCGCTGGCCGACAAGGACTACGCCGCCGTCGAGGTCGCGGTGCTGACCCCGTTCACCGATCTGCGCTCGGTGCAGACCCTGGTGGACGGCGACAAGCTGAAGATCAAGTACGGCTCGCAGGACATCTCGGCGCACGACGGCGGGGCCTACACCGGCGAGGTCTCCGGCCCGATGCTGGCCAAGCTGAAGTGCAGCTACGCGGTGATCGGCCACTCGGAGCGCCGGGAGTACCACGGCGAGACCGACGAGCTGGTCAACGCCAAGGTCAAGGCCGCCTACCGCAACGGGATCACCCCGATCCTCTGCATCGGCGAGCCGCTGGAGATCCGCAAGGCCGGCACCCACGTCGAGCACACCCTGGCGCAGCTGGACGGCGCCCTGGCGGAGGTGCCGGCCGCGCAGGCCGAGACCATCGTGGTGGCCTACGAGCCGGTCTGGGCGATCGGCACCGGCGAGGTGGCCACCCCCGAGGACGCGCAGGAGGTCTGCGCCGCGATCCGGGCCCGGCTGGCCGAGCTGTACGACGCCGAACTGGCCGAAAAGGTCCGGGTGCTGTACGGCGGTTCGATGAAGGCCGGCAATGTGGCCGGGCTGATGGCCAAGCCGGACATCGACGGCGGCCTGATCGGCGGCGCCTCGCTGGACACGGGCGAGTTCGTCAAGATCGTGCGTTACCGCGAGCAGGCGGTAGGCTAACGCCCTCGCAGCAACGTAGTCTTTGGGCCGGACCTCCTTTCCCATGGGGTCCGGCCCTGGTTGGTCTCAGCCGAATGAGCCTTGAACGAGAGAGTTGGTCCCGCCGTGGTTCTCGGGTTCTCGATTGCCCTGATCGTCTTCAGCGCGCTGCTGGTCGTCCTGGTGCTGCTGCACAAGGGGAAGGGCGGCGGTCTGTCCGACATGTTCGGCGGTGGCGCGCTCTCGACGGGTGGCGGTTCGGCGGTGGCCGAGCGGAACCTCGACCGCATCACGATCATCATCGGCCTTGCTTGGTTCGCATGCATCGTCGTACTGGGTCTGCTGATCAAGGTCAAGAGCTGATCCGGACTCAGTTCCGAAGGCGGTGCGGACAGATCCTTATCCGCTCCGTACACTAGGACAACTTGTCACCGTCCGCAGCGGGCGGTCGGTCGGCAGTGCCTGGGCGCCTCCAGGCAGTCAAGGGCATGCAGGGAGTCAGATCGTGGCAAGTGGCAACGCCATTCGAGGCAGCAGGGTCGGGGCCGGCCCGATGGGTGAGGCGGAGCGCGGCGAGTCCGCTCCCCGCAACCGGATCTCCTTCTGGTGCGCCAACAAGCACGAGACGCGCCCCAGCTTCGCCGCCGAGGCCGTCATCCCGGACACCTGGGACTGCCCGCGCTGCGGGTTCCCGGCCGGGCAGGACGAGCACAACCCGCCGGCGCCCTCGCGCAACGAGCCGTACAAGACGCACCTGGCCTACGTCCGGGAGCGCCGCACGGACGCGGACGGCGAGGCGATCCTGGCCGAGGCGCTGGCCAAGCTGCGTGGCGAGATCTGAGCGGTAGTCACAGACATTTGAGGGGCGGTGCGCTGGTGCGCACCGCCCCTCTCCTGTTGTTCTGTCAGGCCGAGGCCGGAGGGTAGAGCGCCGGCGGCAGCTTGGCGGCCGCCGCCCTGTCCAGCAGCCAGAGCGTGCGGACCGTGCCGTACGCCCCGGAGGCCGGGGCCTGCAGCTCGCCCGGGCTGGTCAGCGCCATCGCCACCGCGTCCGCCTTGTCCTCGCCGGCCGCCAGCAGCCAGACCTCGCGGGCCGCCCGGATGGCCGGCAGGGTGAGCGAGATCCGGGTCGGCGGCGGCTTGGGCGCCCCGCGCACCCCGACCACGGTGCGCGCGGTCTCCCGCACGCCCGGGTGCTCGGGGAAGAGCGAGGCGACATGGGTGTCCGGGCCGACGCCGAGCAGCAGCACGTCGAAGGCGGGCACCCCGGCGTGGTCCTCGGGGCCGGCGGCGGCCGCCAGCTCCTCGGCGTACCGCTCGGCGGCGGCCTCCACATCGGCGCCGGCCACGCCGTCCGAGGCGGGCATGAAGTGCACCCGCGCCGGGTCCAGCGGGACCTTGGCCAGCAGTTCGTCGCTCGCCTGCACGGCGTTGCGCTCCGGGTCGGTGGCGGGCACGAAGCGCTCGTCGCCCCACCACAGGTCCAGCCGCGACCAGTCCACCGCGTCCCGGGCGGGGGACTCGGCGATCGCGGCCAGCAGCGCATTGCCGTTGCGCCCGCCGGTGAGCACCACGGAGGCGGTGCCCCGGGCGGCCTGCGCGTCGACGATCCTGGTGATCAGTCGCGCGGCGGCCGCCTGGGCCATCAGCTCCTTGTCGCGGTGCACCACCAGCTGCGGCACCCCGGTCATGCGCCGGTCCGCTTCTTGGCTGCGGGCTTCTTGGCCGCCGGCTTCGTCGGCTCGGTGGCCTCGGCGATGTCCGCGGCCGTCTCCTCCGCAACCTGGGTGACCACCTCGGCGACCGGCTTGGCCACGGCGGCCTCGACCGCCGCCTCCTCGTCGGCGAGCTTGTCCACGCTGGTCCGCACGGCCGCCGCGTAGATGGCGTCCTCGTCCAGCCGGCGCAGCTCCTCGGCGATCAGCTCGGCGGTGTCGCGGCGCTTCAGTGCCACCATCCGGTCGGGCGCGCCGGGGATGGACAGGGTGCCCATCAGCCCGTCCGGCCGGTCCAGCACGATGTCGCCGTCCTTGGTGCGCAGCCGGACCGCGGTGATGCCCGGACCGTCGGTGACGATCCGCTGCACCGGCACCCCCAGCCGGTCGTGCAGCCAGAGGCCGAGCAGCTCGACGCTGGGGTTGTAGGACTCGCCCTCGACCACCGCGCCGATGATCTTGACCGGCTTCTGGTCCAGGGCGGCTGCCAGCATCGAGCGCCAGCCGGTGATCCTGGTCCAGGCGAGGTCGGTGTCGCCCGGGGTGTAGCTGTCGGCGCGCACCGCCAGCTGGCCGACCGGCGACTCGGCGGTGACCGCGTCGGTGATCCGGCGCTGGGCGAGCGCACCCAGCGGGTCCTGCGCGGGGTTCAGCGGCGCGTTCTCCGGCCACCAGACCACCACCGGGGCGTCCGGCAGCAGCAGCGGCAGCACCACCGACTGCGCGTGCGAGGTCAGCTCGCCGTGCAGTCGCAGCACCACCGTCTCGCCCGAGCCGGCGTCCGAACCCACCAGGATCTCGGCGTCCAGCCGGGCCCCGGCGCGGGCCCGCGGCGAACGGCCGGCCCGCTTGATCACCGCGAGGATCCGCGAGGGGTGCTCGCGGGAGGCGTCGTTGGCGCACTTGAGGGCGTCGTAGGCGCTGCCCTCGTCCACCACGATGACCATGGTGAGCACCATGCCGGCCGCGGTGGAACCGCTGGCCCGGCGGGCGTCCATCAGGGCACTGTTGATCTTGCTGGACGTGGTGTCCGTCAGGTCGATCCTCATGGCCGGCGCCAGCTCCTGCCGTCTCGTGCGAGCATTTCGTCCGCCTCGACCGGCCCCCAGGTGCCAGCCGGGTACTGCGCGGGCTTGCCGTGCTCTTCCCAGTACTTCTCGATCGGGTCGAGGATCTGCCAGGACAGCTCGACCTCCTGGTGGCGCGGGAAGAGGTTGGCGTCACCGAGCAGCACATCGAGGATGAGCCGCTCGTAGGCCTCCGGGCTGGACTCGGTGAAGGACTCGCCGTAGGCGAAGTCCATCGTGACGTCCCGGACCTCGAACGAGGTGCCCGGCACCTTGGAGCCGAACCGCACCGTGACGCCCTCGTCCGGCTGCACCCGGATCACCAGGGCGTTCTGCCCCAGCTCCTCGGTGGCGTAGGAGTCGAACGGCAGGTACGGGGCGCGCTGGAAGACCACCGCGATCTCGGTGACCCGGCGGCCCAGCCGCTTGCCGGTGCGCAGGTAGAACGGCACCCCGGCCCAGCGCCGGTTGTTGATCTCCAGCTTGATCGCCGCGTAGGTGTCGGTCTTGGACTCCGGGTTGATGCCGTCCTCGTCCAGGTAGCCGACCACCTCCTCGCCACCCTGCCAACCGCTCGCGTACTGGCCGCGCACGGTGTGGTTGCCGAGGTCCTTGGGCAGCTGCACGGCGCTGAGCACCTTGAGCTTCTCCGCCACCAGGGCCTTGGGGTGGAACGAGGCCGGCTCCTCGATGGCGGTCAGGGCCATCAGCTGGAGCAGGTGGTTCTGGATGACGTCACGGGCCGAGCCGATGCCGTCGTAGTAGCCGGCCCGGCCGCCGATGCCGATGTCCTCGGCCATGGTGATCTGCACGTGGTCGACGTACGACCGGTTCCAGATCGGCTCGAACATCGAGTTGGCGAACCGCAGCGCCAGGATGTTCTGGACGGTCTCCTTGCCCAGGTAGTGGTCGATCCGGAAGACCTCGTCACGGGGGAAGACCTCGTGCACGATCCGGTTCAACTCCTGGGCGCTCTCCAGGTCGTGGCCGAACGGCTTCTCGATCACCGCGCGGCGCCAGGAGCCGGCCGGCGGGTCGGCCAGGCCGTGCTTCTTCAACTGCTGGACCACGTTGGGGAAGAAGCGCGGCGGGACCGACAGGTAGAACGCGAAGTTGCCGCCGGTGCCCTGCGCCTTGTCGAGGTCCTCGATGGTGCGGCGCAGGTTGTCGAAGGCCTCGTCGTCGTCGAAGTCGCCCTGGATGAACCGCATTCCCTTGGCGAGCTGCTGCCAGACCTCCTCGCGGAAGGGGGTGCGGGCGTGGTCCTTGACCGCGTCGTGCACCTCGCGCGCGAAGTCCTCGTCCTCCCACTCGCGGCGGGCGAAGCCCACCAGTGAGAAGCCCGGCGGCAGCAGGCCGCGGTTCGCCAGGTCGTAGATCGCCGGCATCAGCTTCTTCCGGGACAGGTCCCCGGTGACACCGAAGATGACCAGACCGGACGGCCCGGCGATCCGCGGCAGCCGGCGGTCGGCCGGGTCCCGAAGCGGGTTCACCGGTCGCGCAACGTTGTCACCCTGCGTCACCTCGGCCCCCTCAAGGTCAGGAAATTCCTGTGCATTGCTCACTGGTGGGCTCCGCCCTCAGCTTTCGGTGCGAGTAGGTGTCACTTGCCGTCGGCGAAGCCGGCCAGCGAGGCCGTCACGGTGTCGAGCAGCTCCTGCCAGGAGGCGTCGAACTTCTGCACGCCCTCGTCCTCCAGGACCTGGACCACGTCGTCGTAGTCCACGCCGACCTTGGCCAGCGCGTCCAGCACGGCCTTGGCCTCGGCGTAGCCGCCGGTGATGGTGTCACCGGTGACCTGGCCGTGGTCGCCGGTGGCGTCCAGGGTGGCCTCCGGCATGGTGTTGACGGTGCCGGGGGCGACCAGCTCGGTGACGTACAGGGTGTCCGGCAGCGCCGGGTCCTTGACACCGGTGGAGGCCCAGAGCGGGCGCTGCGGCTTGGCGCCGGCCGCCTCCAGGGCCTTCCAGCGCTCCGAGGCCGGCTTCTTGCCGTCCACCGAGCCGAAGACCTCCTCGTAGGCCTGGTAGGCGAGGCGGGCGTTGGCCAGCGCGGCCTTGGAGCGCAGCGCCTTGGCCTCGTCGGTGCCGATCCCGTCCAGCCGCTTGTCGATCTCGGTGTCGACGCGGGAGACGAAGAACGAGGCGACCGACTCGATCGAGGAGAGGTCGATGCCCTTGCCCTTGGCCTGCTCCAGGCCGGTCAGGAAGGCGTCGATCACGGCCTTGTAGCGGTCCAGCGAGAAGATCAGGGTCACGTTGACGCTGATCCCGCGGCCGATCACCTCGGTGATCGCGGGCAGGCCGGCCTTGGTGGCGGGGATCTTGATGAACACGTTGGGACGGTCCACCAGCCACCACAGCTGCTTGGCCTCGGCCACGGTCGGCGCGGTCTGGTGGGCCAGCCGCGGGTCGACCTCGATGGAGACCCGGCCGTCGCGGCCGTTGCTGGCGTCGTAGACCGGGCGCAGCACGTCGGCCGCGTCCCGCACGTCCGAGGTGGTGATCATGCGGATCGCCTCGTCCGTGGTGACCTTGCGGACGGCCAGGTCGCGCAGCTGGCTGTCGTAGGAGGTGTCGCCGCTGCCGGCGATCGCCTTCTGGAAGATGGTCGGGTTGGTGGTCACGCCGACCACGTGCTTGCTCTGCACGAGCTCGGCCAGGTTGCCGCTGTTGAGCCGGCTCCGGCTGAGGTCGTCCAGCCAGATCGACACGCCTTCGTCGCTGAGGCGCTTCAGTGCGTCAGTCATGATGTTCCCAATTCCTGAAGGAGGGCGGGCCCTCTTCGTATCGTGCAGCCGAGGCGGCCGGGTCAGCGGTTGACGGCTTCGAGCGAACGCAGCGACTTGTGCGCCGCGTGCGCCACTGCCTCGGCGGTGATGCCGAACTCCTGGTACAGCACCTTGTAGTCGGCGGAGGCGCCGAAGTGCTCCAGGCTGATGATCTGGCCGTGGTCACCGACCAGGTCGCGCCAGCCCAGGGCGATGCCGGCCTCGACCGACACCCGGGCCTTGACGCTCGGGGGCAGCACCTGGTCGCGGTAGGCCTGGTCCTGCTCGTTGAACCACTCGACGGACGGCATCGAGACCACCCGGGTCGGGATGCCCTCGGCCTCCAGGGTCTCGCGGGCCTTGACCGCGAGCTGCACCTCGGAGCCGGTGCCGATCAGGATCACCTGCGGCACGCCGGTCGAGGCCTCGGCCAGCACGTAGCCGCCCTTGGCGGTGCCGTCGGCGGAGCCGAAGACCTCGCGGTCCCAGGTGGGCACGCCCTGGCGGGTCAGCGCCAGGCCGACCGGGCCGGGGTGGGTGGTCTGGCGCTCAAGGACGGTGCGCCAGGCGACGGCCGTCTCGTTGGCGTCGGCCGGGCGGACCACCGACAGGCCCGGGATGGCGCGCAGCGCGGCCAGGTGCTCCACCGGCTGGTGGGTCGGGCCGTCCTCGCCGAGGCCGATCGAGTCGTGCGTCCAGACGTAGGTGACGGGCAGCTTCATCAGCGCGGCCAGTCGGACCGCCGGGCGCATGTAGTCGGAGAACACCAGGAAGGTGCCGCCGTAGACCCGGGTCCCGCCGTGCAGCGCGATGCCGTTCATGGTCGAGCCCATGGCGTGCTCGCGGATGCCGAAGTGGATCGTCCGGCCGTACGGGCCGGCACCCTTGAGCGGGTTGCCCTCGGGCAGGAACGAGCTGCCCTCGTCGATGGTGGTGAGGTTGGACTCGGCGAGGTCGGCCGAGCCGCCCCACAGCTCCGGGATCAGCGCGCCCAGCGCCTTGAGGGTGTCGCCGCTGGCCTTGCGGGTGGCGACGTCCTTGCCGGCCGGGAAGTGCGGGATCTCCTTCTTCCAGCCGTTCGGCAGCTCGCCGGCCTGGATCCGGTCGAACTCGGCGGCCCGGGTCGGGTTGGCCGAGCGCCACTCCAGGTAGGTCTGCTCCCATTCGGCGCGGGTGGCCTTGCCGCGCTGGATCACCTGGCGGGCGTGGCTGAGCACCTCGTCGCTGACCTCGAAGGTGCGCTCCGGGTCGAAGCCCAGCACCTTCTTGGTGGCGGCGATCTCCTCGGCGCCGAGGGCCGAGCCGTGCGCCTTGGCGGTGTTCTGCGCGTCCGGCGCCGGCCAGGCGATGATGGTGCGCATCGCGATCATGGACGGGCGCGAGGTCTCGGCCTTGGCGGCGGCCAGCGCGGCGGCCAGCGCCTGCACGTCGATGTCGCCGTTGGCCTTGGGCGTGACCCGCTGCACGTGCCAGCCGTAGGCCTCGTAGCGCTTCAGCACGTCCTCGGAGAAGGCGGTGTGGGTGTCGCCCTCGATCGAGATGTGGTTGTCGTCGTAGAGCGCGACCAGGTTGCCCAGCGCCTGGTGGCCGGCCAGCGAGGAGGCCTCGGCGGAGATGCCCTCCTCCAGGTCGCCGTCGGAGACGATGGCCCAGATGGTGTGGTCGAACGGCGAGGTGCCGGCCGCCGCGTCCGGGTCGAACAGGCCGCGCTCGTAGCGGGCCGCCATCGCCATGCCCACGGCGTTGGCGATGCCCTGGCCGAGCGGGCCGGTGGTGGTCTCGACACCCGCGGTGTGGCCGTGCTCCGGGTGGCCCGGGGTCCGGCTGCCGTGCACCCGGAACGACTTCAGGTCGTCCAGCTCCAGGCCGTAGCCGGACAGGAAGAGCTGGGTGTAGAGCGTCATGCTGGTGTGGCCCGGCGACAGCACGAAGCGGTCGCGGCCGACCCAGTTGGGGTCGGTCGGGTCGTGGCGCAGGAAGCGCTGGAAGATGACGTAGGCGGCCGGAGCGAGGGCCATCGCGGTGCCGGGGTGCCCGTTCCCGACCTTCTGCACCGCGTCCATGGCCAGCACGCGGGCCGTGTCCACCGTGCGCTCGTCCAGCGCGGACCAGTCAATTGCGTTCGTCGGCGTCGTGCTCACCCTTCTCAGGGCTCCTTCCGTATTGAGGTATGACCCCGTGAAGGGACCGGGTCGGCGGCCACGACACTGTGGGCCTGACGCATGTTCGGTGTAGCCGGTCACGGAGGGTTGATCCCGCTTAAGGGCCGAGCCTACCGTCCGCGTCGGGGCCCGCCTTCCGTACCGGCACAACCGGGAGTTTCGAGCTGGGATTCCCGGTCGTACTGTGTGGAGTGCGGCGGTGGCGCCGGTACCACCTTCACCCGGTTTCGAGGGGCCCGCTCCCCGGCGAACTGCACAGTTCACCCACGGGAGTGCGGTAGGGCCCCGTCAGGAGACCCCGGGGCGGATCGCCATATATGCACCGTCTAAGGTGGCGTGGTACGCGCAGCGTGAACGGATTCACGAGCACATTCGACCCGGGGACGTCTGCGAAGATTCATCTTCAGTTGGGGTGTTCGTGACCGCCGTCGAATCCCGCCCCGCCGGGGTCCTCGGGACGACCCCCCCACACCGGCCACTGGGGGCCCGTGTCGGGGCATTTGTCGCACTGACCAAGCCGCGGATCATCGAGCTGCTGCTGATGAGCACCGTGCCGGTGATGTTCCTGGCGCAGCGCGGGGTGCCCGACCTGTGGCGAGTGCTCGCGGTGGTCCTCGGCGGCTACCTCTCGGCCGGCGGCGCCAACGCGCTCAACATGTACTACGACCGCGACATCGACGCGCTGATGAGCCGGACCGAGCGGCGCCCGCTGGTCACCGGGATGGTCTCGCCGCGCGAGGCACTGGTCTTCGGCATCACGCTGGGCGTGGTCTCCACGCTCTGGCTGGGCTTCCTGGTGAACTGGCTGTCCTCCGGGCTGGCGCTGGCCGGGCTGCTGTTCTACGTCTTCGTCTACACCATGGGCCTGAAGCGGCGCACCGCGCAGAACATCGTCTGGGGCGGGATCGCCGGCTGCATGCCGGTGCTGGTCGGCTGGGCCGCGGTCACCGACTCGCTCTCCTGGGCGCCGGTGGTGCTCTTCCTGGTGATCTTCTTCTGGACGCCGCCGCACTACTGGCCGCTGTCGATGAAGGTGCGCGACGACTACGCCAAGGCGGGCGTGCCGATGCTGCCGGTGACCGCCGGCAACCTGGCGGTGGCCAAGCAGATCGTCGCGTACAGCTGGATCATGGTGGCGGTCTCGCTGGCGCTCTGGCCGCTGGACCACACCAGCTGGCTCTACCCGAGCGCGGCGGCCGTGCTGGGCGCGTTCTGGCTGAAGGAGGCGCACGGGCTGTACGCGCGCGCCAAGGCCGGTGTGGTGGGCGCCAAGCTCAAGGAGATGCGGCTCTTCCACTGGTCCATCACCTACCTGACGCTGCTGATGGTCGCGGTCGCGGTGGACCCGTTCCTGCGCTGACCGACTTCTGGACCACGCTCTACAGCTGGCTCGGCCCCACTCGGGTGCCGAGCCAGTCGTGCAAGGGGCGGGCGCCGCGCAGGAAGGCGACGATCTTCTTCTTGGCCTCGGCCGTGCCCAGCCACGGCTCCACCGGCCACTCCTGCCAGGCGATCAGACCCTTGTGCCGCAGCAGCTCGATCCGCGGGTGGTCCTTCGGGTAGCCGCGCGGTGCGGTCTTCAGGGAGTTCAGCCCCACCACCTCGATCCGCTTCTTCGCCAGCCCCGCGAGCACCCGCTCCAGCTCCCGGCCGGTGACGTCCTCGGCGACCGCGCTGCGGTAGCGGTCGAGCTGGTCCGCGGCCAGGTGGTACATCCCGAGCCCGGCGGCCAGCCCGTTGGCCGACAGCTGCACATAGCCGCCCCGCTCCAGCACCGCCCCGATGTGCGTCTTGTACGGCGACTTGTCGGCGCTGAACCGCAGGTCGCGGTTCGGGCGGAAGATCTTGCCAGGTCCGAACTCGTCCTCCAGCTCCGCCAGCAGCGCGGCCATCGGCCCGTACACCGCCTCCTCGTAGAACGCCTTGTGTGCGGACCAGTAGGTCCTGGAGTTGTCCGCCTCCAGGCCCTCGTAGAACTCGAGGGCCTCGGCGGGCCAGCCGCGGAAGGTCATGAAGCTAGGCTAGATCCATCGGAAGGCGCTGTGGCCCGTGGCACACGCCCCTACCGTCGCCAGCCCCTCTACCCGTGGGTAGCATGCCGACATGAGCAGCGCAGAGACCCTCACCCCCGCCGCGGACGCCCGCACCGAGCGTCGCGCGAAGCGCATCGCCAAGCACCTGACCGCCTTCAGCAAGCAGCACGGCGGCAGTGCCGACGGCGTGGTGGAGTACGTCGGCCAGTCCGCCACCCGGATCGTGGTGGTCGGCGCGGACGGTTCCTGGGGCGACCAGGTGGCCCCCAGCTACGCCGTCGGCCGCCGGGCCGCCGAGCTGGCCGGCATCACCCTGCACGACTCCTTCGAGGGCGAGCTCGGCCTCAAGGTGCGCACCGGCCCGTACGAGTGGAAGCGGATGGCCGGCATCCAGCTCGGCGGTTGATCGCCTGATCGCCGATACGGCGAGGCCCTGGCCCCCCGGGTGCGGAGTGGGGGCCAGGGCCTCTGTCGTGCCGTGCTTCCGTACGGTGTTCAGGCGGCGGCGGTCTCCAAGGCGGCTTCCTGGGCCGGGAGTTCCGTCGGCAGCTCACCCCGGGTGCGCAGCGCCAGCGGGATCCGCACGGCGGCGATCAGGACCAGCGAGGCGCCCAGCATGTGGATGCCGACCAGGATCTCCGGCGCGTCGGTGAAGTACTGCACGTACCCGATCACCGCCTGGGCCAGCAGCACCAGGAACAGCTCCCTCGCCCGGGCCTTGGCCGGCGCCGGCGCCTTCACGGCACCGAGGATGAACACCATCGCCAGCGAGAGCCCGACGGTGAGGAAGACGAAGTCCGCGTGCACCTGGGTCAGCTGGTCGTAGCTGAGCCACGCGATCCGCGGCACGTCGCTGGAGTCGCCCGGGTGGTGCCCGGCGCCGGTCACCAGGGTGCCCGCGGCCACCAGCGCCCAGGTCACCCCGACCAGCAGGTAGCTCAGCTTGCGCAGCGGCTCCGCGACCAGCGGCCGCACCGGCCCGTCGCCCTCCTTGCTGCGCTCCCAGCTCAGCACCGCGATCCACAGCAGCGCCAGCGCCGAGAGCATGTGCGCGCCCACCACGTACGGGTTGAGGCCGACCAGCACCGTGATGCCGCCGAGCACCGCGTTGCTCATCACCACCCAGAACTGCACCCAGCCCCACTTGGTCAGGCTGTGCCTCCCCCAGCCTCCGGCCGGGGGGACCCCCATAGGCCGGGAGCACCGGGCCGCCAGGATGAACCAGCCGACCGCCGCGCACAGCACGTACGTCAGGGTTCGGTTGGTGAACTCGATCTTGCCGTGCAGTCCGTTGGCGGGCGTCGGCGTGATGCTCTCACCGTTACACGTGGGCCAGGTGTGGCAGCCGAGCCCGGACCCGGTCAGCCGCACGGCGCCACCGGTCACCACGATCACGACCGCCATGACGACGGCTGACATCGCGGCCCGGCGGACGATGACGGGGGAGGGCTGCCAGCGCTCGGCCAGCAGCGAGAAGGGGGTACGCACGCCCCTCATCCTAGGTCGCCTTATAGCGGATCTTGCGGCGGGGGAGCGGGGGCGGGGACAGCAACAGGGGGCCGGGACCGTCTTCAACCGAGTAGGGAATTGCACCGCGGGTCCATGGGGGCCGAGTGGACTTCGCGCCTGGTCTTGGAATCTGGTGATCGCTACTTCCTGGCCCGGGACGCCTCGGGAAACCGGTATGCCTCCTGCTTTCGGAGCAGGAAGCCGGTCGACCACAGCGCGTAAACGTCGGTGCGATTCGTGTCGACCTGGACCGTCGAGGTCCGTCCGGATCGCAGATTGTTCAGCGGTTCTTGGTGACTCGCATTCGCGGGGGCGAGGTCCGCCATGGCCCGCAGGAAGGCGATCACCAGGGTGGCGAGGACCGCTGCCCCTGATGAGGTGTTCGGGAAGTCCGCCGGGGCGTAGGAGCGCTCTGAGCGCTGCACCTCGTGGGTGCGGGCGGGGTCTGAGGCGTGGCGACAGCGTGTGGTGCAGGTGGTATCGGTGGCGGGATTGCTGTGGTGGCCAGGTGGGGGGCCGCAGCTGGGAAGGCCTGACGATATGTCAATAAATCCTGTGCTCTCCCGATGATCAGGAATGATCGCCAGGGGGCGCATTCGGCTGTGCATGATCCCGGGCATGGAACGGGCTGAACCGCCAGTTCTGTTCCGGTCGTTCTGTTTGGGGGATATGCCGCCACAGGGAGCGGTAGAGTCCCGGGCACCAGATGTAGCCGGTCGCTCACGATCATGCAACGTCCGTGCTGCGCAACATAGTTGGGGAGGATCACGTTATGGCACGACTGGGGCGGATCTCCGGCCGCTTGGCCGGGGCCGGGGCGCTCGCGGTGGCCGGCGTTGTCACGTTCGCGGGTGTGGCGTCGGCGCACCAACCGGACAAGTCGCGGGACTGCACCTCGTTCACCCTCGATCTGCACAGCTACCCGACAGGCGCCCAGGCCAACTGGGTCACCGTGACGGTCAACGGCAAGGAAATCGTCACGCACGAGTACTTCTCGGGTACGTACAACCCGGCGCCGTTCCCGGCCAAGCCGACGGACACGGTGACCTTCCACGTCCACACCAAGGACGACCCGGACGAGAAGAACCACCAGTGGAGCGGCGACTTCACCGTCCCGCAGCCGCCGAACTGCCCGTCGCCGTCTCCGAGTCCGTCGCAGTCGACGACGCCGCCTCCGCCGCCGAGCCCGTCGCACTCGCAGACGCCGCCCCCGCCGCCGAGTGCCACGCCCACCACCCCCGCACCCACCACCGCGCCGCCCACCACCGCCGCCGCCGTGCCCACCCCGTCCGCCACGCCGACCAAGCCGTCGCTCGCCTACACCGGTGGCGGTAGCGATGCCGGCCTGATCGCCGGGATCGGCGCTGGCGTGGTCGTGGTTGGTGGCGGGCTGGTGTTCATGACCCGGCGCCGTGCGGCTGGGCGTCACAACTGAACGTGAATAACCAGCCGTTGAGCTGATGACGGCAGGACAGCTGTGGGGCGGTGACCGATCGGTCACCGCCCCACAGTCGTCAAGGCCGAGCGGATCACTCCCAGCGGAAGAACCGCGCCGCAGCCGCCAGCGCCACCACCGCCCAGCCGGCCAGCAGCCCGAGGTCGCCCCACGGCACCCCCGCGCCGTTCTGCAGCACGGACCGCAGCCCGTCCGAGAGCGCGCTGATCGGCAGCAGTTCCAGGACCGAGCGCACCGCGCCCGGGAACTTGGTGAGCGGCACGATCACCCCGCCCGCGAGCAGCAGCAGGATGAAGACCAGGTTGGCCGCCGCCAGGGTGGCCTCCGCCTTGAGGGTGCCGGCCATCAGCAGGCCGAGCCCGGAGAAGGCGGCGGTGCCCAGGACCAGCAGCAGCGCCACGGAGACCACACCGCCGTGCGGGGACCACCCCAGGGCCAGCGCGATCACCGACAGCAGCGCCACCTGCAGCGCCTCGGTGACCAGGACGCACCCGGTCTTGGCGGTGAGCAGCGCCCAGCGCGGCAGCGGGCTGGCGCCGAGCCGCTTGAGCACGCCGTAGCGGCGCTCGAAGCCGGTGGCGATGGCCTGCCCGGTGAACGCGGTGGACATCACCGCGAGCGCCAGCAGGCCCGGGGCCAGGAAGTCGACGCGCTTGCCGGGGCCGGTCACCGACACCACGTCCACGGCGCTGAACAGCACCAGCAGCACGGTCGGGATCACGACGGTGAGCAGGAGCTGCTCGCCGTTGCGCAGCAGCATCTTGGTCTCGAACGCGGTCTGGGCCAGCAGCATCCGGCCGACCGGCGCCGCGCCCGGCCGCGGCGAGAAATCGGTGGTCGTCATGAGCGCAGCTCCCGTCCGGTCAGTTCGAGGAAGACCTCTTCGAGGGTGCGCTGCCGCACGGTCACCCGCTCCGGCAGCACCCCGGTGGAGGCGCACCAGCCGGTCACGGTGGCGACCAGCTGCGGGTCGACCGGGGAGGCCTGCACCCGGTAGCGGCCCGGGGTGGGCTCGGTGGCCGAGGCGCCGTCGGGCAGCACCTTGATCAGTCCGCCCAGGTCGAGGCCGGCGGGCGCCTCGAAGTGCAGGCTGTCCTCGGCGCCGCCCCGGCACAGCTCGGCGGGGCTGCCTTCGGCGATCACCTTGCCGTGGTCCACGATGGCGACCCGGTCGGCGAGCTCCTCGGCCTCCTCCATGTGGTGGGTGGTGACCACCACGGTGACGCCGTCCCGGCGCAGGTCGCGGACCAGCTCCCAGGTGGCGCGGCGGGCCTGCGGGTCCAGGCCGGCGGTGGGCTCGTCCAGGAAGACCAGCTCGGGGCGGCCGACCACGGCCATCGCCAGGGCCAGGCGCTGCTGCTGGCCGCCGGAGAGCCGGCGGTAGCTGGTGCGCCCGCAGGAGTCCAGGCCGAGCCGCTCGACCAGGGCGTCCACGTCCAGCGGGTGGGCGTGCAGCTTGGCGGTGTGGCGGAGCATCTCGACGGCCCGCGCGCCGGCGTACACGCCGCCGGCCTGCAGCATCACGCCGATCCGGGGGCGCAGTTCGGCGGCCTGCCGGACCGGGTCCAGGCCGAGCACGCGCACGGTGCCCGCGTCCGGCCGGCGGTAGCCCTCGCAGGTCTCGATGGTGGTGGTCTTGCCGGCGCCGTTGGGGCCGAGCACGGCGGTCACGGCGCCGCGGTCGATGCGCAGGTCCAGGCCGTCCACCGCGGTTTTCCCGGCGTACCGCTTGACCAGGCCGGCGATCTCGACGGCGGGGTTCGGATGCATACCCGGCAGTGTAAGAGCCGTTGACATGCGGGCTTCCGGCGCGGTCCGCCGGGGGAGGGGCGGGGAGGGCCGGCGCGGGCGACCGGCCGGAGGGACGGGTCGGGGCGGCCTGGAGCGGGGAGTCGGGGCGGTGGGCCGGAGCGAGCGTGTGCCGGCGGCCCGGCGTGGGGAGCAGGGGCGGCGGGCCGGAGGGAGTGGGCGCGGGCGGGGAAGCCGGGAGCGGGGAGTCGGGAACGGCCGAAGTAAGGCTTGCCTGAGTGACGGATCCCACCGCTGAGGCGTCGATCACCGCTTGTTCGGTCGGAACTAATTACGCAACAATGGTGTTGTGAAAAACACGCGTGAGCACCTGACGCAGCAGGAGGCCGAGTCGGCCCCCGGTTGCTCGGTGCCCGCGACCTCGGCGGAAGTCCTGCTGGACGGCCACCGGGCGACTCGGGACCGGGTCGCCCGCTCCATCCTGGACCACGGCCCGTCCTCCGCCGCCGACCTGGCCAACCGGCTCGGGCTGACCACCGCAGCCGTCCGCCGTCACCTGGACGGCCTACTGGCGGCCGGCTTGGTCGTCTCCCGCGAGCAGCGGGTCTACGGCAGCCGCGGCCGGGGCCGCCCGGCCAAGGTCTTCGCCCTCACCGAGTCCGGCCGGGACGCCTTCTACCAGGCCTACGACCAGCTCGCCGCCGACGCGCTGCGCTGGATCGCCGAGGCGGTCGGCGGCGGCAAGGCGGGTGAGGAGGCGGTCGCCGCCTTCGCCCGGGCCCGCTTCGGCCGGCAGGGCGAGAAGTACCTCAGCGCGCTGCAGCAGGCCACGGCCGATCAGCGCACCGAGGCGCTCGCCGAGGCCCTGAGTGCCGACGGGTACGCTGCCACGGTGCGGCGAGTGCCCAGCGGATCGGCCGGCAAGGCCCCTGCGGGCGCCCAGCTCTGCCAGCACCACTGCCCGGTCGCGCACATCGCCGAGCAGTTCCCCCAGCTCTGCGAGGCGGAGACCGAGGTCTTCTCCCAGCTCCTGGGCACCCATGTGCAACGGCTGGCCACCATCGCCCACGGCGACGGGGTCTGCACCACCTATGTGCCGGCACCCGGTGCCGCACCGTCGCCCCGCCAGGGCACCGGTGCAGCGCCGACTGCCGGTACGACCACCGAACCACCCGCTACGTCCGCGCGGAGGAGTCCCGCATGACTGACACCGTTTCCCACCCCGAGCTCGAGGGTCTGGGTACCTACGAGTACGGCTGGTCGGACCCCGACGCGGCCGGCTCGGTGGCCAAGCGCGGCCTGAGCGAGGAGGTCGTCCGCGACATCTCGGCGAAGAAGTCCGAGTCGGAGTGGATGCTCAACCTGCGCCTCAAGGGTCTGAAGCTCTTCGGCAAGAAGCCGATGCCGACCTGGGGTTCCGACCTCTCGGGCATCGACTTCGACAACATCAAGTACTTCGTGCGCTCGACCGAGAAGCAGGCGGAGTCCTGGGAGGACCTGCCGGCCGACATCAAGGCGACCTACGACAAGCTCGGCATCCCGGAGGCGGAGAAGCAGCGCCTGGTCGCCGGTGTCGCCGCGCAGTACGAGTCCGAGGTGGTCTACCACCAGATCCGCGAGGACCTGGAGCAGCAGGGCGTCATCTTCCTGGACACCGACACGGCGCTGCGCGAGCACCCGGAGCTGTTCCAGGAGTACTTCGGCACCGTGATCCCGCCCGGCGACAACAAGTTCGCCTCGCTGAACACGGCCGTCTGGTCCGGCGGTTCGTTCATCTACGTGCCGAAGGGCGTGCGCGTCGACATCCCGCTGCAGGCCTACTTCCGGATCAACACCGAGAACATGGGCCAGTTCGAGCGGACCCTGATCATCGTCGACGAAGACGCCTACGTGCACTACGTCGAGGGCTGCACCGCGCCGATCTACTCCTCGGACTCGCTGCACAGCGCCGTGGTCGAGATCATCGTCAAGAAGGGCGGCCGCTGCCGCTACACGACCATCCAGAACTGGTCGAACAACGTCTACAACCTGGTCACCAAGCGCGCCGTGGCGTACGAGGGCGCGACCATGGAGTGGGTCGACGGCAACATCGGCTCCAAGGTCACCATGAAGTACCCGGCCGTCTACCTGATGGGCGAGCACGCCAAGGGCGAGACCCTGTCGATCGCCTTCGCCGGTGAGGGCCAGCACCAGGACGCCGGCGCCAAGATGGTGCACCTGGCGCCCAACACCTCGTCCAACATCGTCTCCAAGTCGGTGGCGCGCGGCGGCGGCCGGACCTCCTACCGCGGTCTGATCGAGATCGGCGAGGGCTCCAAGGGCGCCAAGTCCAACGTGCTCTGCGACGCGCTGCTGGTCGACACCATCTCCCGCTCCGACACCTACCCGTACGTGGACGTCCGCGAGGACGACGTGTCGATGGGCCACGAGGCGACCGTCTCCAAGGTCAGCGAGGACCAGCTCTTCTACCTGATGAGCCGCGGCATGACCGAGTTCGAGGCGATGGCGATGATCGTCCGCGGCTTCGTCGAGCCGATCGCGCGTGAGCTGCCGATGGAGTACGCGCTGGAGCTCAACCGGCTGATCGAGCTGCAGATGGAGGGTTCGGTCGGCTGACGCATCGTCAGCAACCGTTGCCCATCCGAACTTTGAGACTGCCTCGAATTGAGAAAGTGAGCACCACGAACAGCTATGGCTGAGCAGAACACTTCCGGCTCCACCACCGCCGGGTCGATCGAGGTCGGGACCGCCGGCGCCGGTGCGCAGCTGGCCGGTCCCGGCACCGGCCGCGCCGAGGTGCGGCAGCCGATCGACGCCCGCGTCGCGGTCAAGCCGTCCTATGACGTGACCGACTTCCCGGTGCCCACCGGCCGCGAGGAGGACTGGCGGTTCACCCCGCTGCACCGCCTGGCGGGTCTGCACGACGGCACTGCCGTTGGTGCCGAAAAGGGCAACGACAAGGTCGAGTTGGGCCTGCCGGACGGCGTCACCGCCGAGACCGTCGGCCGCGACGACGCCCGGATCGGCAAGGCCGGCAAGCCCGTTGACCGGGTCGCCGCCCAGGCCTACAGCGCCTTCGAAGAGGCGCTGGTGGTGACCGTCCCCCAGGACGCGGTGCTCACCGAGCCGGTGAAGATCGACGTGCACGGCGAGGGCGGCGTCCGCTTCGCCCACGTGGTGATCGACGTCAAGCCGTTCGCCGAGGCCGTCGTGGTGCTGAACCACACCGGCACCGGCACCCGGGCGGCCAACGTCGAGCTGCTGGTCGGTGACGGGGCGAAGCTCACCTTCGTCTCCGTGCAGGACTGGGAGCGCGACGCGGTGCACGCCGCCCAGCAGACCGCGCTGATCGGCCGGGACGCCTCGCTGAAGTCCGTGGTGGTCACCTTCGGCGGCGACCTGGTCCGGATCCACCCGCGGGTCACCTACGCCGCCACCGGCGGCGAGGCCGAGCTCTACGGCCTCTACTTCGCCGACGCCGGCCAGCACCTGGAGCACCGGCTGCAGATCGACCACGACACCCCGCACTGCCGGTCCAACGTGGTCTACAAGGGCGCGCTGCAGGGCCAGGACGCGCACGCGGTCTGGGTCGGCGACGTGCTGATCCGCGCCGCCGCCGAGGGCACCGACACCTACGAGCACAACCGCAACCTGGTGCTCACCGACGGTGCCCGGGTCGACTCCATCCCCAACCTGGAGATCGAGACCGGCGAGATCGTCGGTGCCGGGCACGCCTCGGCGACCGGCCGGTTCGACGACGAGCAGCTGTTCTACCTGCAGGCCCGCGGCATCCCCGAGGAGGAGGCCCGCCGCCTGGTGGTGCGCGGCTTCTTCGCCGAGCTGGTCCAGCAGATCGGCGTGGCCGAGATCCACGACCAGCTGATGGAGAAGATCGAGTCCGAGCTGGCGGGTGTCGCGTGAGCTTCATGCGGGTTTGCTCGCTGAGCGAGCTGGCCGAGGACACCCCCAAGCGGGTCGAGGTCGACGGGGTGCCGGTCTCCGTCGTGCACACCGACGGCGAGGTGTTCGCGATCAACGACATCTGCTCGCACGCCAATGTGTCGCTCTCCGAGGGCGAGGTCGAGGACTGCCGGATCGAGTGCTGGCTGCACGGCTCCAGCTTCGACCTGCGCACCGGCAAGCCCTCCGGACTGCCCGCCACCAAGCCGGTTCCCGTTTACCCCGTAAAGATCGAAGGGGACGACGTGCTCGTCTCCGTCACCCAGGAGTCCTGAGCACCATGGCAACCCTTGAAATCCGCGACCTGCACGTCTCCGTCGAGGCCGAGAGTGGCCCGCGTGAGATCCTGCGTGGCGTCGACCTGACCGTGAAGCAGGGCGAGACCCACGCCATCATGGGCCCCAACGGCTCCGGCAAGTCCACCCTGGCCTACTCGCTGGCCGGCCACCCCAAGTACACCGTCACCAGCGGCCAGGTGCTGCTGGACGGCGAGGACGTGCTGGCCATGTCGGTGGACGAGCGGGCCCGCGCCGGCGTCTTCCTGGCGATGCAGTACCCGGTCGAGGTGCCGGGCGTATCGGTCTCCAACTTCCTGCGCACCGCGGCCACCGCGGTCCGCGGCGAGGCCCCCAAGCTGCGCACCTGGGTGAAGGAGGTCAAGGAGACCATGGCGGCGCTCCAGATGGACCCCGCCTTCGCCGAGCGCAACGTCAACGAGGGCTTCTCCGGCGGTGAGAAGAAGCGCCACGAGATCCTGCAGCTGGAGCTGCTGCAGCCGAAGATCGCGATCCTCGACGAGACCGACTCCGGTCTGGACGTCGACGCGCTGCGGATCGTCTCCGAGGGCATCAACCGGGTCCGCGCCACCGGTGAGGTCGGCACCCTGCTGGTCACCCACTACACCCGCATCCTGCGGTACATCCAGCCCGACTTCGTGCACGTCTTCGCCGGCGGCCGGATCGTCGAGTCCGGCGGCCCGGAGCTGGCCGACAAGCTGGAGAACGAGGGCTACGAGGCTTACGTGAAGGGTGGCGCTTCAGCGTGACGAACCTGACTCTGCCGGGGCTTCTGGACACCGACGCGATCCGCAAGGACTTCCCGGTCCTGCAGCGGCTGATCCACGACGACAAGCCCCTGGTCTACCTGGACAACGCGGCGACCTCGCAGAAGCCCCGGCAGGTCCTGGACGCGCTGTCGGCCTACTACGAGCAGCACAACGCCAATGTGCACCGCGGTGTTCATGTGCTCGCCGAGGAGGCCACCGCGCTCTACGAGGGGGCCCGGGACAAGGTGGCGGCGTTCGTCAACGCCCCCAGCCGGGACGAGGTGATCTTCACCAAGAACGCCTCGGAGTCGCTCAACCTGGTTGCCAACATGCTCGGTTGGGCCGACGAGCCGTACCGGGTGGACGCCGACTCGGAGATCGTCATCACCGAGATGGAGCACCACTCCAACATCGTGCCGTGGCAGCTGCTCTCGCAGCGCACCGGCGCGAAGCTGAAGTGGTTCGGGCTGACCGACGAGGGCCGGCTCGACCTGTCGAACATCGACGAGCTGATCACCGAGAAGACCAAGGTGGTCTCCTTCACCCTGGTCTCCAACCTGCTCGGCACCGTCAACCCGGTCGAGACGATCGTCCGCCGGGCCCAGGACGTCGGCGCCCTGGTGGTGATCGACGCCTCCCAGGCCGCCCCGCACATGGTGCTGGACGTGCAGGCGCTGGAGGCCGACTTCGTCGCCTTCACCGGCCACAAGATGCTGGCCCCCACCGGCATCGGCGTGCTCTGGGGCCGCCAGGAGCTGCTGGAGGACCTGCCGCCGTTCCTGGGCGGCGGCGAGATGATCGAGACCGTCACCATGGGCTCGTCCACCTACGCCCCGGCCCCGCACAAGTTCGAGGCCGGCACCCCGCCGATCGCGCAGGCCGTCGGCCTGGGTGCCGCGATCGACTACCTCTCCAACGTCGGCATGGCCAAGATCGCCGCTCATGAGCACGCGATCACCGAGTACGCGGTCAACCGGCTCCAGGAGGTGCCGGACCTGCGGATCATCGGCCCGAACACGGCCGTGGACCGCGGCGCCGCGATCTCCTTCGTGCTGGGCGACATCCACCCGCACGACGTGGGCCAGGTGCTGGACGAGCAGGGCATCGCGGTCCGGGTCGGGCACCACTGCGCGCGGCCGGTCTGCCTGCGGTACGGAATTCCTGCGACCACCAGGGCGTCTTTCTATCTGTACTCGACGCCGGGCGAGGTGGACGCCCTGATCGACGGGCTCCACCACGTCCGCAACTTCTTCGGCTGAGGACAGGGACTGGTGACATGAAGCTCGACTCGATGTACCAGGAGATCATCCTGGACCACTACCGCAACCCCCACGGCAAGGGGCTGCGGGACGGTGACGCCGAGGTCCACCACGTCAACCCGACCTGCGGTGACGAGATCACCCTGCGGGTGCGGCTGGACGGTGCCGTGGTCGCGGACGTCTCCTACGAGTCGCAGGGCTGCTCGATCAGCCAGGCCAGCGCCTCGGTGCTCAACGACCTGGTGGTCGGCAAGCCGGTCGGCGAGGCCCAGCAGATCCAGGAGGCCTTCCTGGAGCTGATGCAGAGCAAGGGCCAGCTCGAGGGCGACGAGGAGCTGCTGGAGGACGCCATCGCGTTCGCCGGCGTCTCCAAGTTCCCGGCCCGCGTCAAGTGCGCCCTGCTCAGCTGGATGGCCTGGAAGGACGCCACCGCCAAGGCGCTGGCCGCCCACCCCGCCTGACCCCACCCGACCAGAAGGAACCCCACCCCATGAGTGACACCCCTGAGACCCAGGAGGGCCCGGTCGCCATCGTCGGCACCACCGCCGGCACCGTCTCCGTCGAGGACCTCACCGAGGCCCTGATGGACGTGGTCGACCCCGAGCTCGGCATCGACGTGGTCAACCTCGGCCTGATCTACGGCATCCACATCGACGAGGACGACACCGCCACCGTCGACATGACCCTCACCTCCGCCGCCTGCCCCCTCACCGACGTCATCGAGGACCAGGCCAAGAGCGCCACCGACGGCCTGGTCAAGGACCTCCGGATCAACTGGGTCTGGATGCCCCCGTGGGGCCCGGACAAGATCACCGACGACGGCCGCGAGCAGCTGCGGGCGCTGGGCTTCAACGTCTGAGGTAGATCGCTGTCAATGCCGCTGCCGTGCGGCTCGTCCCCTCGAGGGAATGAGTCGTACGGCAGTGGTATATCTGGCTGCAGGCGGCCACGATGGGCTCGCGACCGTTGGAGGGAGCAACATCATGTCTGTTCTTGCTCACGGCCAGTGGGCCTTGCCGGACTCGCCCTATGCGATGTGGGTCCGCGGCGAGCTGGACGAGTACTTGCGGTTGCCGGACGACGGCACGCGGGTCGAGGTGATCGGTGGGGAGTTCGTAGTGTCGCATGCGGCTGGATATCCGCATGCCGGGATCCTTACTGATCTCACGGGTGCCTTCGAGTACGCCAAGCGAACCGATCCGGGCTTCCAGTGGCGGGCTGTCCAGACCATCAACCTCGATCTGGTCGATATCGGCGATGGATACATCCCCGACATGGTGGTGGTGCCCCGGGATATCGATCTGCGGAACCGGGTGGACAACGTGCTCTATGTGTACCCGGAGCAGGTGCAGATGGCAGTCGAGGTCACTTCGGAATCCAACGCCCGCAATGACCGCGAACCGCTCTTCGGGCGTAGCCGTGCCACCAAGTGGAGCGGATACGCCCGCTGCGGCGTCCCGTACTACCTCCTGATCGACCGCGACCCCCGGCAGCCCGGCGTCACCCTGTTCGGTGAGCCGGACCGCGCGGAGGGGCGTTACCGGGCGCTGGAGAGCTGGAAGTTCGGTGATCCCATCACTCTCCCGGAGCCCTTCGGAGTCGAGCTGGACACCTTGCTGTGGGTCCCCTGGCCGGCGTGACCTACCGCCGCCGCACCACCGCACCCGCCAGCGCCAGGCAGGCGGCTGCCGCGATGGCGGCGAAGCCGCTGACCGCGGGCAGCAGGCCGTAGCTGCGGGCCAGGGCGCCGACGGCGACGATGGGGGCGGAGCTGCCCAGGTAGACGATGACCCAGAGGGCGCTCATCTCGCTGGCGCGCTTGGCGGGGTCCATGGCGGCGATGGCCGTGGTGAAGAGCGAGCGGAAGGCGATGCCCTGGCAGGCGCCGCCGAGGACGCTGCCGACGAAGAGCAGGGCCGGCAGGTGGGCGTAGGCGGCGAGGACGACCAGGGTGAGGCCCGCCGCCAGGCCGGTCATGAAGAGGGCGATCAGCCGGGGGCTGCTGGTCGGCGGGATCACCAGCTGGGCGCCGGCCGAGGAGCCCAGCAGCAGGGCGGCCACGACGGCGCCGGCCATCGGGGCGTGGGTGTGCAGCAGCTGGGCCGAGAAGGCGGGCGCCAGGCTGAGGAAGACCCCGAACACCGCGTAGGACACGAAGCCCGCGGCGGCCGCCAGCAGGAACATCCGGCGCCCCTGCGCGGGCAGCACCAGCTTGCGCGGCTTGAGGTGCAGCGCGGTGGTGATCCGGGGCGGTTCGGCGGGGTGGCGGCGGGCGCCGGGGAGCCGGGGGTGCAGTACGGCGAGCGGGACGCAGAGCGCGACCAGCGCCACCGCGTGCACCAGGAACGGCGTGAGCAGCGGGTCGCGGCTGGTGACCAGGGCGGCGCCGACGATCGGGCCGAGCGCGACGCCGCCCGCCGAGCAGGCCAGGGTGAGCTTGGCGGCCAGCGTCTGGTGGTCGGGCAGCAGGTCGCTGAGCGCCGCGCCGGCCGCGCCGGTGGAGAGCGCCACCGCGATGCCCTGGACGGCCCGTCCGGCGGCGAGCTGGCCGAAGCCGTGCGCGGTGGCGAAGAGCGCGTCGCCGCCGGCGGCCAGCAGGATGGCCGGCAGGATCAGGGCGCGGCGGCCGAGCAGGTCGGACCAGTGGCCGACCGCGGCGAGCACCGGGATCAGCGCGAAGACGTAGATCGTGAAGAGCAGCGTGGTGTCGAGCGCCGTCAGCCCCATGCGCTGCTGGAGCAGCGGGTAGACCGGGGTGGCCAGGTTGGCCCCGATCAGCAGGAGCAGTAGGGCGCCGGCGACCAGGCCGACGCGTATGCCGCGTGCCGCGTTCCAGCGGCTGACCGCGGAGAGCTGGAGCTGGCCGCGCGGGGCGAGCTCCAGGGGAAGCAGGGCCTCCGAGAGCCGGGTACCGGTCAGCCGCCCTGTGGGCAGGCCGGGGCCGGCGGGGGAGAGGTCCGCCATGGCAGGGGTCTCCTGATGTGGCCGGGCGCCACCCCGGGCCGGCGGGGTGTGCCGGGGCGGTCCGTCCGTGGCCTGCTGTGGTGGCCAGGGGCGGGGTGCCGAGGTGGTGCGGGGGTGTGATGTGCAGTAGCGCATAAGGATACGGGCTGGTGGCGGGAGGTGCGGTCAGCGTGCTGGTGAGCCAGAGGCGTAGGCGGCGTGGTGGTGTGCCGAAGGCGCAGGCAGCGTCGTGGTGCGCCAGGGGCGCGAACGGCGTGGTGGTGCGTGAACAGCGTGGTGGTGCGACAAAGGCGTACGGCCGCGGCACGCGCCCCCGTAGGTGGGGCACGGGCGCCGGGTCGGCCGATACGCTGATCGCAGTGCAGTCCCCCACATGAATCGCAGTGCAGACCCCACCTGAGGAGACCGCTCCTGATGCCCGGACGACGCCGCAAGAACCCGGACCACCCGTCGGCGACCGGGCCTGGAACGCAGCCGGCGGAGAGCCTGCTGCCCGCCGACTTCGAGCTGGCCGACCTCTACGGCGCCCACGGCTCCGACGACGAGGACGCCGACGACCAGCCGGTGCTGGTCCCGCCGGTGCGCCTGCTGCCGGAGGACGAGCTGGCCGCTCAGGCCGCCGCCGTGCCGCTGCTGGCCCGGGCGATCCGGCTGGCCAGATGGGCGGCCCCGACCCGCCCGGTGGACGAGCTCGGCGATCTGCTGCCGGCCGACCAGGTGGCCGCCGCCCGCCACCTCGGCCTGGCCCCCGCCGAGGATGGGGGCACCTCCCGGCCGAAGGCTGGGGGAATCCCCGAGGACAGCGTGCTGGAAGCCCTGCGGATCTGGTCGCTGGCGAGCGACCTGGAGCTGGTGGTGCCCGCGCACGACGCCGAGGGCAACCGGGTGGCCGGCCCGAGCCAGGAGCTGGCCCCGGTGGAGGCCGGCGACGTGGAGGCGGTGCTGGAGCTGTGGCTGTCCGCCGCCGAGGTGATCAGCGAGCTGGCTGCCGAGATCGAGCCGCTGGACGCCGAGCCGGACGCCGGCGAGCAGGCCGACGAGGACCGGGCCGAGGAGTTGCTGAGCCAGTACGAGGAGGTCCAGGCGGAGGCAGCCGAGCTGCTGGACGAGGCCCTCCAGGTGCTCTACGAGGCCACCGCGTTCGCTCAGCCCGGCCAGGAGACCGTCCCGCTGGGCGTGCTGGCCGCCCTGCTGGTGGTGCCGGACGGCGAGGAGCCGGACGAGGAGATGCTCGGCGACATCACCGATGTGATGGTCGCCCTCGACCCGATGCTCTCCGACCTGGAGGAGATCGGCCTGCTGGAGTACCAGCCGATCGACCCGGAGCTCTTCGAGGAGGCCGAGGAGGAGATCGAGGGGGAGGCCGCGGCGGCCGAGGCCCGGGCCGCCGTGAGCCCCGAGGCGGACGACGCCGAGGCGGCCCGGTTCGGCCTGGTCAAGCTGACCCCGCTCGGCCAGTACGGCATCCGCCAGTGGCTGCTGGACAAGGGCTATGACGCCCCGCTGATCGGCGAGTACGCCACCGGCGACGCCGCCGCCCTGCTGCAGGGCATCGCCGAGGCCGTCAATGTGCTGCCGGAGCAGGAGATCCAGGTCTGGGTGGCCGGCCGCGAGCCGGTCGGCGCCGCCCGCGAGCTGCTGGAGGCGGCCCGGGGCAACGACCCGGTGGCCCCGCTGCGCCGGATGCTGGCCCAGCTGGCGATCGGCGAGCTGGGCGAGGCGGTCGAGCCGGCGGTGCGCGAGGTGCTGGACGACCGGGAGCTGGGCGGCGCCGCCCGGGCCCTGCTGCTCTCCCAGGGCGCCGCCAACGTGCCGGAGCCGGACCGCCCGATGGTGCTGTGGACCACCGTGGACACCTACGCCGGGCAGCTGCTGGACCTCGCAGGGGACGCCGAACTGGAGCGCGAGCTGATCGCCCGGATGCCGGTCGCCGATGACCCGGCGGGTTTCTTCGGCGAGCTGTGGCGGGTTGAACACCCGTACACCGCACAGGTGTTGGAGACGATCGGCGAGCTGCACCCGGACAAGCGGGTGGCGAAGGAGGCCCGCAAGGCGGCCTTCAAGGCCCGGTCCCGTAACTGACGGAGCCATCCGGGGAGCCGAGCAGCCGGCGTCGCAGCCCGCGCTCCCCGGCGCGCATCATCGCCGCGTGGTTGACCAGGAAGAGCGGCCGGCCGGGCAGCGCAAGCCGCCGCATCAGCGGCTTGCCGGGCCGGACGTCCTGCTCGAAGACGGCGCGGCCGCCCGACGGCCCGTCCGCGCCGACCGTCCACCGCGACCAGCCGACCAAGTCCCCGTCCAGTGAGGCTTCCAGCACCCCGCCGGCCTCGTCCTGGCGGCGCTCCCGCACCGTGACGAGCAGCTGGTAGGGCAGCACCGAGCGGATCCGCAGCCGCCCGGTGTGGTCGTCCAGCCGCCGCACCTCGCGCACCTGCGGCCACCACTGCGGGTACAGCGGCACGTCCCGCAGCGCCCGGTAGACCTCGCGCGGCGGGGCGGGCAGCAGCCAGACGCTGACCAGCCGGTACCGGTTCAGATCCATGGCGACTCCCGGAGAACTCCCTGGCCCACGGCGGCCACCCGGGGGTACGCAGTGGGCCCGGGAGGGGTTCACGGCGAGCACCGGCCCCGAGTGGGCGTGGGCACCGCCACCATAGGGCCGGCCCGGGGCGGGACGGGAGGGGTCGCGGGATCTGCCAGCCGTACGAGGGAAGCTGATGGCCCGCCAGGTCGAGCGCACGTATCGTGGGCGGACGCGGTCCGCGCCTGGCGGGGCCCGGCCGCGGATCGAGGAACGGCGAGACCGGGGGAGCGGCGAAAGTGGCGATCAGCGGTGAGAGCTGGGCGGTGGAGTCGGGCGAGGAGCACCTGCGGGGTCAGGAGCGGGCGGTGCGGGCGGTCTTCGAGGAACTGGACTTCCAGGTCTACGGGGTGGACCGGTCCGGCCGGGGCGCCCGGGGCGTGCCGCCGGTGGCCGGCCGGACGGCGGTCGCGGACAGTGACGCGCTGAGCGACTACGAGATGCTCGGCGACGAGGTCTCCTGGTTCGAGGTGCGGTCGGGCGACTGGAGCTCGCTGGACGGCCCGTACGTCACGGTGCGCACCTACCAGCCGGGCATCGAGCGCTACACCGCGATGCCGGAGCCGGAGGAGCTGATCGAGCGGGAGCGCGACCGGATCTACGAGTACCTCGGGCTGGACGAGGGCGACTGCCCCTCCCGGATCCGCACCCTGCGGGAGTGGATCAACGTGGACGGCGAGCCGGTGCCGGTGCAGATCCACGAGGAGCGCGGCAGCGGCCCCGGGGCGGGCGGCCACTCCCGCACCGTGTGGGCCGGGCGGCTGACCGTGGCGGGCTCGGTGGTGCTGCTCTGCGGGCGCGGGGTGGCGCCGGGCGATGTGGAACTGGACCGGCTGAGCGGGCCGGACTGCGACCGCTACCTGACCGGCCGCACCGAGCTGCTGCGCCAGCTGGAGACCGGTCGGCAGGCCCGGATCGCCCAGGCCCGGCGCGGGCACGCGGCGCTGACCGGCCTGGACGCGCACCGGCTGCTGGTGGAGTCCAGCGTGGAGCGGGCGCTGGCCGAGCGGGCCCACCGGCTCTCCGACGGCCGGGCCCGGCTGCCTCGGCGGCTGCGGGTCGGCGAGCCGGTGGAGCACTGGTCGGCGGCGGTGCGCCAGCAGATGCACTACGCCTCGGAGAGCCGCACCGAGGCGCGGACCGCACTGGAGCTGATGGTGGGCCAGCTCTGCCGACTGGCCGACCAGGCGGACTGGCTGGTCGGTTCGCAGGAGGGCCGGGCGGCGGTGGAGGAGGCGATCCGCTACACGGTCTTCGCCAGCCAGGTGCCCAGCCTGCCCGCGCACCAGGCCTGGGTGCGGGTGCGGGAGCGCGGCGGCGACCCGGAGGCGGAGGCGTGCTGGCTGGCCGCCTGGGACATCTGGCGGCGGCAGCGGCGGCGGTGAGGGGGCGTCCGGGCCAGTGCCGCGGATGGGATAAGGTTTTCCCTGCACCCGGGCGATTAGCTCAGCGGGAGAGCACTTCGTTCACACCGAAGGGGTCACTGGTTCGATCCCAGTATCGCCCACCGGATTGCGCAGCAAGGGCCCTGGTTGACCACCAGGGCCCTTGCTCTTTGTGCCACCACGTCGGCAACTAGGCGCTCGGCAACCGCAGTTGCAGCATCGCCAGCAGCCGCTGCTGCGGCTGCGCCAGGTCGATCCCGGTCAGCTGCTCGGCCCGCCGGACCCGGTACCGCAGGGTGTTCGGGTGGATGTGCAGCACCTGTGCCGCGACCCGCACCTCGCCCAGCGCGTCCAGCCAGGCCAGCACCGATTCGGCGAGCCGGGTGCCGTGCCGGGCGTCGTAGTCGGTGAGCGCAGCCAGCCGCGGGTCGCGCAGCTCGGGCCGCTCCTGGAGCAGCGCCAGCGTCTCGCTGACCAGCACCTCGGCCTGTACGTCGCTCAGCGCGGCGACCTCCGGCATCACCCCGCCGCGCCCCATCGCGTCCAGGATCCGGTCGGCCTGCGCGCGGGATTCGGGCACCCGGGCCAGCCCGGGCACGGTGCTGCCGATCGCCGCGCGCAGCTGCACGCCCAGGTGGTCGCGGGCCGCGTCGACCACCTCCTGGGCCCAGCCGCGCACGGTGGCCACCGGCAGCGCGGCCGGCAGGTCGGGCAGCAGTACGTAGATCCGCGAGTCGATCGGCGCGAGCAGCGCGCTGCGGTGCCGGGCCGCGGTGTGGACCGAGATCAGGCCGGTCACATCGGCCCGGGCGGTGTCGCCGCCGACCGCCGCATAGCCGAGCACGGCGGCCGGGCGCTGCGGGTGCAGCCCGAGGTGGGTGGCGAGCGACTGCGGCCCGGTGCTGCCTTCGAGCAGGCCGGTCAGCAGGGTCTGGGTGAGCCGCACGTCGGCCGAGAGCTCGCGCCGCCGGCGCACCAGCTGCGCGGCGGCCACCCGGGCGGCGCCGACCAGCGCCTGTTCGGCCTGCGGGGCGAGCGGCCGGGAGCCCTCCTGCACCCAGATGGTGCCGAGCGGTTGCGCGCCGGCTCGGATGCCGATGGCGAGTCGGCGCCGCAGCCCGAGCTCGGGGTGCGGCTCGACCGGGATCACGCTGTCCGAGCTGCGCAGGTGCTGGAAGACGCCCCACTCGCGCAGCTTGGACAGGTAGGGCTCGGGGCCCTGCCAGCCGAGGATGGAGAGCCGCCGCAGGTCGTCGACCTCGTCCAAGGCGGCGGAGCGGGAGTAGGCGAGGACCCGGCTGGAGGTGTCCTCGATGGAGACGATGCCGCCGGTGAGCACGGCCGTGGTCTGGGCGAGCGAGAACAGGTCGCCGGCGTTGTGCTCGGCGGTCTCCGGCGCGTCCGGCCCGCTGATGATGGCGCGGGCCAGCGCGTCCAGGTGCTCCCAGCGGGTCTCCCGGCGTACCGACAGCAGTGCCACACCGGCCTCGGTGGCGGCTTCGCGCAGCGCGTCGGCCTGCCCGGGGGCGTCCAACTTGACGGCGACGGCGGCCGCTCGGGCCCGTCCGGCGGCGCGCAGCGCGGGCAGTGCGGCGCGGCCGCGGGCGCCGATCGCCAGCACCAGTTCGCCGGTGGCGGCGGTGGCCGGGTCCTCGGGGTCGAGGATCGCCACCTCGCGCACCGGCACGTCCAACCCGGCCGGGGCGGCCTGGAGTTCGACCAGAGGTTCGCCAAGCGACATCAGTAGATGACGCAGTGGGATGCCGGGGGCCGGAGTAGTCATCGGCTCACCTTCATCCGGTTGAACAATGCCGTATGGATGACTTTAGCCGCCCGGCCAACCATAGGGGCGCCTCCGGCGCTTTAACGTTCCTTCATGGCGGCCGTGTGAACGACGGCGGCTCCGCTGCCCTACCCGAGGGCCCCCACGACTCGAAGGAGAGCGCGCGCTCATGGATGCTGTGACCCAGGTCCCCGCGCCGGTGAACGAGCCGGTCCACAGCTACGCCCCCGGCAGCCCCGAGCGGGCCCGGCTGGAGGCCAAGCTGAAGGAGCTGGGGGGCCAGGAGCCCGTCCAGCTGACCATGACCATCAACGGCGAGCGCCGGATGGGTGGCGGCGAGGAGATCCACGTCGTCCAGCCGCACAACCACGCGGCCCGCCTCGGCACCATGCGCAACGCCACCCAGGCCGACGCCAAGGACGCCATCGACACCGCCCTCGCCGCGGCCCCCGCGTGGCAGGCGCTCTCCTTCGACTCCCGCGCCGCGATCTTCCTCAAGGCCGCCGACCTGCTGGCCGGCCCGTGGCGCGAGACGCTGGCCGCCGCCACCATGCTCGGCCAGTCCAAGACCGCGCAGCAGGCCGAGATCGACACCCCCTGCGAGCTGGTCGACTTCCTGCGCTTCAACGTGCACTTCGCCCGGCAGATCATCGCCGAGCAGCCGATCTCCTCGGACGGCGTGTGGAACCGCAGCGACCACCGCCCGCTGGAGGGCTTCGTCTACGCGATCACCCCGTTCAACTTCACCGCCATCGCGGGCAACCTGCCCACCGCGCCGGCGCTGATGGGCAACGTGGTGCTCTGGAAGCCGTCCCCCACCCAGCAGTTCGCCGCGCACCTGCTGATGCAGCTGCTGGAGGCGGCCGGCCTGCCCAAGGGCGTCATCAACATGGTGACCGGTGACGGCCTGGCCGTCTCCGAGGTGGCCCTGAAGCACCCGGCGCTGGCCGGCATCCACTTCACCGGCTCCACCGCGACCTTCCAGCACCTGTGGCGCGAGGTCGGCAACAACATCCAGAACTACCGCTCCTACCCGCGGATCGTCGGCGAGACCGGCGGCAAGGACTTCCTGGTCGCCCACCCGTCCGCCGACCCGAAGGTGCTGAAGACCGCGATGACCCGCGGCGCCTTCGAGTTCCAGGGCCAGAAGTGCTCGGCGCTCTCCCGCGCCTACGTCCCGGCCTCGATCTGGGCCTCGCTCAAGGACGAGTTCCGCGACGAGGTCGAGGGCCTGACCATGGGCGACGTCAGCGACCTGTCGAACTTCATGAGCGCCGTGATCGACGAGCGCGCCTTCGCCAAGAACAAGGCCGCCATCGACCGCGCCAAGGCCGACCCGACGGTCGAGGTGCTGGCCGGCGGCAGCTACGACGACTCGGTGGGCTACTTCGTCCGCCCGACCGTGCTGGTCTGCCAGGACCCGGCCTCGGAGTACTTCCGGGACGAGTACTTCGGCCCGATCCTCGCCGTCCACGTCTACCAGGACGACGAGTACGAGCAGATGCTGGCCCAGATGGAGTCCGTCTCCGCCTACGGCCTGACCGGCGCGATCATCTCCCAGGACCGTGCGGCGGCCCAGGACGCGGCCGAGAAGCTGCGGTACGCGGCCGGCAACTTCTACATCAACGACAAGCCGACCGGTGCGGTCGTCGGCCAGCAGCCGTTCGGCGGCGGCCGGGCCTCGGGCACCAACGACAAGGCCGGCGCCAAGCAGAACCTGGCCCGCTGGACCTCGACCCGGTCCATCAAGGAGACGTTCGTCCCGCCGACGGACTACCGCTACCCGCACATGGGCTGACACCCCTCGCCCAGTGCCCTCCCGTCGCCCGCCGCCGCCCCGTCGAGGGCGCGGCGGCGCGCGACGACCCCTGTGGGGGCGGCGGCTACCCTCACCGCCGCCCCCACCTCCTCGCAACCTGCCCATCCCCCACAGGAGTACCGATGCTCCGTTCCGCACTGCTCGCCGCGTCCCGCTCCCCGCAGGTGCGCACCATGGTCGAGAAGTTCCCCCCGACCCACGCGATAGTCGAGCGCTTCGTCGCCGGCGAGCTGCTCGACCAGGGCATCACCGCCACTGACGAGCTGGTCGCCACCGGCCGCAAGGTGACCCTCGACCACCTCGGCGAGGACACCAAGGACGCCGAGCAGGCCGCCGGTACCGCCAAGGCCTACGAGCACCTGCTGGCCGCCCTCAAGGAGACCGGCCTCGCGGCCAACGCCGAGGTCTCCGTCAAGCTCTCCGCGGTGGGCCAGTTCCTGCCGGTGGACGGCGAGAAGATCGCGCTGGAGAACGCCCGGCGGATCTGCCAGGCCGCCGCCGACGCGGGCACCACGGTCACCCTGGACATGGAGGACCACACCACCACCGACTCCACGCTGTCGATCGCCCGCGAGCTGCGCGCCGACTTCCCGTGGCTGGGCGTCGTGCTGCAGGCCTACCTGCGCCGCACCGAGGCCGACTGCAAGGACTTCTCCGGCGCGGGCTCCCGGGTCCGGATCTGCAAGGGCGCCTACAAGGAGCCCGAGTCGGTGGCCTTCCAGGGCAAGCACGAGGTCGACCTCGCCTATGTCCGCGCGCTCAAGGTCCTGATGGGCGGCGAGGGTTACCCGATGGTGGCCTCGCACGACCCCAACATGATCAAGATCGCCGGCCAGCTGGCCGAGTGGAACGGCCGCACCCGGGACAGCTTCGAGTACCAGATGCTCTACGGCATCCGCCCGGAGGAGCAGCTGCGCCTCGCCCAGGCCGGCAACACCATGCGCGTCTACCTGCCGTACGGCCAGGAGTGGTACGGCTACTTCATGCGCCGCCTGGCGGAGCGCCCGGCCAACCTGACGTTCTTCCTGCGGGCGATGGCCACCAAGGGTTGACGATCAGCCACTTGACCTGGGGTTGGGTCGGGTTCGACCCGACCCCAGGTCCGTCCGAATGGACTGGACCACACCTCGACCCTGTGAACCGAAACGGCCTTCGTAGGGACTACGTAGAGATCCATTTCGAATCACGCGGCAAGCGTGGCGAGGAAGTCCGCGGCAACATCCGCGGCGAGGACCACGCGGCCCACAGTCGCTGACACAGGCTGAGACGACTGCTGCACAGTCACATTCTTCACCTCGATGATCTGCCCGCCAAGCAGGCTGGGATCATGCCGAAGCCACGCATCTGCCGTGGCGATCACCTGCTCGGGCTTGCCCGAACCAGTCTGGATCCGTCCCAGCGGCCTCTCGCCGGGGCCGCGCAGTAGCGACACTGTCCAGCCGCCCGACGTGGGCACCGCCACCAGGTACAGCAGGGCCAGGTCGCCGACCGGCACACGCTCCTGCTGCCCGACTGGCTCCACCACCTCGAACGAGAGGAGCCCCGCGGCCGGCCCGAGCCCGAGCCACTCGTCCATCGCGGCGCGGCCGCGCTGGCCATCGTCCGGCATGAAATGGGTGTAACGCCTCAAAGTGAAGCCCGGGTCGTCATGGCCGAGCCATCGGGATAGCGCCGTGGGGGACTCGCCGGACTGGAGCTGCACCGAGGCATAGGTGTGCCGTGTGATGTGGAATCCAAGCTCGCGCGCTGCTTCCCAGCCCGCGCGGTGGTGTGAAGCGCCTCGCGTGTTGTCCCAAGGACTGATCAGTCCTGCAGAGGCCAGGGCAGGCTTCCAGGCGTCGAGATTCCACGATGACTGGTTAACCGGGTTGCCGAATCGCGTGGTGATGATGAGCGATGCGGTCAACTGGCCACTCTCCGGCCCCCCAGGGCCCCGCCACGGCAACGTCACCGTCACCGGCTTGAACTGGTCCCGGTATCCGTCGAGGGACAGCCTGAGGCCGGGGGAGAGCGGCACGCTCCGCTCTTTGTCGCCCTTCGGCAGCTTGAAGTACGGGCGGCCGCGCTTGTCGATCTGAAGCTGCCGGTGGACGTGCAGATCCTCGGACCCGTCGATGTCCTCGTGGGAGACGCCGAACACCTCGCCCTGCCGGAGGCCAGCCCCCGTGCCCAGGTCGAAGGCGATTCGATCGCGGGGGCGCAGGCCGGCCCGCACGCCTATGCTCTGGTCCCTGGTGAAGGCTCGGGCCTTGACCTGCGGTGCTTTCGGCTTGATGCCGCGGGTGCTGCACGGGTTGCGAGTGATGCGCTTCGGAACGGCGCTGCCCAGGATGGCGGACAGGTAGTCGTAGATCACCCGGGTCGTTGAGGCCTCCAACTTCTTACGCAGGGTGGCGACCCAGATCCGCAGGTGCTCCTCGTCAATGGTGGCGATGGCCAGGTGCCCGAGGTGAGGGATCACGTGGGCGCGGATTTTCTGCTCCATGGTCTGAGCGGTTCCCACCGCTACCGTGACGCCTGGCCAGTACACGGTCTCGAAGTATTCGGCGAGCAGGATCTGGCCGAGCTCGGGGTCGATGAAGACGCCACGGCGAGAGTCGGTCTGAGCCGCTGCCAGCCAGTTCTTGGCGTCCTGAAGCTTATGGAACGACTCGTCCTTGACACCCGGGATGCCGCAGACGCGGTACCGCATGCCCTGACCGAAGCGAGTGAGCTTGTACTTCTTGCCTGTCTTCGGATCGGGGCGCTTGCTCCACCACCGGTCTTCAATGTATCCGGGCATGGCCCGTCCCCTCCCATACGCAGCCCAAGTAGATCCCGCCTCAGTCGGTCAGGGTGGCTTCGTCGCCGTCGCCAAGCCGAGGGGCAGGCACGCTGCCCGGCTCCGGCTGGCGCTGTGAGGGGTCGGCGGCGACGATGTCGCCTTTCCACTCCTGGAACCAGTGGCCGCCTGCCAAGACCGCGGCCGCACCTTCGTTCAGGGCAGAGATGATCTGCTCCGGCGCGAGGTGACTTGCGATCTTGTAGACGATCCGTCCCCGATCCTCGACGATGTCGATAGCCTGACCGACTGGCAGGTCGTCGGCCAGTTCGTACTCATGGATGATCACGTGCCACTCCCCACGGCATCGCGTGCACAGTTCGCGCACTTTGTGCGGAGAATTGACACTAGTTGTGGCATATGCCCCTGATCAACCGCTGGGTGAAAACTCAACGATCTGACGGTCTATCAGTTGAACTGGCTTTGCTTTCGCGCTCTTCCTGTTCGACTGCTTCGAGCATGACCCGCAGCCGGCGGCGCTCGCGCGGCTCCATGCCTGCTGCTAGCACGATGATGTGCCGCATGTCGTCGTCGTAGCCACTGAGCTCAACTGACTCCCATTCCAGCCACTGCGAAGCTGCCGCCTCCTGCACGACTCGGACAGGCGCGCGGAGCGCGCGGGCGACAGCCTGGAGCTCTTCCGGCTTCGGGGCGGTCAGGACGCCGCCCGTGGCGAGACGCTGGAACCATGGCTTGGACATGCCCTTCTCTCCACTGGGGCCAATGGACCGCTTGGCCATGTCCATGTACGAGAGTCCGTCGTCGTTGGCAGCCTGGACCATCGCGGAGAGTCGCCCGAATCGCCGGTTCGAGCCGCCGGCACCCGAGTCACTTCCTGTCACTGCTACCTCGCTCGTATATCTGCCGGTCGAACGCTTGAACCGGGTCGTCGCAGGATAGAGACGCTACACGGTCGCATTCTAGAGACGATTGGGCTATACAGCGAGACCTTCTGTCAGCGTGCAGCTGAGAGCGACACGTTTCGGCCGTCGAGATCTGTAGACGAGACGTCTCAAGATGTGCCATGATGGCGACATCGAGAGACGGAACGGCCCAACCGGAGACGCACTTGCCCAAACTCCTGCGACTCCATGCCCCGGACACCCTTCGATGGGTGATGGACCACCCCGGCGACAGTGCTCCATATACGGTTCGCAGTCTTGCTAAGGCTGCAGGCTGCAAGTCGGCCACGGTGGGGCACCTGCTCGCCGGACGCCAGCGCAGCACCAGTACCCAGACTGCGGAGCGCATCGCAGGCGCGCTTGGATGCTCGCTTGCGACGCTCTTCTTGGTCGTGCCGTCTATGGATCTCGACGAAGTGTCTCAAGAGGACTCGAATCAAGTGGAGTAAACCAATGCCCGCATCCACCGCCTCAAGCCCGCCGCCACCTGGGTGTCTCTGGCTGGAGCAGGCCGCTGAGCGTCTGGGCGTGAAGCCCACGACGCTCCGGAAATGGCGCGCGAAGCGTAAGGGGCCGGCCAGCTTTAAGTACACCGGCCGGGTCGTCTACCGCGAGAGCGCGATCACTGACTACGTGGACGGCTGTGAGGCCGCGGACTCGCGCTCGAACCCGGCACTCAACCCGCTGCTGCGCCGCCCCGAGCCGCACGTCCGTGCCGCCCGCGCGCCGCGCGCCGCCTGATCTTCCACCCATGTGGGTGGGCCGCCCCGGCAGCGAATCCGGGGGCGACCCGAGCCCACCTCACCCACGACAGAACAAGGAGGCAGGCCGTGATCACACAGCCTACCGACGCGCGTGCCGTGCTGGCACGAGCGGCCCAGATCATCGCCCTTCACGGGCTCCACCACGGGGACTACGTGGTCGACCCGTTCAACCGGGCGTCGCGCAGCCCGCACTACCTGCGGCCGATGTCGGCGGTCGGCGCTCTGAACTGCGCGGTGACCCGCGACCCGCGCACCCCGTCGAACCTGGCCTGGCAGGCCCTCCGGCTGCTGGCCGAGGTCGTGCTGGTCGACAGCGAGCCGGCCTGGTCGGCGAACATCGAGGACTGCGAGCGCCACGTGGAGGCGTGGTCGGACGCGTCGTCCGACACCCACGTGGTGCACACGATGCGGCTGCTGGCCGGCGAGAAGGCCCGCCGCGCGCTGACGGCGGTGGCGGCGTGAGCCGGGAGCCAATCAGCGAGGAGCGGCTGGCCGCGCTCCGCACCATGGACCTGGCCGTGCTGGTGCCGCAGTCCGCGGCTTGGCAGCCGTCGACCCGCCGGCAGGCCGCGCGGTGGCTGCGCCTGGCAGCGCCGGTGTTCACGGAGCTGCTGGACGAGATCGACGAGCTGGACGACGAACTGGAGCTCACGGACGACGAGCTGGACACGGCGCTCGCGAGGCTGAGGCGGCTGCGCCCGCAGGTGCCGGCGTCCGACGCGGTGATCAGCGCGGTGCGCCGCGAGCGGCTGCACGACCGCCGGTGGCGGGTTCGGTGGTGCGAGGACGGCCTGCGGAAGTCGCAGACGTTCCGCCTGCCGGAGCACGCACGCGAGGCGTACGAGTACCTGCGCGAGCAGCAGTACCGGGGCGGTGCCCGATGAGCGCCCGGGAGCCGCTGAGCGCGGCGCAGTTGGAGAGCATCGAGCGGCTGTTGGCCCGCGTGACGCCGGGGCATTGGGTGGTGCGGCTGCAGTCGGGGGCCGACCCGCAGGTGGCGATCGCCGACGGTGGACCGGTCGCGTTCGGTGTGCGCGCACCGGGGGACGCCGCCTTCATCGCGGGGGCTCCGGAGGTCGTGCGACTGCTGGTCGCCGAGGTCGGCTGGCTGGTGGCCGAGCTGACCAACGCCCGCGCGCTGCTGGCCAAGACCATCGACAACATGACCGCCCTTGCCGAGGGCAGCGAGGTGACGGCCTACCGCGCCGAGCACGGCGAAATCCCGCTCGGCACCTACCTCGCCGTTGAGGAGGCCCGGGCACACGCCGAGGACTCGTACCGCGCGCTGATCGGCCCGGCCCCCACGCTCCACTGGTACGACGAGGAACTCGACGACGACTCGGCGCTGCGCCTTTACGCCGAGCACGAGGGTGACGAGGTCGAGACCACCCACCGCGTGGTGCCGGTGCGGGTGTTGGCCGAGTACGACCCGGACGGTGAGTCGTGAACGGCCTCCAGTCCGGGCTGACGCTGGCCGCGATGTGGCTGCCGACCGGCGGCGTGATCGCCGGGTGGCGGCTGGCTGGCCGACTGCACGCCCGCCGCGCCCGCGCCGCCCGCCACCGGGCCCGCGCCATCCCGTACATCCCGCAGCAGAGGAAGGCCCTGTGATGAAGCTGCTGTCCCGCCTGCGCCGCCGCCCCGCCACCGCGCCGTGGCCCGGCAACCTCCGCACCGTCGCGGACGACCTGCGCCAGGCCCTGGCCCATGAGGCCGAACTGGCCGACCAGTTGCGCGCGGCCCGGCAGCGGGCCGACGTGGCGGACGCTCGCGCGGCTGCCGCTGGCCTGCGCGCTGACGAGGCCGAGCAGCGTGAGGCCCGGGCGCGTGGCGAGCTGGCCAAGATGACGGCCGCGCGCGACGGCCTGCGCATCGCGAACGCCGGTCTGGCGCGGCAGCTGCACGACGCGCTGTACGACGACGCCGACCAGTACGCGATCTCGACCGGCACCGGCCAGCCCCGCAAGGCCTGACGACACCCGAACTTCGGCCGGGCGCCCACCGCGCCCGGCCCACCAGGAGACACCTGATGAGCTTCACCTTTGCTCCCGCTACCCGAGAGCAGGCCCGGGCCCGCATTGCCCTGGAAGGGCCGTCCGGATCCGGCAAGACCTTCACCGCCCTCACCCTGGCCACCTCGATGGCCACCAGGGTGGCACTGATCGACACTGAGCGGGGCTCGGCGTCCAAGTACGCGGCCGGCACGTCCGGCAGCGGCTTCACCTTCGACACGCTCCAGATGAGCAAGTACGACCCGCGCGACCTGGTCGGCGCACTCGCAGCGGCCGGACAGGCCGGTTACAGCGCCGTCATCGTGGACTCGCTGTCGCACTTCTGGATGGGCACCGGCGGCATGCTGGAGCTGGTCGACGCGATCGGCAAGCGCGGCGGTGGCGGCGGCAACTTCGGCGGCTGGAAGGAGGCCCGCCCGTTCGAGCGGGCCATGATCGAGGCGCTGCTGGCCTACCCCGGGCACGTCATCGTCACGATGCGCACAAAGTCCGAGTGGGTCATCGAGGAGGACTCGCGCGGCAAGAAGCAGGTCCGTAAGGTCGGCACGAAGGCCGAGCAACGCGAGGGCCTGGAGTACGAGTTCGACATCGTCGGTGACCTGGACCAGGAGAACACCCTGGTCATCACCAAGAGCCGGTGCCCTGAGCTGTCCGGTGCGGTCATCAACCGGCCCGGTGCGGACATGGCTGCCACGGTGCTGGGGTGGCTCCAGGACGGCACCGAAGTGCCGGACGTGGCCGCGCTCCTGGCCGAAGCGGTGGCGGACAAACTCACTGTGGAGGGGGCGCTCGCGCTTCACTCGAAGGCGCAGCGTCACCGGCTGCTCGGCGCGGCCATTCTGCACCCGGTCACCGAGGCCCCGACGACGTTTGGGGACTACATCACCGAGCGGGGACGGGCCCTGCGCGCCTCGGGTGCCCGGCCGCCGCAGGCCGGGCCGGTCGGCTCCGTGCAGCCGCTGCGCACGGCGCCGCTCGCGGGCGAGCAGAAGGTGGACGAGCACGCGGCCGCGCTGGACGAGCTACGGGCCGCAGCCCTCCAGGCCGGCATCGCACCGACGCTGGACGCCAGCTTCGCGAGCTCGTACGGCGTGGCCCCGGCTGAGGCCAGCATTGAGCAGCTGCGCGAGATGACTGAGCTCCTCCAGGGGGCTGCCGCGTGAGCCTCAAGGAAGCAGCCACCAGGGCCGCCGTGCTCTCCAACCTGGCGGAGCGCATCGGCCTGGAGCTCAAGGCGGCGAAGGCCGACCTCCAGGTCGAGTTGAAGCGGGCCAAGGAGGAGACGGGGACGCGCCAGGTCGGCGCCGAGCTCCCCGACGGGCGCGCGGTCGCCAAGGTCACGCTGGTCACGCCGAAGCCGGCCGCGACCGTCACTGACGAGGACGTGTTCCTCGCCTGGGTGCGGGACAACCGCCCGGAGCAGATCGAGCGGCGGTTTGTCACCGAGGTCCGGGCCGCGTTCGTCAAGGTGCTGCTGGACGAGATGAGCGCTGCTGGTGTTGCGCAGTGGTGCGACCAGGAGACCGGCGAGGTGCACACGGTGCCCGGGGTGGAGATGCAGCCGCGTGCGGCGTACCACCGGGTGACGTTCGAGAAGGACGGCAAGGACGCGATCGCCGAGGCGTGGGCCTCCGGCCAGTTGACCGGCCTCGTGCTGCCGGAGCTCACCGCTGGGGGCGCCGAGTGAGCTGGCACCTCGGCCGCATGGCGGCGTTCGACTGCGAGACCACCGGCGTGGACGTGGAACAGGACCGGATCATCACCTCGGCGCTGGTCGAGGTGGGCGGCGGTCAGCGGGCCGTCACCCGGGCGTGGATGTGCAACCCCGGAATCCCGATCCCGCGCGCAGCCACCAAGATCCACCACATCACCGACGCGCAGGTCCGCGGGGCCCGGCCGGCCGCGGTGGTGATCGCGGAGATCGCCGCCGCGATCGTCGGCCACGCCCGCGCCGGACGCCCGCTGGTCGTGATGAACGCCCCCTACGACCTGACGCTGCTCGACCGGGAGTTGGGGCGGCATGGCTTGCCGTCGCTCGCCCACCAGCTCGCCGACACCGACCTGCACGTCATCGACCCGCTGGTGATCGACCGTCAGGCCGATCGCTGGCGGAAGGGCCCGCGCAACCTGGAGGCCCTCGCCAAGACTTACGGCGTGGAGCTGACCCGGGCGCACACGGCCGACGGTGACGCCCTCGCCGCCGCCCGCGTGGTCGAGGCCATCACGAAGCGCTACGGCACCATCCAGTCCTGGACGCTGGAGCACCTGCACTGGATGCAGGTCGAGTGGGCGGCCGCGCAGGCCATCGACCGGCAGGCGTACCTGCGCCAGAAGAACCCGGCCGCTCTGGTGAGCGAGCACTGGCCGATGATCCCGCGCCCGCGCACCGGCGGTGCCCGGTGAGCGAGATCAAGCACGGCACCCTCAGCGGCGCCAAGCACCACAAGTGCAGGTGCCTCCCGTGCGCGGTCGCCTCCGCCGCGTGGCAGGCCAGGAGGCACCGTCAGGTCGCGTACGGCACCTGGCAGCCCTTCGTGGACGCTGCTCCGGCGCTCGCCCACATCGAGAGCCTGCACGGTCGGGGCATGACCTGGCAGCAGATCGCCGCCGCGGCCGGCGTCTACGTGACCGACCTGCAGAGGCTCCGGGGCGTCGGCGCCCAGCGCCGATCGGACCGAATCAGGCCCGAAACCGAACGCAAGCTGCTCGCTGTCGAGTTCACCAACGCTCCAGCATCTCCTCAGTCCATGACTCCGGCGCTGGGCAGCATGCGCCGTTTGCGGGCTCTGCGGGCGAACGGCTGGTCGGCGCAGGTCCTGACGGAGCAGCTGGGTGTGCCGCGGCAGACCGTCGGGATCATTGCGCAGGCGCGCCAGAAGTTCGTCATGGCACGGACCGCGCAGGACATCGCCGAACTGTACGAGTTCCTGCACGACCAGGACCCGCTGAACGCGGGCCTGGGCCTGGTGGTGGTGGAGCGCACCGCGCGGGCCGCCGAGCATGCTGGCTGGGCGCCCCCGCGTGCGTGGGCTGGCCGGGACATCGATGACCCGGCGGCCGAACCGGGCCGCGCTCGGGGCCGTGGCGGCTACGCCGTCGCGCCGATGGGGTCGCGCCGGCAGGCGCTGGTGGAGGACACGGCGGAGCTGGCACGGCAGGGCCTGCCCCGCGAGGTGATCGCGGCCCGGCTCGGGGTGACCTGGGACGCCGTGCAGCACGCCCACAGCCGGTGCGGCGTCCCCATGCCGGAGCTGGCGGCATGACCGAGAGCCTCCGTTCCGACGGCCCGCTGCCCTGCCGGATCGCGCCTGACCTGTTCTTCGCGCCCGACGGCGCGCGGGACACGAAGGAACGTGTCCGCGACGCCAAAGCCATGTGCCAGCTCTGCCCGATCCAGGTCGCCTGCCGCGACGAGGGGCGGCGCCTGCACGCGGTCGGTATATGGGGCGGCGAGGACGACACCGAGCGTACCGACGCCATCGCCGAGCTCGGACCGACTCAGGTTGAGCCCTCCGCTGCAGACACCGTGGTCGAGACGGCCAAGAGGACGCCCCGACGGCCTGTGGAGCACGGTACGCGGCCCGGCTACCAGCGGCACCGCCGCCGCGGCGAGGCTGCTTGCGATCCCTGCCGCTTCGCCAACGCCGCGGCCGACCGGCTCCTCCGCACAACCGGCAGCACGAAGGCCTCCACGTAGCGCACCACCCTGTACGGCCCGTGGCGGGGCCGGCCGACACCCCCCGCCACGGGCGCCCAACCCCCAATGTAGGAGCACCTCCCGATGACGTGGTTCGCGGTGGACGACAGTGCGTACGCCCACCCCAAGATGCTGAAGGCTGGCAACGCCGCCATCGGCCTCTGGGTGCGCTGCGGCGCGTACTGCTCGGCGCACCTGACCGACGGCATCGTGCCCGGGGCCATCGCCAGCATGTACGGCACCCCGCCGCAGATCAGGAAGCTGATCATCGTCGGGCTGTGGCACGAGAACGGCCACAACTGCGGCCGATGCCCCCAGCCGCCGCACGGCGACTACGTGATGCACGACTACCTCGCTGGGGCGAACTTCTCCAAGAAGCAGGTCCTGGACCGCCGTGCGAAGGCTGCTGCGAAGAAGCGCAGCCAGCGCGCCGGGGCGGAAAACCGGGCGCGAATCGACCCTGAATCGAACGCGGATCGCGGCCGAAACGGAGACGAATCGAGCTCGATTCACAGGCCTGTTTTTGACGAAGCCACAGGTCAGCCAGCTGCGTCCCGGGGGGACTCCGATGGGACTCGCGCGCGCGCGTTCCCCTCCCCTCCCCTCCCTACTAGTGGTACAGAGAGAGAAGAAGGTGAACCACCCCGGGCGGTCGGCCACGAGGCTCTCTCTCTGGTCCCGGAGAGCTGGCAGCCAGACAGCGAGACCATCGCGGCCGCACAGGCAGCCCGGACCGCGGCAGGCCGCCCGGTGCTCACCGGAGCCCAGCTCCAGGAGCTGACGCGGAAGTTCATCCGCCGGCAGCGCAACTCCGGCCGGCTCACCACCCCCGCAGCCGCTGCGGACCGGTGGATCGACTGGGCCGAGCGGGAGCGCCCTGCCGACACCCAACAGCCGCCCCTCCTCCTCGGCCTGCCCGGCGGCCAGCCCGGACCCGCCTGGCCCCACGAACAGCCCCAGCAACGCACCCAACCGCGCGACGAGACCTGGACACCGCCCAGCTGGAGCGAGCAACGCGCCCAGCTCGAAGCACAGATCGCCGCAGACAACGCCCGCGACACCGGCTGACGAGCCGCCAGCCGCCCGGAGACCGGTCCCGCATCCGAACGCGCGCACGACCCGCCCACAGCCCGCCACGCACCCCCTGGAGCGATTCCGTGTCCGACACCACCACCGCCCGCGACGAGCTGCGTGCCCATCTGGTCACCGGAGTCATCGACGCCATGTACCGCGCCGACACCCTGATCGACACCTACCGGGACCAGGTCCTCACCGAGGCTGCCGAGCTGCTTCGCCAGCACCGCGGTGACCTCTGCGACGGCTACCCCTGGTGGGACACCCGCGACCGCGACACCGCCATCGCCGTGCTGCTCGCCGCCCGCGCCGCCACCGCCCAGGAGGACTGACCGTGTTCGACGCCGATATCACCGCCGACCGCCCCGCCCACTGGCCCGACGAGCGGCCCCGCCGCATCTTCCACCTGTCCGTGCCGGAGTCCACCGGCCCGTTCGAGGACTCCGCCGGCTACGAGCACGGCCAGCCGTGCCCCGGCTGCCAGCAGCGCCCCGAGCACGGCGCGGACATCGTCCGGCTCGGCAACCAGTGGTGGCACCTGCGGTGCGCCGCCCACCACATGCGCACCAGCGGTGCCGCCGCCGCATGGCTCGCCCTCGGCGCCGACCTCGCCGCCCGACCGTCCGCCTACAGCGTCACCGAGACCCGCGCCATCGTCCGCCAGCTCCTCGCCATCACCACGGCCACCGACGCCCCGCCCTGCCCCGACTGCGCTCTGAACCGCACCTGGGGCGAACTCGCCGCCCCAAACGCTGGGGCGCCCAAGACGGACGACGACGAGTGGGTGCGCTGCTCCAACCCGCGCTGCCACAGCGGGGAGCGGTTCGCGAAGGCCACGGGGCGCGGCTGGCAGGCCGGGCACATGGGCACCTGGCTGTGCCCCAACTGCCGCATCACCACTCAGGAGGATTGACCATGCCCGACATCAACGCCACCCCGCTCCCGCTCGACACCGACGCCCCCGAGCTGCCCCGCACGACCGACGTGGGCCGGGGCTACCTCCAGCGCTTCGCCGAGGCCGAGCAGGCCGGCGCTCCGGTGCACGTCTACCGCGACCCTGCCAAGCCCGGCAGCGGCGTCAGCCGCCCCGCACTCGACCGGCTGCGCGGCACCGGCCCCGATGACGCCCTAGTCCAGCTCGGCGACTACGTGCCGCTGCAAGGCCGCCCGGTCCGGGTCACCGACCTCGGCTACCAGGTCCTCGCCGCCCACACCACCCCGGAGAGCTGACCGATGACCGCCACCCCGCCGCCGCTGTCCGACGAGCAGCTCACCACCATCCGCGCCCGACACCAGGCGGCCACCAGCGGCCCCTGGCGCAACGAACCCTACGGCGGCCTCGGCCCTGAAACCGTGCTCGGCCCCGGCATGCCCGCAGTCGCCGCCCTCGACTTCGGCGACGGTGACCAGGCCGACGCCGACCGCGACTTCGTCCTCAACGCGCACACGGACATGGCCGCGGTGCTCGCCGAGCTGGACCGGCTCCGCGCCGAGCGGGACCGCTACCGCGCTGCCTGGCACTCCGCCCGGCGCCGCGCCAACCACAACCACAACCAGGGTCAGCGCTTCCAACTTGCCGGCGGCGCCGTCCGCGAAGCTCTCGTGCGCGCCGGCTACATCACCCGCCGCGACACCGTCGCCGACGCCGTCCAGAAGATCGACGCGGCGCCCCGGCCCTGGTACGTGCGATGGCTCGTTGACCGGCTCCAGTACGCCGCCAGGGCGCACGCCAGCACCGTGCTGCAGGCCAAGCAGCAGGCCCGCCGCGCCGACCAGTTCCAGGCCGAGGTGCGCGCCCAGGGCGATGCCCTCGTGCGCTGCCGCGCCCAACTCGCAACCGTCCAGGCTCAGGCCGTCGAGCAGAACCAGCGTGCCCACCGCGCCGAGGCCGTACTCCAACGCATCGACGACCTGCGCGAGCAGTGGGCTGACCACTGCCTGGGGGCGCAGGCCCGCGCGCTGCTCGCCGACGTCGCGGCCGCGCTCACGCCACCCGCTGACGGCCCGTCTACCAGCCGCTGACACCCGTCACCGGCCGCACACCGCGGCCGACCAACCACCCAGGAGACCACCGTGGCCACCGCCACCACCCCCGCCGACCTCATCCGCGCCGCCATCGACACCCTCGCCGCCGCTCGGGCCGCCGAGACCCTGCTCGCTGAACACCCCGAACTGCCCGTCGCCCGCCTGCATGCCTCTGGGACTGACGACGACGACCGCGTTGGCCCGCTGCTCGAAGTCCAGCTGGACACCAACCTGGACGCCCTCGCCGAGTACGCGAAGGCCATCGGTGTCGAGGTCGAGGAGTTCACCGAGACCGAGTTCAGGGCCGTCACCACGGTTCGTGGCGTGACGGTCTGGGTGACCGCGTGGGAGCCCCTCGACAGCGACCCCAACGGCTTCTGACCACCCGCCAGCCGCCGCATAAGCCGAAAGCGCCCGGCCGCGAAAGGCCGGGCGCCGGACGGCCCACCCGTACCACGCACCATACGCCGCACCAGGGAGCACGGGAATGCCCACGACGCCGCCACTCATCACCGCCGCCCAGGCCGGCGACCGCGAGGCCGTCGCAGGGCTCTACCTCCAGCACCACCGCGCGGTGCGCAGCTACCTGGCCCGCCGGTGCCCTGCGGACCTGGCCGACGACCTCGCCCAGGACGTGTGGGTTCGGGCCCTCCGCGCGCTCCCCAGCTACCAGCACACCGGCGCCCCATTCGACGCCTGGCTGTTGACCATCGCCCGCAACCTGCTGCTCGACCACCAAAAGCGCGCTGCGACCCAGCGCGAGGTGCTCGCCGATGACCCCGGCCGGCACCAGCACGGCGCTGCGCCCGGGCCCGAGGACCAGGTGCTCGCCGAGCTGGACGCCGCGCCGGTCCGCACCGCCGTCGGCCAGCTGCCCGCCGTCCACCGGCAGGCCCTCGTGCTCACCCACTGGGCCGGCCTCAGCACCGCTGAGATCAGCCACCGCATCGGCCGCAGCCCGGCCGCCATCCGCACCATCAAATGCCGCGCCAGTGCCGCCCTTCGCCGCCAACTGACGGCCGCCTGACGGGCGTCAGGCGGCCCCTGACCTGCCAACGAACGCCCACACAACTGCCTCCAGGAGCACGATGTCCGCGCCCGGCCCACGCATCGGCGACCCGCTCACCACCGGAGAGCTCGACGTCCTCCGACTGGCCGCCAACGGCGGCACCACCGCCACGATCGGCCGCGACCTGAACCTCAGCCCGCACGCCGTCAACTCCCGGCTCAAGGCGGCCTACACGAAGCTCGACGTCCACGACCGGGCGCACGCCGTCGCCCTGGTGCTGCGGCTCGGCATGCTGCACCTGGCCGACGTGGACGCCGGCCCGTACCTGGCGGCCGTCCACGACCGGGCCGCGGCGGCGGAGGCCCTGATCGCGGAGGCGCGCCGGCTCCTCCAGGAGCTCGGCCAGGACCCGATCGCCACTGCCCTCGTCGGCGCGGTTCCCGGGCAGCACGAAGGGCCGCACGGTGCACCGGGCGGTTGGCGGGGTGGTGCGGGTCAGTCCTGAGGGTCGGCTTTGGTGCGGCGGGGGTTGGCAACGGGCTCGGCCGGCAGGGCTTCGGCTTTGGCTGCGAGGCGGGCTTCGGCTTCGGCTCCGACGGTGGGTACGCGGCGGCGGTTGTCGGCGCCGATGGCGGTGGCGATCTTGCGGAAGAACTCGGCAGTGAGGCCGGTGAGTGCGGCGAGTTCCTGGTTGCTGGCGCCGGCTCGGATGGCTTCTTCGGCTGCGTCCCGGACCTGGGGCTTGAGTTCGCGTTCGGTTTCGACGGCTCGCTTGTAGCGGGTGAAGAGCTGGGCGGTCTTGGTGTCGGGGTCGTAGCTGGTCATGGGGTGATGTTCTCACGAGGGGTTGGCCATCGGGTAGGCCACCGTGTTGGGCTTCGCAAAGAATCTTTAAGACCAACACGTTGGCCACTTGATTGCCCAACGCGTTGGGCTCATACTGGAGTCATCAGGGCGGCACCAAGCGGCCCAACTCCCCACCAGGAGCACGAGATGCGCCGCACGATCACCGCGATCCGCCGCCTCGCCGCCGTCGCCCGCCAGATCCACATCGACCTGCGTCACGCAGTCTTCGGCCTCGGCAACCTGATCCGCACCGGCGACATGCTGGAGCGGCTCGGCATCCAGCTCCCCGACGGGCAGCAGTCCTGGTACGGGCGGCACGTCGCCAAGGCCTACCGCGCCGCCCACGACGGCCAGGACGCCCCCAAGGCCTGGGCGCAGCACCGCACGACCGGCCGCTGGATTCGGGTGTTCGTCTACTCGCCGACCGACCCGGCGCTGCTCGCCGGCCTCCGCTCGTACAAGGCCACCACCGACCTTGTCACCCGCGCCTCGTTCGCGGAGGCCGCGTAGACCGACATGACGAAGGCCGATGCCACCCGCCAGATCGCGACGATCCTCGTCCACGATCTCCGCCGAGTCGGCGAGTCCGAGATCACCAGCGCCACGGTCAACGCGGCGCTCAACGAGCTCCGCCGTACGGCCCCTGCCAGCAGCCCCGCCCGTGCCGCGCTCGATGCATTCGGCGAGGACGTGACCACGTGGCGGTGGCGCGAACTCAAGCGTGAGATGCGCGCAGCGATGCGCACCCGCTTGGAGTACGAGCGTCCCGCCTGACCGCCGCTCAGACCACCCGCCCGCGCACCACCACTCGCAAGGAGACCGCCGTGGCTGCCCCCGAGAAGCACACCGTCGTCATCACCCGCTCACAGCTCTACCCCGAGGTAGCCCGGCCCGGTCCGGCGTGGCGGTGGACGTACGACTACACCGTCGATGGCGGCCCGGTCTGCCAGTACGGCACCGGCCTTGCGTCCCTGCGCAGGATGCTCCGCGAAAAGTTCGGCGCCCGCAACGTCGACATCGTCGAGACCTGGAAGCAGCAGCCCACCGGTCCCGCCGTCTGATGGCCGCCCGGGTGCCCGTCTTGTACGGGCGCCCCACGAGGCACTCAGCCGACCAACCAGCCACCCGCCGCGAGGACTTCACCATGACCCTGGACACCCGCGTCTTCATCCTTGACCAGATCAGCCCGCAAGAGGTCTTCCAGCACTGCCGGGAGCTCCTCGGCTGCACCGACCACCACACCTGGACCGACGAACAGTGGTCCACCACGTCCGGTCGCTGGACGCTCAGCAACGCGCCCGGCCAGGGCCTTCCCGCGTGGCTCATGGTCTACCACCGGCCCGGCGCGCCGCTGCGCAGCGCCGAGCAGGCCGCCGAGCACGACCCAAGCATCTGCAACCTCCCCGGAACCTCCTGGTACGACGAGGAGGCCGGCCCCTGCGACGGCTCCGACCACGCGCCCGCCTGCTGGCTCACCGTCTCCTTCGACACCAGCTATGGCTACAGCGACGAGCGCGGCTACGGCTGCGGCGACCTCCACGCCGAGTACATCGCCCGCCTCGGCCAGTGGCTCGACGCCATGGGCATCCGCTGGTGCTGGGAGAACGAGTTCACCGGCGAGATCCACACCGGTTACGAGCAGCTGACCGGCCTCGCCTCCGGCGCGTTCGAGGCCTCTGCCTGGTTCCGCACCACGGTCCTGCCCGCGATCGAGACTCACGCCCGCCGATCCTGACCGCTGGCCGGGGCTGTCCGCCATCAGCCCCGGCCGCCACCAACCCACCCAGGAGGTGCCCGGTGGACGACGACACCTGCCACGGCTGCGGCCAGCCCGCCGACGGCCACACCGACCACAACGGCGACCCCGCCTGCACCGACTGCACCAGCACCTGGAACGCCCAAGACGACAACGCCGAATGGCGCCACTACGCCTACCACTGAACGGAGCTCAGACCCGTGACCGCGATCCGAACCGCCGAGACGCGCGTGATCACCATCACCGTCTCGGACCTGCCTGACCTCGCCAACTGGGACGGCAAGTTCCACATCACCCCCGCCACGGTCGAGCTCACCTACCGCTGGTGGCACCCCGACCACCGACCCGAGTGGTTCAAGCCCGGCCGCGCAGCCGCCAAGGTCACCGGCCCGCGCCGCCTGAAGTCCGGCGCCGTCGGCCAGCAGGAGTGCACGTTCGAGTTCCACGCCGACTACGGCCGCGAGCACCCGAATTGGCTGCGCGACCTGATCGCCGCGCACGCGCCGGAGGGCTGGGACCAGTGACCATGAACCCGCTGATCGTCCGCTGGGACCGCACCGTCATCCACCCCCAACAGCCCGGCGAGGACACCATCGTCTGCTGCCTCACCAACGGCGGACAGCCCGTCGCCCTCCTCCTGGACGATGAGCTCCGCGAGGCCCTCGGCCTGGTGCTCGTCGACCCCGACCCCGAGAACTGACGGCCCGTTGACGCCCGTCACCGCCACCAAGGAGAACACCATGGGACTCGACTTCAGCCACACCGACGCTCACTGGTCGTACGGCGGCTTCATGCGCTTCCGCCGGGCCATCGCCGCCCACGAAGGCATCACGCTGGACCACATGTACGGCTTCGCCCGCCCCGGCGACGACACCCCGAAGCTCGCCTGGGACACCGTCACCACCCCGCTCAAGCCGCTCCTCAACCACTCCGACTGCGACGGCGAACTGACCCCCGACGAGTGCCACCAGGTCGCGCCCAGGCTCCGCGAAGTCGTCAACGCCGTCTGGCCTGAGGACTGCTATGACCGCCAAGCCGGTCTGGAACTGGCTGACGGCATGGAGGCGGCTGCTGCCGCTGGCGAGTCGCTGCGGTTCTGCTGACGCCCGTCACCACCAGCCGCCCGACACCCGCCGGGCGGCTTTCCGCGTGCCCCGACGGCCTGGTGAAACGATTCTGCGCCTGGCCAGTTGAGTAGGGCGGGTGTGCGACGGGCGCACACCCGCACGCCGGAGGCCGCCCCTTGCACACCCAACACGCCCGCCACCACCTGCGCGTTGTCCGCGAACACCTCGGCGACCTGGCCGCCGCCGTCCACTGCCCCCCGGCGCCCGTCTGGCCCCCGCGTCAACTCGCCGCCCACCTGCGGGCGATCGCCGACGCCGAAGCCCGCGCCGAACGCCTCGAACGCGCCGACCTCGCCCTGGTCGACAAGCGGGCACCGCTCAACCTCGACGCCTACGACGCGCTGGAGACCATCACCGAGCAGCTGCTGGACCTCGCCGACCAGGTCGCCGGCGTCGTCCAGTGGCGCCACGACCAGGACCCGCGGCTCTGGCGCTTCGAGCACTCCCACCAGCAGGGCGCGCACTGGGCCGCGGTCTACGTGGACGGCCGGCTTGCTGGCGACGACCTCGGCGACGGCTTCATCGGCACGCCGGACTGGCTGATCGCCACCTGCGCGACGGTTGCCGAGGACTGCGCCCGCCGCACCCTCACCGTGCTCGGCCTGGACGAGCGGCACACCGTCATCCCCGGCCGCGGCTGCCCGTCCTGCGGGCAGGAGTTGACGCTCCACACCGGCCCCGACGAGCCGCCGACCGTGACCTGCCCCGCTGGCCCCCACTGCCAGGCGGCCGTGCCCGTCGACCCGCGCACCGGCCGCCGCGTCTGGTCGTGGCAGCACCTCCCCGCACTCCTCACCGCCCTCAACCAGGCGCACGCCGCCTGAACCCGGAGCTCCCGTGGACGACAACACCGCCGGCGTCCTCTTGGCCGCCATCATCGCCGCCGCCTACGCCATCACCACCGTTTCCCGCCACTGGGCACACCGCGACAACGAGGAGGACGACCTGTGACCGAGCAGCAGTCGAAGCAGACCCCATGGGTGCCGGTGGCCGGCCACCTGTCCGGCAGCGGCACCCACACCGACGCGCCGACGCCTCCCGGGATCCCGGAGATCGAGACGACCGAGGCCACCAACGAGCCGGAGGATCAGCGGTGATCGAGCCACAGCCTCGTCCCGGCGACATCGGCCTCACCTCCATCACCGGCACCGTCGGCTGGCTTATCCGCCTCGGCCAGTGGCTCAACGGCGACGGCTTCGCCCCGTACGAGCACGCGTTCATTGTCATCGGCCCGGGTGCTGACGGCCGTCAGTGCCTTGTCGAAGCCCAGCCGGGCGGGGCTCGTATCGGCCTGCTCGACGAGTTCAGCGACCGGCACGTCGAATACGTCGCCCCGGCAGGACTGACCGATGCCCAGCGGGTCCGGATCGTTCACGCCGCCGTCTTCCTCGCCGTGGCCCGCACCCCGTACAGCTTCCTCGACTACCTCGCCCTGGCCGCCCACCGCTTCCGCCTGCCCATCCCCGGCCTGCGCCGGTACGTGGCCGACAGTGGGCACCTGATCTGCTCGCAGCTTGCCGATGAGGCCTACCGGCGCGCCGGCGTGCAGCTGTTCGCCGACGGCCGCTGGCCCGGGTACATCACCCCCGCCGACCTGTGGCAGCGACTCGGCCGCAGCATGCCCATCCCCGGTGCCGTCGTCGGGTTCCCGCCCCACTGGGGCTCGGACCTGGTGGCGCACTGGCTCACCGAATTCGAGGAGCGAGGCGAGCGGCAGTGACCCGGCTCGTCACAGCAGAGACGGAGCGCTTCCGGCGCCGGATGCCCAGCGCTGAGAAGGCGGCCGCCTTCGACCCGATCCACCACCACCTGACCCACTGGCTGGACCAGATGCTCCACCTCGTGGACGTCGTCCTGGAGGACGAAGGCGTCACCACGGAGACCCGCCAGCGGGTAGTCCGCGGGATCCTCTACGGCAGCCCGAACCCGGCGGACGCCGAGATGCGGGCAGCGCAGCGGGACCAGCTGGCCGACATCCTGGAGGCCCGGCCGCCGAGCTCGGTCGTGCTGCGCGACGCCACCGAGCAGTGGCTGGGCGGTGAGCAGCGGTGAGCGCTCTCGATGCGGCCCGTGCGGCCGTGTTGGCGGGGACGGCATGGGAACGGGCGATACGTCTCCTGGTCGGTGAGCAGCAGGCCGTGCCGCTGGATCCGGCCGTGGTGGCACTGGGCCGTAAGCCGACGGACACAGAGCGAGAGCTGGTGGCCTCTGCCGTGATCACCTGGGATGAGCTGGCGATGGTTCTGGCCAGCATGACGGAGGTGTATCAGCCAGCCCCGCAGAAGCCCCTGTTTGAGGCGTTGGCAGAACATCGGGCTGCGAACAGTGGGCAGTATCCGCGCCGTCAGCGGGCCCGGGTGAAGCGGAGGCGGCGGTGAGCGGCCTGGTCCGGGTGCCCCCGCTGACGCCCGTCACATGCGCCGTCAGGAGTAGGCTGACCTCCACCAACTAGCGGGCCAGGCACGGGGATCGCAGCCCCGGCCCGGCCCTGACCACGGAGGAATCAGCTCCATGGCTACCGCCAACCCTAGCGTCGGCATGCCCGACCGCGCCCGCGCCGTCCAGGCGCTCGCCGTCGGCGCCGCGCTCGTCACCATCGCCCTGACCGCCGCCGCGTTCTGGCTCTCGTACGAGTCCCTGCACCAGCTCGCCGCCGGCCACCACCTCACCGGCGCCCGAGCCTGGGCGTGGCCGGCCGCGATTGATGCGTTCGTGATCGTCGGCGAACTGCTCGTTCTGCGGAGCGCGTTGCTTGGTCGGCGGGACTGGCTCGCCATCGCCCTGACCGCCGCCGGGAGCGCGGGCAGCATCGCCCTCAACGTGGTGAGCGTCGGCGCCCGCGTGGACCTGGTGACGCAGATCGTCGCCGCCGTACCGCCAGTCGCGGCGCTGCTCGCATTCACCGCGTTGATGCGCCAGCTACACCGCGCGCTGGCCGGGCGCCCGGCCCCGTCCGGACCGGCCCCCGGGCGCTCGCCCGCACCGCTCGTCGAGCAGCCGCTGACGCCCGTCACGACGGCCGTCGATGCCCACATCCCGGCCATCCCGCCCATGCCCGCCCAGCCGCCTGTGCTCCCGCCCATTGCCTACGCGCTGCCCGGCTGCGACATCATCCGCCCGCTGTACGGCCCGTACCGGCCCGGCACCGCCACCATGCGTGCCGCCCTGGCTGCCGCCGGATACACCGGGCCGAGCAGCGACGGCCACCTGCGCGGCAAGATGCGCGCCGAGGTCGAGAAGCACGAACCCTGGCTTGCCGACTTGGAGCCCGAGCCGACCCGGCTCGCCGCCGTCGCATCCTGAGCGATACCCCGACCCGGCCCCGCAGTTGAGCAGCAACTGCGGGGCCCTTCGCGTTCCCGGCGCGGCAGCAGCGGCCGGCCGTCGCTGGTCGGGAGGATGCTGGGCATGGACGACTGCCCGGCAACTGCCCTGATCCTCTTCGACGGCGACCTGTGCCTCGCGATCTGCAACCTGCCCGCCAGCCACGACGGCCAGCACGAGGACCTGGTGCTCGGCGAATGGGGTGACAGCGCTGGCTCTGTGGGAGCAGGATGAGCTGGTGAACGACGACCTGGTGGCGTTCCTGCGGGCGCGCCTGGACGAGGACGAGCGCCTGGCCGCCGATGCAGCGAAGCACTGCGCCAGCCTCATCGCGGCCGCAGCCCGCACAGAGGGCATCTGGGAACCGCCCTACGACGGTTCCGCCTGGGGTTCCAGCGCCGACCACGTCTACGCGGCCGACCCACGAGGCGACCAGCCGCGCGCCGACATCGCGGACTTCGGTGCCGGTGCCTTCATGCTGACACCGCACATCCAGAACCACAGCCCGGCGCGGGTCCTGGTCGAGGTCGACGCCAAACGACGCATGATCGCGCTCCACGAGCAGGCCGCCACCGACACCGAGTCGAGCGACTACCTGGTTGCCGGCCCCGGGCGGATGCTGCTCGTTGCCCTTGACCCGGTCGTGCGGCTGCTCGCGCTGCCGTACCGCGCCCACCCCGACTACCGGCCCGAGTGGGCCCCCGCCATCTGAGGAACCGCCCGTGTCCTGGCTCCAGTTCATCGCCGACATCAAGTGGGCGGTCGTTGCGCTCGTCGCGCTGGCAGTGGTCAGCCGCAAGATGAAGCGCGTAAGCCCGGAGACCCGACAGGCCGTCCGGGACTCCCTGCTGACCCGTAAGCTCCGCGTCAAGCTCGGCGACGCCGAGGCCGAGCTGGGCGAGAAACAGCAACTGGCCGAGGCAGTCTCGGCCGCAGCCGCCAGTGACGAGGAACTCCAGGCCCAGATCCAGCAGATCACCAGCGGTGAGCCGAGCCCAGAGGAAGTACAGCAGGTTCGGCGTAGTGCGATCGACGAGATCATTCGCCAGACGGTCCACCTGACGTGGGAAATCAGGAACTTCAACTTCGTTTTGCCCCCTATCCCTCACGTTGAGTGGGACGAGGATCGTCCTCGGGTCACCTACGGAGGTGGCAGTGAGGGCGAGCGCCACCGGGCCCTCATGGCTGCGGCGGTCAATGCGCATCCGGCCAGCGTGGAGCGTAGGTGGATGGAGCGCATGCTTCAGCCCAGAAGTACTGATGGCCGGTCATGAGCCTTTGCTGCGCCCCGACGTCCGAGGCTTGACCAAACCGTGATCTGACTGTCATAGTGGCTGCGGGTGTTCAGCGTGCCCGTAAACCGCTGACAGCCCGTCGACTACGGCCCCGCCACCATCCCGGTGCGCGGGGCTTTGTCGTTCCCCGCTGGTGCAACTGGCAGCACACCGCGCTCTGGACGCGGAGGTTCGTGGTTCGAATCCACGGTGGGGAGCGGTCTCAACCAGCACCCGGGGCATCCGGGAACGGAACGAGATGCAGCATCCGCGAGGACTGTGACGGCCTGGCTGGCGCGCGCAACGCCAGGCCGTGAGTGGCCCGTAGCTCAGCCTGGTAGAGCAGCGCCCTCATAAGGCGTGAGTCGCAGGTTCGAATCCTGCCGAGCCAACCCGGCGCGACCCGCTGGCAGGACTCCCCACCAACAACCTGGAGCCTCCTTGCCCAGCATCCCGCGCCTGCGCGCCGCCACCCGCCCTCAGACCGTGGAGACCACCATGTCCAAGATCGCCGAGAAGCTGCACGACCTCCTGCACGAGGTCGTCACCAAGTTCGAGATGCTCGGCCACCCGGCCGCCGCCGAGCTGCGCGCCATCCACGCCCGCATCGACGGTGACGCCCGTCAGCTGGCCGCCGAGGCCGGCGCTGACGCCCGTCACATCGCGACCGACGCCGAACACCAGGCAGCCCCCGTCGTCACCGAGGTCACCCAGGACGCCGAGCAGCTCGCCACCGAGGCCGCAGCCGACGCCACCACCGCCACCGAACCGGCCGCACAGCCCCCGGCGGCCACCGCCTGATGGACACCACCGACCGCCACCCCGGCACCCAGGCCATCGCCCGGCACTTCTCCTACGCCCACCTGCCCCAGCACCTTCGGCCCATCAGCGAGGCTTGCCACGACCTGGCCGAGGAGATGATCCGCCGGCTGCCGGATGGGCCCGAGTTGACCGCCGGCCTCCGGAAGTTGCTGGAGGCCAAGGACTGCCTCGTTCGGGCCGCACTCGACTAGCGATCGGAGGGCGCGATGGGCCGCAAGCCTGCCAACCGCGACATCGCGCACCAGCTCCCGATCGTCGAACGCCGCCGCCGCGCAGTCGAGATGAAGATCGCAGGCCACACCTGGGAGCAGATCTCCGACGCGCTCGGCTATGGCGGCAGGGCCAACGCCTACAACGACATCAGGCGCGAGCTCCAGAAGTCCGCCGCCAAGCTCGCGATCCCGCTGGAGGAGTACCGCCAGCTGGAACTCGACCGCCTGGACGCCGAACTGGTCCGGCTCGGACGACTCCAGGAGACGATCGAGGCGATCCTGGAGCGCGAACACGTCACCATCCAGGGCGGCAAGGTCGTCCTGATGGACGACGACTCCCCGGTGCCCGACTACGGACCAGTCCTGCAAGCCGCAGACCGGCTGCTGAAGATCGAGGACGCGCGGCGCCGCAACGCCGAGCGCCGCGCCAAGCTCCTCGGCCTGGACGCGCCCACCAAGACCGAGGGGGTGCTGACGCTGGATGCGATCGACCAGCAACTCCAGCAGCTCAACGGCGAACTCGCTGCTCTTGAAGCTGAAGATCCAGAAGCTTCAGGAGCTGAAGACCCGGAGAGCTGAGCTCCAGGCCCGCAAGGCTGAACAGCTGCGCCGGATCGACGTGTTCGCACGTCTCGGCTACCGACCCCACCAGCAACAGCAGGAGTTCCACAGCTCCATCGAGGACGACGTCCTGTACGGCGGGGCGGCTGGCGGCGGCAAGAGCGTCGCGATCGTCATGGAAGGCCTGCTGGCGTGCGTGCGCTACCCGGGGATCCGCGTCCTGCTGATCCGCCGCACCTACGACGAACTCGCCGAGTCCGTGTTCCCCGTGCTCGCGAAGTTCGGGTACGCGGCCGAGCTGGGCGCCCGCTGGAACGGCACCGAACGGGAGTTGAGGTTCCCGAACGGTTCGCTGTTCCGGTTTCGGTACATGGAGAACCTCGCCGACGCCTCGCGCCGGCAGGGCGGCGAGTACCAGCTGCTGCTCGTGGACGAGACCACCCTGATGCCGCCGGGTGTGGTGGACATCCTCAAGTTCGAGCGGCTGCGCTCGGGTGGCAACGTGCCGGTCATCGGCACCCGCTCCACCTGCAACCCCGGCGGCCCATCCCACGCCCAGGTCAAGGCCCGCTACATCGACGGCACCAACCACGGCAGCAACGTAGTGGCCGATGACCAGGGCCTCACCGTGCGGTTCGTCCAGGCCAAGGCCACCGACAACCCGCACCTGGACGGCAGCTACCACCGGCGGCTGAACTCGATCCCGGACCCGCAACGACGCGCCGCGATGCGCGACGGCGACTGGGACCAGTTCGCCGGAATGATGTTCCCCGAGTGGCGCCGCGAGCGGCACACGATGGAGCCGATCACCCTGCCTGCCGAGTGGCGCCGCTACAACGGCATCGACTGGGGCTTCAGCGCGCCGTGGTGCGTGCTGTGGGGCGCTGTAGATGAAGACGGGCGTGTGTACGTCTACAGGGAGATCTACAAGACCCAGGTCGGTGAGGCCGAGCAGGCTCGGCAGATTCTGGCGGCGGAGGCCGGCGAGCAGATCGGTCCTCGGTACGCAGACGATGCGATGTGGGCGACCAGGGGCGATGCCAGGCCGATTGCCTCGATCTACGCGGAGAACGGCGTGCCGCTCACGGCGGCTGGCAAGGGCGGCCGTGTCCCGGGCTGGCAGCGTGTGCATTCCTACCTCGGCGAGGCCCCGGCCTGCGCGCACCACCGCGAACTCGGCTGGGAAACCTGCCCGCTCCTGCACGTCTTCACGAGCTGTGTGGAGCTGATCCGCACCCTGCCAGCCTTGCCACACGCGCAGATCGGCGACCCGGAGGACGCGGACAGCAAGGCCGAGGACCACGCTCCGGACGCCCTGCGCTACCTGCTGATCAACTTGGGCGGCGGGCCGCGGTTCCCGGACGTCGGGGCGCCCCCGGCTGCCGAGGCCGAGCAGGAGCTGAAGGCCCCGTTCGCCGGCCGCTACGCGATCGCCCGCGGCCCCGACGATCCCGATCCCGACGACGATGTGCCCGAGCGTGGGGCGGTGAGGAGGTCTCCGTGGGCATCTGGTCCCGACTGACCCGCCGCACCGAGCCCGTCACCGAGTCCGTCAAGCCCGTCACGACGACCCCCGCCGCCGACCCGACACCCGCTCAGGCGGCCCGGCGCGGCTACGAGTACGGGATCCCGCGCGGCGGCACGACCGAGTACAACCAGGGCGGCGGCGACCTCGGATCCGACCGGCGCGAGCTGCTCGAACAGCTCTACCAGGTGTACACCACCTGCACATGGGCCAGCGCCTGCGTGGACGCCATCGCCCGCACCGTCACCGCAGGCGGCCTGTACATCGACTGGGCGCAGGACGACCAGGAGGGCGACCGCAAGGCGCCGGCCCGGCCGCCGGAAGTCCAGCGGCTCCAGCAGCTGATCGACTACTGCAACCCGTACGAGGACATGCAGCAGCTGCTACGCGGCCTGGTGACGGACCTGCAGGTCGCCGGAGACGCGTACCTGGAGGTCGTTTGGTTCCTCGGGGAGCCGATCGCGTTGTACAGCCTGGACGCCGCGTCGATGCGGATCATCTCCGACCCGCACGGCGTCGTCACCCAGTACGTGCAGATCACCGACGACGGTCAGCGTGCCCCGTTCGAGCCAGACGAGATCATCCACATCAGCATGGACACCCCGCGGTCCGGCCTCCACGGCACCAGCGCGACCGAGAGGGCGCTGTTGCCGATCACGACCTGGCTGTACGCCTCCGGCCTGCTGAAAGAGACCCACCGCAAGGGTGACCCGCCCATGCTCCACGTGGACTTCCCTGAGTCCACGAGCGACAACGCGATCAAGCGGTGGCTGCAGCAGTTCCGGGTGCGCGTGTTGGGCCCGAAGAACCGCGGCGAGCCGATCATCACCACTGGCGGCGGCAAGGTCACCGAGCTGCAGCCGTCCCGGATCCCCGACCTGCACGCCAGCAAGGACCAGGCGCGGGACGAGATCCTCGCGGTCTACGGCGTGCCGCCCGCGCAGGTCGGCGTGATCGAGTCCGGCAACCTCGGCGGTGGCACCGGCGACAGCCAGCGCAAGACGTTCATGACGAACACCTGCGCCCCGGTCGCCGCGCTGATCCTGGAGAAGCTCAACTTCCACCTCACGCGTCGCGGCTTCGGCATCGACGGCTGGACCCTCAAGCTCCGCGAAGTCGACATGCGCGACAGCTTGGTGATCGAGCAGATCCGGGACCTTAGGATCCGCAACGGCCTGTGGCTGCTCAACCGCGGCCGCGCCGACATCGGCGAGCCCCCCGTGAAGGGCGGCGACGACGCGGTGCTGATCGACAGGCAGAACCTCGTGCTGTGGGCCGACATCGCCACCATGTCGAAGGCGATGCTGGCCAAGACCGCGGCGCCAGGTCTCAGCGCCGGTGCGCAGATCGACGGCATCGAGATGAAACCCGAGCCGGAACCGGCTTCGGTGCCGCCGGAATTGGCGGTGCACGCGGCAGCGATGGCCGCCGGCCAGCAGCCGCCGGCACCCGGCCAACCCCCGGCGCCGCCCGGCAGCAGGCCGGCCGAGGCCTACGACTGGCGGACCTACTACGAGGACGACCCGGACGAGGAGGACGAGGAGGACGAGCCGAATGACTTCGCCGCCCGCCTCCGGGCCGCCCTCGCAGCCTGATCCGCCCGGCCCGACCAGCGACCAGCCCGAACCACCCCGCGAAGGACCTGACCACGCTCCGGGTGGCGCGCTCACCGCAGCCGGAGCGTGGCCGCTGATCCGAAAGCAGGTCTTCTGATGGCCGCCGGTCGGGCGCCGACGCTCCAACTCGGCCAGCTCACCGGCGTCTGGGCCGCGATCTACCGGCGCCGGGACCGGCTGGAGCAGCACGCAGCCAGCCAGGTACTCGCCGCATGGCGGGAGTTGGCCGCCGGCCTGGACCTGACGGCCGTCATGACGGCCCTGCGCCAACAGGTCGCCCCGGCTGAGAGCACCGCCGCGGCCGACCGACGCCGCCACGTGCAACGGGTCACCACCGCTGCGGTGCTCGCCCAACTCGCCCGGCTCGCCAGCCGACCGGAGTGGCCGCAGCTGGTCGCCGCACTCACCGCAGCGATGCGCGGCGGCCGGGCGGCTGGCGCACGGGCCGGGCACGCGGTCGCGGCCGACGACGGCGGCGAACTCGGCGACGAGGACTATGACCAGGCCGACGGCGAGGGCGATGCGGATGCGGAGCTCGCCGCCGCCTACACCGTCACCGCCGCCGCACTGCGCGGCACCGCACAGACCATCGCCCGAGCCCTGCTCACCGCGGCCGAGCAGGGCACTGACGAGCGGGCGATGCTCGACCAGGCCGCCGCCGTCATCACCGACGGCGCGGCCTGGTCCACGAGCATCATCACCGCAGTGGGCGCTGCCTGGACCGACGGCATGACCGCTGCCTACCAGCAGCGCAGCGTGCAGCAGCTGTCCGTCGTCACGGTCGGCGACGGCCACGTCTGCTCGGCCTGCATCACCGCCGAGGACAACAGCCCCTACCCGGCCGCCACCGCACCCCGGCCACCCCTGCACCCCCTCTGCCGCTGCACCCTGCAGCCCACCTGATCGGAGGCCGAGTTGGCCAAGGCACCGCTTGTGACGCTGGCCGACGACGGCGGCAACTCGATCCCGACCCTGCGGGCCAGTGCCGGGGCCGCCGCCTACGGGCAGACGCTCAATCAGTTCACCGGTAACCCGGTGTTGTCCACCACCGCGGCGACCACGGTGGCGCTGTTCACCGTGCCAGCAGGGCAGACGTTCTACCTCACCGACCTCTACGTCGGCGCGAACACCGCCAGCCCGTTCCTGGTGCAGGTCACCGCCAACGGCGCGCCGATCTTCACCGGCTACTGCAAGGGCGACACAGGCCCCATCGACATGCCCGGCATGGAAACCCAGCCGCAGGCCCCAGGAGGTTCGCAGGTCTCCATCGTTCTCGGCCAGGTCGCGGCCGCCACGACCGCCGCCTACTACCTCGGCGGGTTCAGCCAGTAAGGGAGGTCCGATGGCTGGGATTGCCACGATCAGGGGCACGGCGATCGCCCCGGGGGTCTCCAGGAACCGCCGGCTGTACACCCGGCAGATGCTCGGCCGGGCGGTCGAGCGGGCCCAGGCGGCGATCGCCCGCGGCGAGCCGCACACGATGCTGACCCACCACGGCGCCGAGGACGATTCGACACGGATCGTCGGCCGAGTCACCCGGCTCCAACAGGAGGACGACGGCCGGGTGACGTTCGAGGCGGAGATCGCCGATACCGCGCACGGCCGTGACATCGCTGCCCTGGTCACCGGCGATCGGCCATTCCTGGACGGCGTGTCGATCCGGGGCGCCTGGCGGGGTCCGGTCCGCCGGGTCGAGCACGACGGGCAGACCGTTGAGACCGCCGACGATCTCGACCTGTACGGCCTGGACTTCACCAAGACGCCCGGCGTTCTGGCCGCACGGATCGAGCCCGGCGCTGCGGCGGCCGAGACCGCCGAGACGGCCCTGCTGGTGTACGAGTCCGTCACCGAAGCCACCGCCGCCAAGGTCAGGGCCCCATACGGCGCTGTCGCGTACGCCGACCTCGGCGTCCGCGACGGCGTGAAGCGCCTGCCGATCGACACCCGAGCCCACGCCCTCCAGTCCTGGCGGGCCCTTGCCGAGAACGCCACCGGCTACACACCCCAGCAGCTGAAGCGCATCCGCCCGCGAGTCCGGGCCGCGCTCACTCGATTCGGAGTCCCGATGGAGACCACCCACTTCGGCGACGTCACCGAGTTCTACGGCGACATGCCTGGTGCCGACGGTGGCGGGTTCTGCATCGACGCCTACAACGGCCCGATGTCGATCTCCCTGCGCTGCTGCGGGATCGCCCCGGCCGAGCTGCGGGTGATCGCCCAGGCTGCGATGAACGCCGCCGTGGACGCCCTCCAGGCACTCGACCCCGACATGGACGCCGACATCGACGTCCCGGGCGCGCCGCACGCCGACACCGACGGCGACACGGAGACCAGCCGCCGCCCGGACGACGACCAGATGGAGACCGCCCCGCCTGCCGCGGCGCCGACCGCCGAGACCACCCCGAGCCGACCGGCCGGGGAACCCACACCCACCACGGAGGTGCCCGCCGTGAGCGAGCAGCCCACTCCGGCCGCCGAGACGGCCAACACCCCCGCGCCCACAGTCATCCAGCTGACCGCGGAGCAGTTCCAGCAGTTGCTCGGCGCCCGGCCCGCCCCGGCCGCGGCCACCGAGTCCGCGCCCGCACCCCCGGCCGCACCGGTCGAGGAGACCGAGGACCAGCGCGTGCAGCGGCTCGTCGCCGAGGGCATCGCCGCCCAGCGCGACCAGATGCTGGAGTCCCTGCGTGCCGAGGTCCGCCACCAGGGCCCCGCCCGCAAGGGGCTCACCAGCGCAGGCGTCACTGAGACCGTCGATCAGGACCCTGAGGCGGCCCGCCGCACCCGCAACGACGCCCTGCTCGACTGGGTGTCGAACGGGCGCTACAGCAACGACGACTGACGTCACCAGCACCAACGCTGACTGACCGCCATCCTCAGCCGGGTGGTGCCGGATACGGCAGGAATGGTCACCGCCCCCGTAGCGCGCCGCGCCGGGGGCCTCTTCATGCCCTCTTCCTGCCCCCGGAGGCACCCCCATGTCCCGCGAACTCGCCGAGGCTCTCGGCGCGGCGGGCGCATCCGCGCTCGTCCCCAAGATCATCGACCCGAACCTGTTCGAGCAGCTGCGCCGGTACTCGCCGCTGATCGAGTCCCTGCCCAGCCAGAAGATCCGCAGCACGGACTACTACTTCAACACCCGCAACGGCCTCGCCTCCGGCGGCGCCGTCACCGACGGCGGCGCCCGCCCGGTGTCCACTGGCTCGTACTTCCAGAGCAAGTTCACGATCAAGAACCTCCAGGTCGTGGGCGCGATCACCGGCTACGCGGAGGAGGTCACCGCCGACGTCATCGGTGACCTGCGAGCCCGCGAAATCATGGGCGCCATCCGGGGCCTGCGTTGGGACACCGAGCAGATGCTGGTGGCCGGCAATGCGGCAGCCACGCAGTTCGGCCCGTACCCGCAGTTCGACGGCCTCGCCACCCTCATCAACCAGTTCACTGGCACCAGCAACAACGGCCAGAACTCGATCGATGGAGCTGGCAGCAACATCAGCTTCAGCCTGCTGAACCAGCTGATCGACCTCGTCGAGTCCTACACCGCGTCGCAGGTCACCAACTCGGACTGGATGCTCGTCATGTCGAGCACCGCCGAGGGTGCCCTCTCCAGTCTGTTCACCAACCAGCAGCGGTTCACGGACGTCGAGGTCGTGCCCGGCCTGATCGTGCCCAGCTACCGCAACATCCCGATCGTGAGGTCGTCCTACCTGGCGACCAAGGGCACCACGATGGGCACCGTCACCGCGACCCCGGCCACCACCGGCGGCACCCTCGCGGCCGGCACCTACTACTACAAGCTCGCCCCGGTGATGACCCGCCAGGGCGAGGCGATCGCGTGTGCCGAGGTCTCGGCTACCACCACGACCGCCACCTCCACCGTGACGCTCGCCTTCTCCACGCCCAGCGGCTTTCAGGCCAGCACGCCGCAGCACTACATGGTCTACCGCTCCACGGCCACCGGGCAGGAGACGCTGCTCGGCGTCGTGGACGCCACCGTCGGCCTGGCTGCGGACGGCATCACCCCGATTCTCACCACCTCGATCGTGGACACCGGCGCGAACCTCGTCCCGCAGAACGGCGCGACCGTCCCGGCCCAGACCCCCGCCGCCTACGTCGGCACCAACACTGGCCTCAAGCCGAGGTCGGCCGGCCACGAGGACATCTACCTGATGTCCCGTGACCGTGACAACGTGCTCCGGCCCTACGTCCGCGACGTGGTGCCGAAGGACGTCTTCCCGACCACGTCCAGCCCGGACGCGATGCCGTTCGCGGTCGTCTCGGACACCTGCCTCGCGGTACGCGGCCCGCAGTGGATCGGCCGACTCGCGCGCGTTGCCCCGACGTTGTAGTCCCCGACCAGCTGGCCGTGGCGACTGCTCGGCGCCACGGCCAGCCAGCCCGCCCCAACCTCGCTGGGAGATCAGCATGTTCGTCAAGAAGCAGCACCCGGGTGGCTCCAGCCACGGCTACCAGTGGCCGCAGGGCGGCGAGTGGGTTGAGATGGCGCCCGAGGACGCCCACGAGCTCGTCACCATCGCCCCTGGCGAGTTCGAGGCCCAGCCGGAACTTCCCAAGGGCGTGAAGGCGTACGTCCCGGCGGCCGCCCCGGCGCTCGGCGCCGTGGTCGAGGAGTAGTCGGTGGCCGCCGACTCGCCGGTGCCGCTGGCGACGGCGGCCCAGCTCCAAGAGGGCCCGTACGCGGACCTGGTGAGGTCGTACAGCCCGCAGGCCCTGTCGGATCTGATGATCGAGGCGACCCGCATGTGCGAGGGCGCGGCCGGCCGCCGGTTGGCGCCGTTCACCGGCCTGGTGGAGACAGAGCGGGCGACCGGCATCGACCCGGACGAGTACATCGACGCCGGCAACGTCCCGCTCGACCTGGCCGGAACGCTCGGCCAGTCGTACGCCTACGCCATGGGCACCACGTCGCTGGTCCGGCATGGCTGGTTGCAGGAGTTCGCGCCCAAGTACCCCGAGCTGTGGGCCTACTCGCTTCAGTCGATCACCATCCACCGGTCCTACGGCGGCGACCAGGCCATCAACCTCAGCACGGTGCGCGGGCCCGACCCGGACAGCGGGCACCTGTGGTTCAACATCGGGACGTTCCTTCCGATCGGCTCGCTGGTTACCTACGTGTACGGCGGCGGCTACCAGACCGTTCCGGCCGACCTGGTACGGGCCTGCAAGTACATGGCCGCCAGCATCGCGGTTCGGGAGCTTGATCCGACGATGGCCGGCCACGGCCACGACCCGGACGTGCTCGCAGCGGACGCTGACGCGATCTGCGCGAGCTACGGACGCGGCTGATGTCCTGGGGCACGCCGCAACCTGCGTCGCCCGCACGGCACACGGTGAAGCGGCACCTCTCGGCGGCGGCTCGGGCCCGGATCTCGGCCCGCATGAAGGGGCGGCCGCACCCGCACAAGGGCCACCCGATCAGCTCCGCGACCCGGGCGAAGATCTCGGCTGCGCTGCGCGGCCGGCATCACCCCGGGCACCGGATGAGTGCGGCGGCCAGGGCCAAGTTGTCCGCCCGGATGCGCGGCCGGCATCACGCGGGACACAAGCTCACGGCTGCCCAACGCGCGAAGCTGTCGGCCAAGCTCAAGGGCCGCAAGCACAAGCCGCTGTCGGCGGCGGCTCGCGCCAAGCTCAGGGCGAAGCTGCGCGGGCGGAAGCACAAGCCCATGAGCGCGGCAGCCAGGGCCAAGCTCCGAGCGAAGTTGAAGGGGCGGCACCACAAGCCGCTCAGCGCCGCCGCGAAGGCCAAACTCCGCGCAAAGCTCAAGGGGCGGCACCACAAGGGCGCGCACCACAAGATGAGCGCGGCCGCCCGAGCCAAGCTGAGCGCCCGGCTGAAGGGCAAGCACCGCAAACCCGGTCGCCGCCGGCCGATGTCGGCCGCAGCGCGGGCCAAGCTGTCCGCTCGGATGCGCGCCGCGCACCACCACGGCCACCACAAGGGCCACCGAATGTCTGCCGCCGCGAAGGCCAAGGCCGCGGCGACCCGCCGTTCGCACCCCCGCAAGCAGAGGAGGAGGCGCCGGTGACCAGCACTGCCGATGCTGTCGACCGAGAGGCCGCCTGGCTCAATGCCTCCGGGGACGGCCTGCCCGCGCTGCTGGCCTCAGCCGGTGGCCCGTGGGACATCATCCAGCCCTACATGGCCCGGACTCCGGCGACCGCGAAGAAGCAGATCTTCGTGATGCGGCGGCGGATCGCGGAAAGCCGATTCGCCGCGCCCCGCAAGATCGATACGTACCCATTCCACCTCAACTTGTGGTGGCCGATCGGCGCGACCACGACTGGTGTCGGGATCGCCGAGGCCGAGCAGCGCGCCCTGGACGCGGCGATCGAGTTGCTGCTGGAGCGGATCCGCGGCTACCCGACGGACCACTCGCACGGCGGCCGCTTCCTGTCTGTTGCGGAGGCCCCGGTCGGCGCCGAGATCGCCGTGGACTTCGGCGATCCGGTCCAGGGGATCGCGAACGGCGTGCTGACCGCGACCGCGACCTACAGCGCCGACGACCAGGACTACACGGCCTGACACCCGTCAACCACCCGTCACGGCCCTCGCATTGCGGGGGCCTTCGTGCTTCCCGGAGGCCTCCGTGCCTGATCCCTACCCGCAGCGCAACCCGGGCGATGTCCCGGTGGACGTGCCGGCGATCCCAGCAACGGTCGGCCCCGGCGAGGTCGTGCTGTGGCACGTGCCGGTCGCCGGGTTCGAGCGCGTCGAGCCCAAGCCGACCGCATCACCTGATCCCGTGCCGGAGCAGCCGGCCAAGCCGACGAAGGCCCGCATCGCGGCGCCGGAGGGAGTGACCAATGACCCTGCTGGCGCGTAACGGCACGCTGGGCCTGGCCAAGGAGGCCACACCCGGCACGTACCTGGTGCCCACGGTGGGCATCCCGTACACCGGCAGCAGCGGCTTCGAGGACATGATCACCCAGATCAAGGACGAGTCGATTCGCGGTGACGACAGCGTCCTGCACGGCTCGTACGCCGGTCCGGCGCACGCCGAGTGGACGATCGACTGCCTCGCCTACCCGGACCTGATCGGGCATCTGCTGTGCGCGACGATCGGCCCGGACACGGTGACCGCGGGAGTCAGCACCACGCTCTCCGCGGCGACCACCGTGGGGGCGACGGCGATCAGCACGCCGCTGTCGCTCGCGGCCGGCACGATCGTCAAGGTCGGCTCGGGTGCGGCGATTGAGTACGCCTGGACCGACGGCGCGGCCACGGGCACCGGCCCGTACACCTCCAACGTCACCACGGTGCTGGGCAAGACCGGGGCGAACCGGGTGCCGCTGGCGAACGCACACAGCTCGGCCGACCCGGTCGTCGCGCCGACGCAGCACCTCTTCAAGCAGAACCCGGCCGTCGCCCTGCCGACGTACTCCCTGACGTACTTCGACACCCTGCAGTACGTGTCGTGCAGCTACGTCAGGTTCAGCGAGCTGCAGATCAAGATCGACCCCAAGGGCGCGATCAGCTTGTCCACAAAGGCGACCTCGTTCCCGTCCGTGGCCGCCAGCAGCGTCACCGAGACGTACAGCCAGTACGATCCGCTGCTCGGCTGGTCGTGGACCCTCACGAACGCGGGCGCCAGCTCGACCCGCGGCCGGAGCCTGGACGCCACGCTGAAGCGAGCCGTTGAGGCGATCGAGAGCAGCGACGGGACCCAGGCACCGCGCGAAGTCTTCGCTGGGGCCTTGGAGTTCGACGCGACATTGAAGGCGATCTTCGAGAACAACGTCGACCTGAACCTGTTCCTCCAGAACAGCCAGCTACCGCTGACCGCGAGCGCCCAGCAGCCGCTGGCGCGCGGTGGGCAGTCCCTCTCGATCATTGCGTCGAAGAGTGCCTGGTACAAGGGCAAGCGAGACCTCAGCCAGGCCTACAGCCAGGCCGACTTCAGCATCAGCGGAGTGGCCAACACGGTCGATGGCGGGGTCGTGCAGGCGACGTTGCTGAACTGGCAGACCACCGCCTACTGACGGCGGCCCACAGACTCCCGGCGCGGCAGCTGCGCGCGAGCGTTGAGGGCGCGGGGACGCGCCGCCGCCGCGCTGGGACCACTCAACTCCCCACCCCTCACGAGGAGCATCATGACCACTCCGGTCTACCCGCCCGCCCCGCAGCCGGTTCCGGCGACGTTCGACCCGCAGCCACCGGTGCCCGCACCGATCACGCCGACGCAGCTGCCGCAGCTCGCCGACCAGCAAGCCACCGCCGTGCAGATCCCCGAGGGCGGCTACGCGTCCCGCTGGACCCGGATCCCGCTGCCGCAGTACGCGGTCGCGGGAGTCCCGGAGCCGTGGGTTGAGATCCGCAACCCGGGCATGATGCCGCAGTCGGCGCTGGACGAGATCGGCGCGGCGCTGACCCGGGTGGAGACCGGGCCGGACGGTGAGCCGGTCGCCCGGGACAGCGGGGTCATCTTCGACCAGTTGCTTCGGCTGATCCGCTCGTGGTGCATGTGGGATGCCACGAGCGATGCGGACGTCCCGCCGCTGTTGCCGCCGCCGGTGGATGCCGTGACACTCCGCCGGGCCCCGTCGGGCGCGCTCGGCCACGTTTTCAAGACCTTCGCGGAGCTGCAAAACCCTCAGTAGAGCTCGGCTCCAGTTACCTCGAAGACGTGCTCTGGCCTGCCGAGTCCATCTACGACGGGACTTGGGGCAGCGGGCCGGCGCCGGTCGAGGTGCAGTGGGTCGAGCTCATGCTCGCATTCAGCTGGTCCTGGCAGGAGTTGGAAGCGACGCCGCCGTACGTCCGCCGGGTCTGCTGGGACCTACTGGCCGCGCGTCGCGAGGCGGAGCGGGCGGCGAACGAGCATGCGGCGAAGGGGTGACGCCTGATGCCGGAGTTCAGCGCCGCCTCGTTGCGCGAGGCGCTGCTGCGCGTGCAGCGACTGGGCGTGAGGGCCGCCCGAACGGGCCTGATCGGCACGGCCGACGCGATGGTCAAGCAAGCCAAGACCAACGCGAGCAACGGGCGGCACGCCTGGGGAACACCAACGCCGGCGTCGCCCGGGATGGGACCAGCGGTCATCTCCGGCACGCTGCGGCGAAGCATCGTCCGCGAGGCCGTGAAGCGGAGCGCGGACGGCTGGGAGACCAAGGTCGGCATGCAGCCGGACCAGTTCCCCAGGTACAACCCGCGGACGCCGTCCAGCAGGTACGCGCTGTACCTGGAGACCGGGCTCCGCAACGGCTCCAAGTACCCGTTCCTGGAACCCGCCACGCGCCTCCTGCCCGTGCAGGCCGAGGTTAACTACCGGACCGCGTTCGCCGCGATCGACTGGACCGCCGCTGCGGCCGCCGACTGACCCCCTGGAGGGAGGCGCCGGCATGGCCGAGGTCGCCGACCTGTGGGTCACCCTCCGCTCGATCACCGCCCCCTTCACCGAGGGCCTGGCGACGTCTGCGGCGGGGGCCGACGAGTTCATCGCGCAGTTGGAGGCGTTGAACGTCGCGGCGGACGAGACCGCGGCGAGCCTCGGCCGGATCGGTGCCGGCGGCGCGCTCGGTGACACCGAGGCCGCTGCGAGTCTGGAGCGGCTGACGGTCGCTGCTGACGAGGCGGCGGCCGCGATCGACCGGCTGGCCGTCGCGCAGGAGCGGTCGACAGTCACTGGCCGGGAGGCGGCAGCAGCGTCGGATGAGCTGGGCGGCAAGTGGCTCGGGCTCAGCGGCGTGCTGAAGGGCGCCAGCGACTTCGCAGCGTTGGGCATCGCGGGGATCGGCTACGAGGCCGCCAAGATGGCCTCGGATTTCCAGAGCAGCACGACGCGGCTGGTGACCTCGGCTGGCGAGCAGCAGTCCGCCCTCGCTCAGGTGCGTCAGGGCATGCTCGACATGGCTGGCCAGGTCGGCGTCTCCGCCGACGACCTGAGCAAGGCCATGTACTACGTCGAGGCCGCGGGCTTCCACGCGGCTGACGGCCTGACCGTGCTGAAGGCCGCCGCGCAGGGCGCTGCGGCTGAGGGCGCGGACACCACCACGGTGGCCCAGGCCATGACGGACGTCCTGGTCGACTACCACCTGAAGGCGTCCGACGCCGCCGACATCACGTCGAAGATGATCGCCGCGGTCAGCAGAGGCAAGACCAACCTTCAGGACTTCTCCGCGTCGTTCGCGTCGATCGTGCCGGCCGCCAGCGCGGCAGGCATCAGCTTCCAGGACGTCATGGCGGCACTGGCCAACATGACCAACCACGGGTTCACTGCCCAGCGCGCGTCGCAAAACTTGGCCCAGGCGCTCCGCAGCCTGTTGAACCCGACGAACAAGATGTACGACGCCTTCCAGCAGTACGGCGTCTCCAGCGATGTCCTGGCCAAGAAGTTGGCCGGCCCGAATGGCCTGACGGACGCGATGGAGTACATCGCGCAGGCGGCGACGAAGGCCGGCCCGGAAGGCACGACCGCGTTCGCGGCCGCACTGAAGAGCATGATGGGCACCGCGCCCGGCGCCAACGCCGCGCTGGCCACGGTGGGTGCCAACTACCAAGCAACGGCCGACACCATCAAGGCGGTTGGGTCGGCGACGGCGGACTCGTCGGGGAAGGTCGCCGGCTTCGCGCTGGTTCAGCAGACGCTGGGCCAGCAGTTGAAGCAACTGCGCGCCGGCTTCGACTCGGTGATGATCAGGCTCGGCGACTTCATGATCCCGAAGCTGTCCGAGTTCATCTCGCTGATCGAGCGGAAAGGCTCGCCGGTCGTCCACGACTTTGCCTCGGCGATCAGCGGCATCGCGGCCGGCTTCGACGGCCAGGCGCAGAAGCGCGTGCCGGGCCACACGGCTACGACTGCTGGCGGCGAGCAGCACGGCGGCGCGACCGCGGGCGCGCAGCCGCTGACCGGCTGGGAACAGGTCGGTGCCGAGCTGAAGTCCGTGGCGTCGGACCTGTCGACGTTCGCCTCGCAGGTGTCCACCGCCTTCGGGGACATCTCGCGGGCGGCGGGCCCGACGCTCCAGCTCCTGGGCGGCGCTGGCCTGACGGCCCTGCGGGCTGTTGCGAGCATCATGTCCGGCGTGGTCGGGCCCGCCGTGGTGACGGTCAGCCACTTCATGGACGAGCACAAGACGGTTGTCCGAGACCTGATCACGGTGGCCCTGGTGCCGCTCGCTATCCGTCTTGCCGCGCTGTCGGTGATCAAGCCGGTCGGCGCGATCGCCGGCCTGGCGAAGGACATCGTGTCGTTCCCCTTCAGCCAGGCAAGGCAGATCTGGACGGACATCCAAAGCGGCTATCAGACTGTCTCCACGGCGGCAGGCACCGTCAAGGACGGGCTGACGACTGCGGCCTCGAAAGGCCTGTCGGCTTGGCAGACGGTGTCTTCCGGAGCGTCATCGACCTGGGATTTCGTGACGTCAAAGGCATCGGCCGGCAAGGACAGCTTGATCTCCTCGTTCAATTCGGCGAGATTCCGAGCGGCCTACTTGTGGCAGGGCGTCAAGGACGGCGGCTCCACCGCGTTGACGACGCTGAAGTCGGTCGGATCGTCGGCGCTGACCATGGGCTCGAACCTCGGACAGGCAGCGAAGGCCGGTGCGGCGTCAGCATGGTCCGGCATGGTGTCTGGGCTGCAGTCTGTGGCGGCGGCCGGTAAGGCAGCCGGGGCGGCGCTGTTGGAGGCTGCAGTGGCAGCCGGTCAGAGTGCGCTGGCGGCAACTCGGGCGGCAATTGCGTGGGTCGCAGAAAAGGTCGCCACCCTGGCGAGCGCGGTTGCCGAGGGCGTTCTGACAGCGGCAGAATGGCTGCTGAATTTCGCGCTCAATGCAAGTCCGATCGGCCTTGTGATTATCGCGATCGTGGCTTTGGTGGCGGCCGTGATCTACGCCTGGAACCATTTCACGTGGTTCCGGGTCGGCGTAGAGGTCGCCTTCAGGGCGATCGAGGCCGCAGCGCTGTGGCTGTGGCATAACGTGTTCGAACCAGCAGCGCACGGAATTGTCGCGGCCTTTGATGCGGTCGGCTCGTTTTTCTCGGATCTGCCGGGCATGATCACCGGGTTCTTTTCGGATGCCGAGCACTGGCTGGAGGATGCGGGAGCCCGGATCATCCGTGGCCTTGTGCACGGTATCGAGTCGTCGATCAGCAGTGTCAAGAACACCCTGACCAACCTGACATCCGATCTGACTTCGTGGAAGGGGCCGCCGGAGAAGGACGCGGTGCTCCTCCAGCCCGCCGGCCAGTTGCTGATCAGCGGCCTGATCAACGGCATCGAGAACAAGATCCCGAGCTTGCGCCGCCAACTCACGGGCCTGACGACCGAGATCGGCTCGATGCAGCCCGCGCTCGGCCCGTCGGTGGCGAACGCTGGCGCACTCGCGGTCACGGGCAGCGCCAGGCTCGGCGCCCTGGCGGTCGGCCAGTCGGCGGCTGCCACCTCGTCGGCCGGGCTACCGGACATCGTCGTCCAGGTCGACGGGCGCACCCTCTTCAAGATCGTTCAGACCGAAGCGCTTCGGAACGGCAAGCGGAACCCCACCAGCGGACTCGTCTACACGTAGGAGGTGCCCGTGGCCCCGCTTCTCGGCTCGCTCGTCGATCCGTTCACCGCGGCCGCGCTCAACTCGGCGGTGTGGAACGCCACCAGCGGCACCGGCGTCAGCCTCACGGCGCCGGGCCGGGTTGGGGTGCAGGCCACCAGCTCCTACCCGGCTTTGGGGGCCGCCGGCCCGTACGAGGCGACGGGGCAGTCCCTGTCGGCCCGGGTGACCCCGGCGCTGGCTGGCACCGGCGGCCAGACAGTGCAGACGCTGCTGAAGGTCCAGCAGGACCCAAGCAATGCAGCCTACTTCGCATGCTCGCCGGGCACGCAGTGGCAGGCCATCGTCATCAACGCGGGCAGCTACACCACGGTCAACCTGCCCGCATACGATCCGACCGCCCACGCTTGGTGGATGCTGACCGAGTCGGGTGGCGAGTGGCTGTTCAGCACCTCGCCGGACGGTTTCAGCTGGACCCAGCTCGCGGCCATCTCGTACTCCTGGTCCCCGCATGCCGTGCAGGTCTACTACGTGGCTGGGTCCAGCACGGTGACCGGGCAGACGGCGTATCTGGAGCACGTCAACACCCCGGCCGGTACCAGCAGTTTGCTGCCGAGCTGGCCGCAGATCCGCTTCCAGGTGGCGTTCAACACCGGCGGCAGCATGAGCGCGCTCCCCTCCTACGTGGACCTGTCCTCGCGGCTGCGCGGCTCGTGGTCGGCCGAGTTGGCGGGTCGCCAGTACGAGCTGGACCAAATCCAGTCCGGGCAGCTGACGGTCAGCTTGTGGAACCTCGACGGGGCGCTCGACCCGCTCGACGCGGCCAGCCCGTACGCGCCGAACGTGCTGCCGATGCGGTCCTGTCGCCTCCAGGCGGTCTGGCCGCCTAGCCGCAACCTAATGCCCCAGAACATCAGCGCCGCTTCCAGCCTCGCCACCATGAGCAGCAGCACCGGCAGCCTTGCCCTTGCCGCCGGCCTGCCGCCTGCCCCGACCGGGCACTCTTCTGCGTTCGGCTGGACGATCCCGGCCTCGACCACTGCCACCAACCTGGTGGGGTTGGCGGCGCCGAACAACAACGGTGCCGGGTGGCCGGTCTCGGACGCGTCCGCGCTCCCCGTGGTCGGCGGCCAGTCGTACACGTTCTCCTGCTGGGTGGCCCAGGCGTCGGGTGGCGACGCGACGTTGACGGCAGCGCACCGCATCTCCTGGTACGACGTGACGGGGGCGCGCATCGGACCGAGCATCGGGACCGCTGTCACCGTGCCGGTGCTGGGTACGAGCTGGGTGCTGCTGTCGTACACGGTGACGGCACCTGCAACGGCGGTCGGCTGCCGGCCGGGCGTGCAGAACTCCAGCAGTCCGGCGGCCGCCAGCACGCTGTACGTGACGGCCTGGCAGATGGAGCAGGCCGCGACGGCAACGCCGTGGACGGCGGGCGGCGTGATCGCCCCGCTGTGGGCTGGATATGTGGAGCGCTGGCCGCAGCACTGGCAGCAGCAGGGCACCTACGGGCTGGTCGACTTGACCTGCATCGACGTGCTCGCCGGGCTGTCGCAGTTCACGCTACAGCCTTCGCTGATGGCCGGATTGATGGCCCTTGGCCCGGACCGGCTGTATCCGCTGGATGAGCCGCAGGGCTCCGTGTGGTGGCGGGACGCCTCCGGCAAGCACGGCGCGGTCTATCTCGCGAGCTCCCCGTACGGCGCAGGTACGGTGACCAGCGGCAGCAGTATCAGCGGGTCGGGCTTCGTTGGGGCTGCCGGCCCGGTGGTCACCTTGGCAAACCCCACACCGAGCAGCTTCCTCAACTCGCAGGGCAGCTTCATCAACCTGGGAACGCCGAACGGGCCGCCGGCCGGAACGGGATGGACGCGGATCATCTGCTTCCGTACCAGCACGCTGCCGCCGGCCGGCACCCAGATGGCGCTGTGGTGGTGGCAGTCGTCGTCCAGCCCAAACAAGAGCCAAGGCGGCTTGGCCCTGGACTCCAACGGGCACCTGCACGTCAACTCGACCAACGCCGCCGGTGGCAACATCGACTTCACGATCTCGACGGCGAACTACTGTGATGGCAACTGGCACATGGCCGCGCTGATCCTCACGCCGGACGGCAAGACCCTGAATGCCAACATCGACGGCGGCGGCTTCTACAACACCAACACCGTCAGCGTGCAGCCCACCGGGATCACCTCGGATGTCGTCGGCATGAACGTCCAGACCGCCGTCGGCCAGTATGTGTGGGCGTATAGCGGGGACCTGGCGTACGCGGTGGAGGTCCCGACCAACAACGTCCCGAGCTTCGGCGACCTCGCAGCCGGCTTCTCCAAGGGCTGGGCCGGGGAGACGAGCGCGGCCCGTGCACAGCGGATCCTCACAATGTGCGGCTACGGCGGCGCCCTTCAGACGGAGGCAGCCACGCTCCCGATGGGCGGAGCCAACCTGGGTGGTGTGGACGCGATGTCGGCCCTTCAACTGGTGGGCGACACGGAGAGCGGCCAACTGTACGTTGACTCGGCCGGCACGTTGTGGCTGACGGGCCGCCAGTGGCGCTATCTCCAGCCCCAGCCTGCGATCGTCTTCGGCGAGAACCAGGCGGCTGGCGAAATCCCTTACCTCGGCGACATCGTGGTGGAGCTCGACCCGACACACGTCTACAACATCGCCCAGATCACCAACCAGTCCGCGCCCGGGGCGCCCGCGCAGCCGATGCAGGCCGCCAGCAACTCGGCCTCGCAGACCGCGTACCTGCCGCGCACTCTCCAGCGGCAGATCAACGCCCAGGATTCGACGGTGGCCCTGGCAGCGGGTCAGTACCTGGTGTCGCAGTACGGGCAGCCGCAGGCACGATTGTCGGCGCTGACGGTCGATCCCGCGTCGAACCCGGCACTGTGGTCGCAGATCCTGAGCGTGGGCTTCGGCACGCGGGCTCAGGTCACCCGGCGGCCACCCTCGGGGCCCGGTGCGGCGGCGATCAGCGTGCAGCAGTTCGTAGAGCATGTGACCTGGTCGGGGGACGATCAGGGCAACCTCAAGGTCCGGCTGCAGCTGACCCCTGCGGCACCCTTCCTGAGCTGGTGGCTCACCGCGGCGCTGCACACCACGGTCGCCACGGCGTCCACGGCCGGGACGGCGACGGTGATCCTGGCCGCGCTGACCGGCTCGGCCACCAACCCGGCCGCCGCGGTACTTGTGGCGGGGACGCAGCTGACGCTCGGCTACGGCACTTCGGCGGCGGAGACGTTGACGGTGAAGTCCGTCGCGACCACCGCGCCGGGCTACACCAGCGTCGCGGTCACCTTCACGGCCAACACCGTCCACAACCACGCTGTCGGCGAGACGGTGTGCCAGCCGCTCCCGTCCGGCTTTCAGCTGCCGGCCGCAACGGCCGCTGGCTATCCGGCGTCGCTCGACGGCGGGGCCACTCTCTCGATGAGCGGTCCGCGCGCCGCCTACTGACCGTACTCACCTGGACCGGCCTGCCTGTCCGGGCCGGTCCTCGGCATGCCTGGAGGTGCCCATGACGGGTCTCGCACCGCCCGTCCCGTATCAGTGGTCTGTCGGTGACGTCGCCACGGCCGCTCTGCTCAACGCGCAGCTCTACACGCTCGCTACCTTCGTGCTCAACCCGCCGATGTTCGAGGCCATCCAGACTGTCACCACCACCTCGATTGCCAGCGGCACTGGCTGGACCGCGATCAACTTCAGCGACTCCGCGGGCATCCTCGCCGACACCTACGGAGGCTGGAGTTCGAGCACCCCAACGCGGTACACCGCGCAGACACCAGGCTGGTACTGGGTGAGCGGCGCGGTGTGCTTCGCCGCGAACGCGACCGGCAACCGCGGCGCCCGGATCGCGAAGACCGGCAACCCCGTTCAAGGGGCCGGGACGCTGATCGGGGGCCCGGCCGGAGGCAGCCAGGCTACGGCGATCGCCACGCCGCTGCGGAAGGTCTACCTGAACGGGACCGGCGACTACCTGGAGGTCCACGCACTCCAGACGTCCGGTGGGTCGCTGTCGACCCAGATCTATGGGGACGTCTGCTCCGCCCTCAGCGTGTCCTTCGCCCACCTCTGACCTTGGGAGCAGCACTTGAGCAACGTCGTGACGACCACCCAGTACAGCGTCCAGTTCAACATCACCCAGACCGCAACTGGCAACCAAGACAGCGGGAACGTGAATCTCACGGTTCCGGCGTGGACTGACGCGGAGGCTGGCGCGTTCGTCCAGGCGGTGCAGGCCCTGCCGCTGCCGGCCGGGTGCACGCTTCAGGTCTTCGCCAACAAGAGCGTGCAGGCGACGACCATCTTCGCCACGGATATCCAGACGAACCCGATCACCTTCACCTGACTCGCACTACACCTGACGCCCCGCCCTGAGCGGGGCTTTCGCATGCCTGGAGGCATGATGACGACCCACGACCATCACGAGGTCGCCGCGCACGACCAGGCGGCGACGCACCGGTACGTGATGCACTACCCGGCGCACGCGCCGCGAGCTGGGGACCCGCATTACGCGGCGTTCGAGGCGTTCCGCCGCCACCACCGGGACGGGGCGCGCTGCTTCGTCGGCGAGCGCGCTGGCCACGACGCCTGTGCGGACGGTCCGCTGGAGCTGCACCACGCGGTGCTGGAGTTCGCGACCGCCAACGCGGCCGACCCCGAGGCGCTTCACCGGGACTTCCCGGAGATCGCCGAGGACGCGACGGCCGAGGAAGTCGCCGCGTGGCTGGAGTCGAGCCCTGGCGAGTTCCGCTGGCTGTGTGCCTTCCACCACCGCGGGCATGGCGGCGCGCACACCGCGTCGCACGCGGACTGGAGCGCGCAGTTGTACGTGCCGGGGCTGATCTCGTGAGCCGGGTTAGCGAGTTCAACGAGCGCCTCGCGGTCCGGGCCACGCGGGTGTTCGGCTCGATGCCGACCACCTACCTGTTCTTCGCCTACGGGTTCCTGCCGGTTCTTGTTCCGGCCTGGATGGCCACCTTGCTGTACTGGTCGAACACCGTCCAACTCTGGAGCCTGCCGCTGCTGATGGTCGGTCAGGCCGTCCTCGGGCGTGCTGCGGAGCGCCGGTCCTCCGAGACCCACGACACGGTGATGGAAGAGCTCGGCCTGATTCGGGAGCTCGTCAACTCGCAGCACGCCAACGACCCCGCCCCTACCCTCACGAAGGAGAACACCTGATGGGCATCTATGGGCAGGACTGGGCGTCGTACCAGTCGGCCGCACCGGGCACCAACGGGCTCAGCTTCGCGTTCATCAAGGTCACCGAGGGCCTCACGTACACCAACCCGGAGTGGGCCAGTCAGCGGGACGCGGCGCGCAACGCGGGTCTGGTGGTCGGCTACTACCACTACCCGGACATGCGGAACTCGGCGCAGAGCGAGGCGGATCACTTCCTCTCGATCGCGCAGCCGGCGGTCGGTGAGCTGCTCTGCCTGGACTGGGAGGGCTACGACGCCGCCAACTCGGGTGTCTCGCACGGGAACCAGTTGGCGTTCAAGGAGGCCTTCCTGAGGCACCTGAAGGCTTCGGCTCCGCAGCGGCCGGTCGGCATGTACTGCAACGCCGACTACTGGCGGAACGTCGACACCACCGGCTACTTCGGCGACTTCCTGTGGATCGCCACCGAGGGCCGCCCGGCCGGCCAGCCCGGGGTCAATGCCAACTGGCTGTTCCACCAGTACGACAGTGCTGGAGGCGTGGACAAGGACTTCTGCCACCTCGGCAGTGCGGCCGAGCTGAAGTCCTGGGCGGTGTCCTTCGCGCCTGCGCCAGCCGCGCACCAGCCGTGGCCCGGCTACGACTTCCGGCTCCAGCCGAACGAGATGCACGACGGCAACATCTTCAACTGGCAGCAGCAAATGGCCCACCGCGGCTGGCAGATCACCGCGGACGGCTGGTACGGCTCCGCCTCGGAAAGCATCTGCCGGCAGTTCCAGCAGGACAGCACCGACCACGGCTGGCCGCTGACGGTGGACGGCATCGTCGGGGCGCACACCTGGGACGCTGCCTGGCAGCGGCCGGTTAGCTAGGGGGCCCGGTTGAACGACTCGACAGGGGTCGTGGCGGTGGATCAGCTGGTGGTCTGGTGCGTGGCGGTTACGGCGGTAGCGGGGGTGATAGCGCTGGTGTGGCGACTGACGCGGCGGATGCGGCAGCTGATGGTTCGGTTGGGCGAGTTCGTGGATGACTGGACTGGTATCCCGTCGCGGCCTGGCGTCCCGGGGCACGAGGGGGTGATGGCGCGGCTTGGTGGGATCGAGGATCGGCTGACGGCGGTCGAGCACGAGCTGCACCCGAACTCTGGCGGCTCGTTGCGGGATGCGCTCGATCGGGTCGAGCAGTGTGTAACGGCTGGCAGCCCGCCGCCGGCCAGCGAGTAGGTGAACTGCCCCCGTCTCGGCCTTCGGGCCGGGGCGGGGGCCGCTTCGTCATGTCCGGGCGCGGTCACGGCTGGGTCACGGCTGCCGTGATCGGGCTCGGGGTCGGCAGGGGGCGGGCGAGACTGCGGGGCATGACATCGAAGCCTCCCCGGCCGCCGTCCGGCTCGTATATCCGCATCTCCCCGTCGGGAGAGCTGACCGCGCCAAGCGGTTGGAAGACCTGGCGCGCGCCGGCTGCCGAGGTGACGGTGCAGACGGTGGACAACACGGGGCGCCGAGTGACGGCAACCCGGGCAGTGCTGATGGGGCCGCTGGCGTTGGCCGCGAAGAAGCAGTCGGGCAAGGTGTCGGTGATCCTGACGCGGGCGAGCGATGGTGACACGCTGGTGCACGAGGTGAAGGCCAAGCTCGCCCCGGACGTGCTGACGTGGGCTGTCGCGTTCAACGCCTGGCGGGAGGCGGTCGAAGACTGACGGGTTCACAGCACCTCCACGGCGGCCCCGGTGAGTCGGCGGCGGCAGTCCAGGAGGTAGCGGGCGTGCTCGGTGATCTGCGGGTAGTCGAAGTCGTCGTGGTCGGCGAGCAGCACCACGGCGTCGGCGGCGGCCAGTTCCTCGGGGGTCGGGGCGACGCGCTGGACGCCGGTGAACGGGCCGCGCTGGCCGGGGAGGTGGATGCCGGAGAGCACATGCGGGTCGGCGGCCCGCACCTCGGCGCCCATCCTGGTCAGGAGTTCGGCGACCCGGGCGGCGGGGGTCTCCCGGGCGTCCCCGGTGTTCTTCTTGTAGGCGAGGCCGAGCAGCAGGATCCGGGAGCCGTTGACCGGCCGGTGGCGCTGGTTGAGGCCCTCAGTGAGGCGCCGCACCACGTAGTCGGGCATGTGGCTGTTGACGTCGTTGGCGAGTTCGACGAACCGGAACGACCGCCCCAGCGCCCGTTCCACCCGCCAGGAGAGGAACGACGGGTCGATCGGCAGGCAGTGCCCGCCCACGCCGGGTCCGGGGTCGAACCGCAGGAAGCCGAACGGCTTGGTGGCTGCCGCGTCGATCGCCTCCCAGATGTCGATGCCCAAGTCGTGGGCGAACATCGCTAGTTCGTTGACCAGTGCGATGTTGACGTGCCGGAAGGTGTTCTCCAGCAGCTTGGTGAGCTCGGCCTCCTTGCAGGAGGAGACCGGCACGGTGCGTTCCACCAGCCGGCCGTAGAAGTCGTCGACCACGCGCAGCGATTCCGCGGTGATGCCGGA
>NZ_JARZAH010000009.1:0-238067 GCF_029892145.1 Kitasatospora sp. GP30
GTGTTAAGCACGCCGCCAGCGTTCGTCCTGAGCCAGGATCAAACTCTCCGTGAATGTCTGCTCGTAATCGAGCGAGCACTCGCGCAGAGCGGCACAGCAACCACCGGAATAGGGCGGCCCCGTGCACTGCGTCCTCGCTAGTGTTTACTTCAAAAGGAATCTCCAACCCCGATCCATCAGGATCAAGGCCGGGGATGTCAACATATCTGGCGTTGACTTTTGGCACGCTGTTGAGTTCTCAAGGAACGGACGCTTCCTTCGCAGCCACTTCCGTGGCCCCTTCGGGCGCTTCGTTCTTACTTCTCTCCGAGCTTATCAGATCCGCCTTCCGGCTTTTTCCGACTCGCTCTCGGTGTTTCCAACCTTACCAGGTCTTCCGCACCGCTTCGGCCTCAGGAGGCCTTCGCCGTATCGGACCTGACGGCCCGTCCGACGTGTTGAACTTTAGCTCAGCTCCGCCCCGAAAAGCGAATCCGGCCGCAATCCAGAAAAACATGCACGACGATTCACGCGAACACGCGACAGAACGCGATCCGCTGCAGATCAGAAGTGGTGTTCCAAGGGATTGGTCACCCCGGGACCGTCCGCGCAGATGCGTGTCCGGTGCTCCCAGTCGAGCGACCAGAGGACACTACGCCTCTACCCCGGGCAGAAGCAAACCCCGCCGGTGCAGTCGCCGATGGTGCTGGGGCATGAGCCGGCTGGCGAGGTCGCGCGAGGGCGTCCGCCTGGGTCCTGAGTGGAGTCCGGCAAGGTCCGCTTACGCGCCGCCCTGCGGATCCCGCACCCCTGGGGTCATGCCGAGCAGGACAGTCCGCTGCCCTGACCAGAGCCCGCGCTAGGACGCCCATCGCCGTCCTCCCGGACAGGGCGTCCGCTGCCGCCACGGCACGTTGGCTGGCCTGGGCAGCAAGGGCGGCCGGCCTGTCAGCCACGACGCCGACCTCTTGATCGCGACTAAATACGCGTCCCAGGCGCTTCCGGTTGGCAGCCTGGTCCCGCTTCTCCGGGGTGGCCGCCCGGATCGCGCGCCACCTCACCGGCCGGCCGCCGCCTTCGGCTTGAGGCGGCCGAGGGCCTTGTGCGTCAGGCCGCGGGCCAGCAGGCGGTACATGTCGCGCCGGCGCGACTCGTTGTAGATGAGGACGTCGTCGAACCGGTGCACCCCGCGCCGGCCGGCGACGGACACGGCCGCGTCACGGACGGCGGTCAGCTGGGCAGGCGTCATCTGCGGTGCGCGCTCATCCGGCTGGTACTGCGAGCCGAGCGGGTAGTCGCGACCCGGCGCGTCCCTCATCTGGGCCAGTCCTCCCCGGGGAGCCGCTGGGCCGCCGCCCTGGAGAAGGCCGCCACCGGGGAGGAGTGGGCCGGATGAGGTGCGGAAGCCCGCCTCCGGCGTTGGTGTTCTGAGCTACCGTGCGAGGCCGGCGAGGCGTGCGGCGCCAGGGCGGGGAACAGGGGACGGGGTGACGGATGTGGTGGATGCGGCAGACGACAGGCCAGGTCTCGGACGGTTCGCGGAACTCGACCTGCTCGGGCTCTCGCAGATGTTGGCGTCACGCACTCCGGCGCCAGCTGATCTGGCCTCGGGGGAATGGCTGGGTGTGGTCCAGCTGCTGACCATGCTCCTGGCCCGTGGGTGCGCCGAGCTTGCCGGGGATTCCTGGCGACGGTGCTCGGCGGCGCTCGACCATGCCCTTGAGTCAGCGGTTGCCTCTGGCGCGATCGACCATCGGGAGACGGTGATTCGACGGCTGAACCTCTCGGCCGCGCTGCTGCAGCAGGTTCCAGCCGATCCGAACGTCGACCTCCTCGCCCCGGCGAGGATCGCCCGCCTGTTTCTCGACGAGGTGCCCATGGCGGCCGGCGAAGCACGGGAACTCGCCCCTCGCTGGCACAGCCTCGACATCTCCCTCATCCGCCGCCTGCGGTACGCGAAGAGCCTGGCATTCCCAGCCCTGCTGGCCATGCGTAGCGCCGGCGGCAACGAGTTCGACGAGCGCTTGAAGGAGTGGGCAGACGTGCTCCCTCTGCTCCCGTAGCGCCCCCACCTTGTCGCCCAAGCCTTCTGGAGGGATCTGATGGAGATCACGGGGTTCGGTACAGCGTTCATCGTTGACGTCTCGTTCAAGGAGCGAGTCGCCCGATTCATTCGGCTGCAGTGTGAGAGGTGGCCGTCGCTGTACTTCAACGGGGTACCGGTTGCCGAGGCATTCGGTTCGGACTGGCGCCCATCGGTCGACCCTGAAGCGGAGGACGCGGAGTGCCTGGCGTTTTCAAGCGGGGCCGAGATGGAGGACTTCTGGGAGCAGAACGGGTATGCCCTGGACGCCAACGGCGAAGGGCCATTCTGCCTCTTCTACAAGTACTACCAGTCGTGGATCGGCGCTCAGCTGCAGTCCATCGATGCCGAGGAGTATGACGGCGCCATGGAATCTGCCGCCCTTGGGGCCGAGTTGAGGCTGTCGGAGTTCTTCCTCGTGTCGATCGTGACCCCGGAGAGGCCGGCAGAGGACGAGTTCTCGCGAAGTGTTGTGGAGGACTTCCGGCGCATCATCCAGGGAGAATGCCAATGACCGCCATCACGATCGCCCCGAGCGGCAGTTCCCTGTCTCTGCGGCCCCAAGACGCTGTCCGGTAGCCCCTCGATTGTGGGGCGAGATCGGGTGGTGGATGTCGGAAAGGTCAGGCACCGGTGGCGCCGGCGGAGCGGAGCGAGCGGCCGAGGTCTCCGGTCAGGGTGCGTGGGTGTCGTCGCCACCACCACAGGTCGGGGTGGGGGATCTTGTGGAACCGGTCAAGGGCCAGGCCGTCGTCATCGACCTCGCCGACCAGCCAGGCCCACTTGTCCACCATCTCCGTCACGGTGAACGCCTTGCGCCAGCCGCGTTGGTGCAGTCGTTCGCCGACCGCTGCCTCGCTACCGGGACTCATCGTCGTCAACGTAGGACCCCGTGGTGCCGCCCGACAATTCGAGGCCAGGACTCCAGGGGCCGCGCTAGGGTCCGTCAATGCGCCTCTATCTCTCGTCGTTCCGCATCGGCGACCACCCGGACAGGCTGCTCGGGCTGCTCGGGGCGGAGCCCGGGGAGATCGCCGTGATCGCGAATGCCATGGACTCCGCGCCGGCCGAGGTCCGCCGAGCCGATGTCGAGCTTGAGATGAGCGCCTTGGCCGGGCTCGGCTTCCGGCCCCGGGAGTTTGATCTCCGGGAGTTCTTCGACCGACCCGGGGGCGAGGTCGACTCCGCGCTCGCCGCGTTTCCGGCCGTCTGGGTCCGTGGCGGCAATGCGTTCGTGCTGCGGTACGCGATGGCCCGCAGCGGGGCTGACGCCGCACTGACGGCGCGGCTTCGCGAGGACTCGATCGTCTACGCGGGATACAGCGCCGGCTCCTGCGTGCTGGCGCCGAGCCTGCGCGGCCTGGAGCTCTGCGACGTCCCGCAGAACGTCACCGAGACCTGGGGTGAGGAGCCGGTCTGGGGCGGGCTGGGCATTCTCGACCACGCCTTCGTCCCGCACGTTGATTCCCCCGGGCACCACGAGACGGAGCTCTGCGGGCGAGTCGCCGAGCACTACCGGGCGAACGGCACCCTGCATCGCACCCTGCGTGATGGGCAAGTCCTCCTGATCGATGGGGACAAGTCGAGGATCCTCTGACGACAAGGCGGAGTTCGATGGAGATCACGGGGTTCGACACCATCTGGCGTGGTGAGTGAGGCTGTAGCAGCCCTCGAACTCTGCGGTTCGACTTCAACCTGGGCCGATGGCAGCGGTGTTGTTGTCCGATGCGTCGGCTACTGTCCGTGCGGTCCGATGAACAGGCAGGCCAGGAAGGTCATTTGAACATGACGGCGGTGGGCAGGAATGCGCTGCGAGCCGCTCTTGAGGAGGCGATCGACCGGGCGCGGGACGGTGATCAGGGCGCGGTGGAGCGGGCCGGGGAGCTGTTTGAGGAGGCGGACTACTGGATCAGGTTCGAGCTGAGCAGGGAGTACGCGGGGCTGGGGGAACCGCAGCGGGAACGGGTCGCGGCTTGTCTGGTGCAGCAGGCGAACGACAACCTCGGGTTGCCGCGGAGCGTCACCGCACGTTGCCGACGGGTTCGATCTTGGAGGCAGGGACCTCCCACTGGTAGCCGCCTCGCGGGGGCCGGAGGTAGACGGTGGGATGCTTCTCGTAGCCGGGGCCCATATAGGTCCCGACGCGTCCGGTGGTGAGATCCCGGACAAGCTCCCCGAGTTGGGGGGCGTAGGGCGCCCGGGGAGGGTGCGAAGGGGAAGTACGCGCGGTCCTTACGACTCCTTTCAGTAGTCGAGCCACTACTCAGGATCGTCACCGCACCGTACGATCTCCAGTGTTTCCACGTTGACAATCTCGTCACGTGAAGGGGTGGTATCAGGTATGTCCGAACAGGCAACTGACGTGACGTCATCTCCGGTTCTGCGCTTCGGCACGGAACTGCGCAGGCTGCGGCGGCAGCGCGGTTGGTCCCAGGACGAACTGGCCAGGCGCATGGGTTACTCGAACACGCTGATCTCGTACCTCGAAAGGGGACAGCGCTCCCCCACAAAGTACTTCGCGGTGAAGGCCGACGAAGTCTTCGATACCGGGCAGGCGTTCTACGGCCTGTGGCGCCGGATCGACCGCGCGAGCCTGCTGGAGGGCGTCGAGGAGTTCACGGACGCCGAGGGGCGGTGCCGGCGGCTTCGGACGTTCGAGATTTCGCTCATCCCAGGGCTTTTCCAGACCCCGGAGTACGCCGAGGCGCTGGCGATGGCGGCCGTGCGACGCGGAAGCATCACCAAAGTCCAGGCCGAGGAGGCCGTCGCCTTCCTCGCCGTCCGACAGAAGCGCGTGCTCAACCGTGCCGATCCGCCACGCATTCACGCGGTGGTCGATGAGGGTTGCATCAACCGCCTCATCGGGGGCCCCAAGGTGATGGCGCGCCAGTTGGATCACGTGATCGAGTTGGCAGATCGACCCAACATCACGGTGCAAGTCGCACCCCTGAGCCTGGGGGAGCTGGCTCCCTTTACCTTCCCCATTGTGCTGCTGACCTTGCCGGACCGGTCGGTGGTCGGTTACGGCGAGACCCATGCGCGCGGGTACCTGGAGCGCGGCCGCGTCATGTGTGCCAACTGGGAGAGAGACTACGATCAGCTGGTGGTGGAGTCGCTCTCCACGGTGGCTTCGCTCGACGTAATCCACACTGTCCGAAAGGGACTTGAATGAGCATCAACTTTGCCGAAGCCAGGTGGGTGAAGTCGTCCTACAGCCAGACCGGCGGCAACTGCATCGAGTGGGCCCCGGCATTCGCCGCGCAGGGTGTCGTCCCGGTCCGCGACTCCAAGAACCCGGGGGGTCCCGCCCTCACCTTCGCCCCCGAGGGCTTCGCCGCCTTCGTCCAGGGCGTGAAGAACGGCACCTTCGGCACCATCTGAACTGCCAGCAGAACAGGAGACCCTCAGGTCATGGGCCAGAGGGTTTCTCCATGTCGTCGTTCGGTTACTGATAGAGCACCCACCCTCCAATCAGCGAGCGCGAGTTCGAGCATGAACACCATCTGGCGCAAGTCCACCCACAGCCAGAGCGGCGGCGAGTGCATCGAGTGGGCCCCGGCGTACATCGCGCTCGGCGTCGTCCCCCTCCGCGACTCCAAGAACCCCGGCAGCCCCGCCCTCGCCTTCACCCCCGAGGGCCTCGCCGCCTTCGTCCAGGCCGTCAAGCACCGCATCCCGCGCTGACCAGAGCCAATCAAGCGTATGCGTAGCATTCCCCCGGCGTGTCCGCCCACCCGCCCGGAACGGCCGACCTAACGTGGCTTCCGCCCTGGCGATCCAGGGCGGATCCGCAGGCGGGCGCCCCCTGTCGATGCATCAACACCAGTGAAGTCCCAAAGGAAAGTGCAACGACATGGCATTCAGGAAGACGCTGGGCGCGATCGGCACCACGACGATCCTCGCCTTCGCGGCCGTCGGCGCGTTCAGCCCGGTCGCGAACGCGGCGGACGAGCCGCTGGCGACCATCCAGGCGCAGCCCGTCGGCGCGAGCTCGTACGCCTCGACCGCCACGCCCTCGACCGCCACGGCCACGCCGAGCGACCCGTCGGCCACCGCGGCGGAGGCGGAGCCGGCGGTCTCCGGTGAGGCCCACGCGCCGCAGAGCCTCAGCTGCTGGAACGGCCGCACCAACGGGGCCTGGTTCTACGAGACGTGCAACGGCAACAGCTACCGCCCCTACGTCGACTGCTCGAACGGCGTGCGCTACATCTCCAGCGTGTACTACGGCGGCGAGTGGAACTTCGGGCTCAGGTGCCCGGTCGGCAACGCCGTCTGGGGCGGCGCGATCGGCAACTGACCCGGACTGCTAGCTGAACCCACACGACGGTGTCCCGGCTCCCACTTGGAGGGGGGTCGGGGCACCGGCACGTTCTGACACCCGTCAGGCGGCCTCGAAGCCCGAGTGCCCGGCGATCTTCTTCAGTTCGGCGAGCGCGTGCTTCTCGATCTGGCGGATCCGCTCACGCGTCAGACCGTGCTGCTTGCCGACCTCGGTGAGGGTGCGCTCGCGGCCGTCCTCCATGCCGTAGCGGGAGCGGATGATGGAGGCGGTGCGATCGTCGAGCCGGCCGATCAAGTCGTCCAGCTCCTCGCGGCGCAGCATCACCATCACCGCGTCCTCCGGGGAGACGGCTCCGGTGTCCTCGACGAGGTCGCCGAACTGGGTCTCGCCCTCGTCGTCGACCGCCATGTTGAGGCTGACCGGGTCGCGCGCCCAGTCGAGCACGTCCTTGATGCGCTCCTCGGTGGTGTCGAGCTCGGCCGCGATCTCGGCCGGGTCGGCTTCGCGGCCCAGCTCCTTGGACTTCTCGCGCTGCACCCGGCGGATCCGGCCGAGCTCCTCGACCAGGTGGACGGGCAGCCGGATGGTGCGCGACTGGTCGGCGATCGAGCGGGTGATCGCCTGGCGGATCCACCAGGTCGCGTAGGTGGAGAACTTGAAGCCCTTGGCGTAGTCGAACTTCTCCACCGCGCGGACCAAGCCGGCGTTGCCCTCCTGGATCAGATCGAGCAACGGCAGGCCACTGCGCGGGTAGCGCCGGGCGACCGCGACCACCAGGCGCAGGTTGGAACGGATGAAGACGTCCTTGGCCCGCTCAGCGTCGGCGGCTATCGCCTCCAACTCCTCGCGGGTGACGCCCTCAGGCAGCGGGGCCTCGCCGTCGTCGGCCTGCTCCAGCAGGTGCTGGGCGTACACGCCGGCTTCGATGCGCAGCGACAGCTCAACCTCCTCGGCGGCATCGAGGAGGGGCGTCCTGGCGATCTCGTCGAGGTACATGCCGACCAGGTCGCGGTCGGCCTCGAGGTTGGTCGGGCGGGCCGTACGAGTCCGGTCGGCCCTGTCGCGAACGACGGCACGGGTGGCCATGCTTGCTCCCTTGCTGTTGATGCCCGGGTCTGGTCTCGCGGCGGTGTGTGAGACGACGACACGCCTGACTGCGATGCGGGACCCCGGGGGCCTCGCACGTAACGATCCAACGAACAGAATCCGGACAGAATTCCCAAGTCGCCCCGGGTTCTTCCGGCGATGCAGTATCCTGCGCGCTTTCACGACGGAGTTGGACGCTCTGCGACGAGTTGCACACAAAGCGTGGGCGCGGGCGCTGCGTTGGGCCCGTTTTCATGGGACGTTCCGGTCCCCGCCATGGCTCCAACGCCGTAGCCGCGCAAAAGATGCCGAATCGCGATGCATCGCCCATCGGATCGTCTCGCCCGCCTGGGAAGGTGACAGACATGCACCTGACCACTGGCGGGGACCGCCGCTCCCAGGAGGCGCAGCCGACGTTGCGCGCCCGTCTGCCGCGCTACGCGGTGGTCGCGTTCGGCGCGCTGACGCTGTTCAGCCTGCTGCTCTGCCTGGTCGAGGCCGGCTGGGGTCCGCTGGCACACCTGGACCACGCGTGGACGGACGGACTACACCGGTACGCCCGCAGCCACACGGCGTTCACCGCCTCCATGCAGACGATCACCACGCTCGGCGGTCCGGTGATCATGCGCGGCCTGCTCGGCATGGCCGCCGCCTGGCTGTGGGCGATCGGCGCCCGCACCCTGGCCGGCTGGACCGCCGCCCAGGCCCTGGTGGGTTGGGGCGTGCAGTGGGCGATGAAGCTGGCCGTGGACCGGCCGCGGCCCAGTTGGCCGGATCCGGTGGCGTTCGCCCCGGACCCGGCGTTCCCGTCCGGCCATGCGATGGCCGCCGCGATCACCGGCGCCACCCTGGTCGCGCTGGTCTGGCCCCGGGTCGACCGGCCGGCCCGGATCGCCTGCTCCACGGTGGCGGTGCTGGCCAGCGTGCTGGTCGGGTTCACCAGGATCGCGCTCGGCGTGCACTGGCCCAGCGATGTGCTGGGCGGCTGGCTGCTGGCCGCCGCGGTGCTGGGCGGCACCACGGTGGCTGTGGAGCTGTGGCGACCGGGGGCGCTCTCGCGGGACGTGCGGCGGGTGAACTGGCGTACCAGGCCGCGGGTGCAGAGCGTGCTGGCATCCGCCGTACCGTTCCCCGAGCTCCCGGAGCCCGAGTACCTGGACTCATCAGACAGCTGAGATCGGACGGTTGTCGATCAGCCGGCCGGACGTCTGATGATCACCAGGCCCGGCCGGGCAGCTGACGATCAGTGAGATAGCTCACACGAGTGCTCTGCGCACACCGACAGTCGGGGTACAGTCACTCGAATTGGCGCTCATGATCAATTCTCGGGTGGTGGAAATCGGGACAAAGTATCCCAAAGCCCAAGTAAATCCGCCCAATTCGCCGGAAGTGCCCAGCCGCTTCCCAGCTGCAGAAACGTCCGGATCGCGCCCCCGAGACCCGTGCCACACGGCACTCGGTTCCCCATGAAGTGCCCGGGTAGGGCAGACTGTTTCGGCTGGGTGTACGTACGCCCGGCTCGGGGAACCGAGCACCTGCACTGCGGCGCCCCGCAGCAGCACCTGCCCAGGCAACCGAGCTACGGAGTCCGATGACCACGCACACGGCAGGCGAGCCGTACGGTTCGTACGGTGAGCCCGAGTCGTTCGGGGCGGCTCCACAGCCGCATCCGGCGATGCCGGCGCAGGGCCAGCCGGAGCAGCACGACCAGTTCGTCCAGTACGGCTACGAGCACCAGCCGGGTTACGAGCAGCAGGCGAGCTATGACCAGCCGCCGCAGCAGCTCCCCGGCTATGAGCAGCCCGGCTACGGGTACCCGCCGCCGCAGGAGGCCTACTCGCAGTACCAGGCGACCCCGGAGCAGTACGGCGACCCGTACCAGGACCCGAACGCCGGCTACCAGCAGCAGTGGCCGCAGCAGCCGCAGGCACAGCAGGCGCCCCAACAGCCGCAGCAGTACCCGCAGTACCAGCCGTACCCGGGGCCGCAGCACGCGCAGGAGTTCCACGTCTCCGAGCCCTACCAGCTGCCCCCTGACTACGGACTGCCGCACACCTTCAACGACCCGCCGACCATGACGCTGCGCACCATCACGGCCCAGGACCCGTACCCGGCACCGCCGGCCGCCCCCGGGCTGCCCAAGCAGCGGGAGGGTGCCGCCGAGCCCGAGGCCGAGCCGGCGCAGTCCGAGGAAGCGACCAACAACCGCAACAGCCTGATCATGGCGGTCGGCACGCTGGCGTCGCGCGGGCTCGGCTTCGTGCGCAGCGCCGTGCTGGTCGCCGCGCTCGGCGGCGCGAACCTCGGCAGTGCCTTCAACGTGGCCAACACCCTGCCCAACATCGTGTTCACCATGCTGATCGGTGGCGCACTCCAGTCGATCTTCGTCCCCGAGCTGGTCCGGGCCGCCAAGCAGGACAAGGACGGCGGTATCGCCTACACCGATCGCCTGCTCACCCTGTGCACGCTCGCACTGGGCTTGCTCACCGTGGTCGCGGTGCTCATCGCGCCTTGGCTGGTCAGCATCTACGCCCCTGACTGGACCGGCACCGATCGGTCCCTGACCATCACCCTGGCCCGCTACTGCCTGACCGAGATCTTCTTCTACGGGCTCTTCACCCTGCTGGGCCAGGTGCTCACCGCTCGCAACAAGTTCGCCGCCATGATGTGGACGCCGATCCTCAACAATGTGGTGGCGATCGCGGTCTTCGGCCTCTACATGGCGGTCGGCGGTCAGAACGACGGCACCGGCAGGGTCACCAGCGGACAGGCCATGCTGCTGGGCATCGGTACCGCGCTGGGCGTGGTGGTCCAGGCGCTGGGTCTGCTGCCCTCGCTGAAGGCCGCCAAGTTCAAGTGGACACCGCGCTTCGACTGGCGGGGATCCGGGCTCGGCGCACCGATCAAATCGGCCACCTGGGCCCTGCTGCTCGTGGTGGTCACCCAGGTGGCGTTCACCGAGATCACCGCGCTGACCACCAGCGTCGACCACATGGGCACCAAGCTCGGACTCAAGAGCATCGGTAACGCCGCCTACACCTACGCCTACCAGCTCTTCGTGGTGCCGCAGGGCGTGATCACCATCTCGATGGTGACGGCGATCCTGCCGCAGATGTCCCGGGCCGCCACCGAGGGCAACCTGCAGAAGATCGGCGCCGACCTGGCGCGCGTGCTGCGCAACTCGGCCGCCATGATCATCGCGGCCACGGTGCTCTTCATCGCCTTCTCCGGCCAGATCACCCACCTCGCCTACGGCTACGGCCACAAGGACGCCATGCTGATGGCGGTGATCTCGGAGGCGCTGCTCGCCTTCGCCATCGGCATCCCGTTCTTCTGCGCGCAGTACGCGCTGGCCCGCGGCTTCTACTCGATGGGTGACGCGCGGACCCCGTTCTGGCTGACCGCGGTCGGATCGGGCACCAACGTGCTCTTCTCGTTCCTGGCGTACGAGATCTTCAGCCCGCGCTGGATCATCGTCGGCATGGCCGCCGCCCAGAGCATCGCCTGCATCGTCAACATGACGGTCACCGGCTTCGCCCTGGCCAAGAAGCTGCGCTCGCTGCCGTCCGCCCCCGAGGACCCGCAGCACCGCGCCGAGGTACTGCGGGCGGCGGTGCGCGGGCAGATGCACAGCGGCCTGGACGGGCGGCGGGTCTTCGGGCTGCACCTGGGCCTGGTGCTGGCGTGCCTGCCGGGTGCGCTGGTCGGCCACTTCCTGGCCGACGCGGTCACCGGAGCACTCGGCAGCGGCAGCGTGGTGGTGTCGACGCTGGGCAACGGGATCGGGCTGGGCGTCGGCTCGGTGGCGGTGCTGGCCTCGCTCTTCCTGCTGGCCCGCCCGTTCGGGGTCGGCGCCACGGTGGCGCCGCTGGCCCGCAAGCTGCGGCTGCCGTTCCCGGTGGAGCCCGAGCCGGCCGTTGCGGGCGCGGGGCGGCGGCGCCGACGCTGAGGCCGAGCGCTGTCGCTAAGGCCCGGGGAGCTGTCGCTGGTGGCGGCTCTGGCGATAGGCTGACCACACATGACAGCTGCTCAGGTTATGTCCGCCGCCCTCCCCACCTCCCCGCTGCGGATCGCCGCCGCCCAGTCCCTGGTCGTCGCCGGCGACGTCGAGGCCAATGTGGCCCAGGCCGCCGCGCTGATCGAGCAGGCCGCCGCTGACGGCGCCCGCCTGGTGGTGTTCGCCGAGAAGTTCCTCACCGGCTACGAGCCGGAGCTGATCGCCGCCGACCCGGTGCGCCACGCGGTGACCGAGGACGACCCCCGGCTGGCCCCGATCACCGAGGCCTGCCGCCGCACCGGCACCGCCGCCGTGCTGGGCGCCGCCACCCGGGACGCGGCCGGCGTGCTGCGGATCTCGGCGCTGGTCTTCGGCCCGGAGGGCACGCTGCTCACCCGCTATGACAAGCAGCACCAGTTCGGTGTGGAGCCCAAGATCTTCGCCGCCGGCGAGGCCGGCTGCACCCTGGAGCTGGACGGCTGGCGGCTCGGGCTGGGCATCTGCTACGACTCCGGCTTCCCGGAGCACGCCCGCGCCGCCGCGCTGGACGGCTGCCACGCCTACCTGGTCGGCGCCCTGTTCGGCACCGGCGGCGGGCGCACCCAGCGGGCCGTCTGGTTCCCGGCCCGGGCGCTGGACAACACCTGCTACGTGCTGCTGGCCAACCACATCGGCGCCACCGGCGACTTCGACACCTGCGGCGGCAGCTCCATCTGGGGGCCGGACGGGCACCTGCTGGCCGACGCGGGCGAGACCACGGCCGGGCTGGCGGTGGCGGACCTCGACTCGGCGGTGCTGCGCGAGGTCCGGGCCGACCTGACGATGCTGGCTGACATCGCCGACCGCGACGCCGCCATCGCCGGCCGGCCGCGCAACCGGGTCACCGTGGGCTGACCGGCCGAGGAGGGGTTCGGATGTTCCGGCACTGTGGTTCCTGCGGCTGCTGGGCACCCGGGAACCGGGCCCGGCGGCCGGGTCGACGCGCAGTCGGCGGATGACCCGCGAGCAGCAGGAGTCGGTGCTCCAGGAGTGGCGCACGCTGCGGGACCGGCTGCGCGGTTTCGCCGCCGAGCGGGTGGCGCTGGTCGGCGACGTGATGCGGGCCGCCGAACCGGACGTCCCCGCCGAACTGGCCACCGGCCCGGCCAGGGCCGCGTACCTCTGGTCGCCGACCGGGTTGCGAGCCCTGCCGGTTGGCCATCCTGGCCGGCCAACTGCCGGACCGGCTGCCCGCGTTGCTGACGGTGCGGCCGGGCCTGGCACCGCACCCGCTGGGTGCTGGTGCCGTCCTTCGCCGTGCCGCAGCACCTCTCCCCCTGGGCGGCGACCGTCTGCGGCGCGTACGACGACACCGCGCCGGCCCTGGTGCTGCGCGGCGGCCACCGCAAGGGGCGCACCGCGCCGCCGCCATCCTGCCTCCCCGTTCGCGTGGTTGTGTCAGTTCGTGCCGGTCCCCTTGTCAACTCCCGGTCTGACTACGATAGTTCAACTATGGCTGGGCAGTATCGCAACGAATGTGGCGAGTGCGGCTGGCACACGCCTTGGCTCCCGCAGTCCGTGGCCAGGGACCAGCTGGCCGACCACTACTCGAAACGACACCCGGGGATCTCGTACGGGGGCATGGAGCAGTACCGCGAGGGCGGCGGGTGCTGCTCCGGCAGCTGCCTGATGATGCTGATGGGGCTCTTCAGCCTGGCGATCCCCGCCTGGTACCTCGTGCACTGACCGACTGGAACCGTTCGGCCCGCAAGCCGCGTCGCGTGACTGCCGGCGCTCACCAAGCACCCACGGATGCTTTGCGAGTTGTTCCGATGCTGCGTCATATCTCCACTCCTGCACCATACTTGATGGCAGGAGTTGGGACGGCATGCGGGAGGGGAACCGATGCGGCTGCACACGGCCACCGGATTACTGGCACTCACCGGAACGGTCCTGGCGGCACTCATGACCGCCGGACCGGCGAGCCCGCGGACCGTCGCCACCGCCGGCTCGGCAGCGGCGCCCGGGCAGGCGCTCGCGGCAGGCGCGCAGACGGCGGCGAACCCCAACGACCCCCACTGCAAGGCGAGCCCGTTCCAGCCGCACGAGGATCCCACCGGGCCCACCATCAAGGCGATCCAGGCCAAGGGGTCGGTCACCGTCGGGGTGGACCTGAACGACTACCACTGGGGCTTCCTGGGCCCGGACGGGCAACCCGCAGGGTTCGACGTCGACATCGCACGCGCGATCGCCCAGTCGCTGCCCGGCAACCCGAAGATCAACTGGGTCGGGCTCGACGACGACCAGCGGATACCGCGTCTCAATGCCACCGGAGACCAGCACGTGGACTTCGTGGTGCACACCATGACGATCAACTGCGACCGCCGCGCTCAAGTGGCCATGTCCACCGTCTACTTCGAGGCCGGGCAGCGGGTACTGGTACCGAGCCCGCAGGCGCACGCCGGTGAACAAGGGCCGGACGCGATGAAGGGCAAGCGGGTGTGCACGGCCACCAACTCCACCGCCTCCGACCTCCTGACCGCAGACTCGAAGCTTCCGCAGGGCAGCCAGCAGTACCGGGTGGCCCAGCCGCTGGTGACGGCCGATTCGGAACTGGACTGCCTGGTGAAGCTCCAACTCGGCCAGGCGGACGCGATCCTGACCGACGACGCCATCGCCTACGGCCTCGCCGCCCAGGACCCGCAGACCGCCGTGGTCGGCGACCAGCTCACCGACGAGCCGTACGGCATCGCCACCGCCCTCGGCGAAGGCGACCTCGCCTCCTGGATCAACCAGGCCCTGGAGGCCTACCGCACCAACGGCTCCTGGCAGACGAGTTACAACAAGTGGATCAAGCCCTACGTCCCCGGCCAGGCCGAAATCGCGCCGCCGCCCGCCCAGTACACCAACTAGGCGCCTCACGCGAGGAGTCCATCCGGCTCGGGGTCACTCCTTGCGCTTGTCGTCGTCGACGATCTCGGCATCGACGACTTCGTCCTCCGCCGGCTCGCCGGCGGCGTCCGCGGGTCCGGCGCCCGGCTGGGCCTGCCCGTACATGGCCTGGCCGAGCTTCTGGGAGACCTCGGCGAGCTTCTCGCTCGCGGCGCGGATCGCGGCGCCGTCCTCGCCCTTGAGCCGCTCCTTCAGCTCGGCGACCGCAGCTTCCACCTCGTTCCGCACCTCGGCGGGGATCCTGTCCTGGTTGTCCCGGATGAAGTGCTCGGTCGTGTAGACGAGTTGCTCGGCCTGGTTGCGGGTCTCGGCGGCCTCGCGGCGGGCGCGGTCCTCGGCGGCGTACTCCTCGGCATCGCGGACCATCCGGTCGATGTCCTGCTTCGGGAGCGCCGAGCCGCCGGTGACGGTCATCTTCTGCTCCTTGCCGGTGCCGAGGTCCTTGGCGCCGACGTGCATGATGCCGTTGGCGTCGATGTCGAAGGTGACCTCGATCTGCGGCAGGCCGCGCGGCGCCGGCGGCAGGCCGGTCAGCTCGAACATGCCGAGCTTCTTGTTGTACGCCGCGATCTCGCGCTCCCCCTGGAACACCTGCACCTGCACCGAGGGCTGGTTGTCCTCGGCGGTGGTGAAGATCTCCGAACGCTTGGTCGGGATCGTGGTGTTGCGCTCGATCAGCTTGGTCATGATGCCGCCCTTGGTCTCGATGCCCAGGGACAGCGGGGTGACGTCGAGCAGCAGGACGTCCTTGACCTCGCCCTTCAGCACACCGGCCTGCAGCGCGGCACCGATGGCCACGACCTCGTCCGGGTTGACGCCCTTGTTGGGCTCCTTGCCGCCGGTCAGCTCCTTGACCAGCTCGGTCACCGCGGGCATCCGGGTCGAGCCGCCGACCAGGACCACGTGGTCGATGTCCGACACGTCGATCCTGGCGTCCTTCACGGCCTGGTGGAACGGGTTCTTGCAGCGCTCCAGCAGGTCGGCGGTCAGCTGCTGGAACTGGGTCCGGGTGAGCTTCTCGTCCAGGTGCAGCGGGCCCTCGGCGGAGGCCGTGATGTAGGGCAGGTTGAGCTGCGTCTCGGTCGCCGCGGACAGCTCGATCTTGGCCCGCTCCGCAGCCTCCCGCAGACGCTGCACCGCCATCTTGTCCTTGGAGAGGTCCACCCCGTAGGCGTTCTTGAACCGGGTGACCAGGTGGTCGACGATCCGCTGGTCCCAGTCGTCACCGCCGAGGTGGGTGTCGCCGTTGGTGGCCTTGACCTCCACCAGGCCCTCGCCGATCTCCAGCAGCGACACGTCGAAGGTGCCGCCGCCGAGGTCGAAGACCAGCACCGTCTGCTCCTTCTCCTTGTCCAGCCCGTAGGCCAGGGCAGCGGCGGTCGGCTCGTTGATGATCCGCAGCACCTTCAGCCCGGCGATCTCGCCGGCCTCCTTGGTGGCGGTGCGCTGGGAGTCGTTGAAGTACGCCGGCACGGTGATCACCGCGTCGGTGACCTGCTCGCCGAGGTACGCCTCCGCGTCCCGCTTGAGCTTCTGCAGCACCCGTGCGGAGATCTCCTGCGCGGTGTACCGCTTGCCGTCCACGTCCCCGTTCTCCGGGAACCGCCAGTCGGCCTCGCCCATGTGCCGCTTGACCGAGCGGGCGGTGCGGTCCACGTTCGTCACTGCCTGCCGCTTGGCGATCTCACCGACCAGCACCTCACCGCCCTTGGCGAACGCCACCACCGACGGCGTGGTGCGGGTGCCCTCCGCGTTCGCGACGACGGTGGGCTCGCCGCCCTCCAGGACGGACACCACCGAGTTCGTGGTTCCGAGATCGATACCGACCGCGCGAGCCATCGCAGGCCTCCTCTCCACGGCACCACCACGGCGCCCGGGAACAACCGGCCACTCCCACCCTACGCGCGCCGTCGGCCGCCCTCAGGTGGTGCACAGGCGAACGGCCCCGCGCCGACCGGCAGTCACGCCGGTGGCACGGGGCCGCCCCCGGCCGGACGGCAGCCCGGCCGATCAGCTCACTGCCCGGCGTCGATCGCGGGCCGGCGGACCTCGATCTCCGCCCCGGTCTGCTTGAACGACTCCGCCGACACCGGAACCAGCACCGCGTCCCGGTGGAAGTCCCGCAGGTTCGTCGACCCGCAGCTGATCATCGTGGAGATCAGCTTCGCCCGGGTCCGCTCCACGTTGTCGTACAGGCTGCCGGCGTAGGGCACGTAGCCGTCGACGCCCTCCTCGAAGACCATCTGACCGCGCTGACCGTAGCGGGCCGCGTTCTGCGCGCGCTGCGAGCCCTCACCCCAGTACTCCTTGTACCACTGGCCGCCGATCTGGAGCTTGCGCGACGGGCTCTCGTCGAGGCGGGCGAAGTAGCGGCCGAGCATGATGAAGTCCGCCCCCATCGCCAGCGCCATCGCCATGTGCGAGTCGTTGAGCAGGCCGCCGTCGCAGCACAGCGGCACGTACACCCCGGTCTCCTGGGCGTAGGCGTCACGCGCCTCGACCACGGCGAGCAGCGCGGAGGCCTGCCCGCGGCCGATGCCCTTCTGCGCCCGGGTGGTGCAGATGGCGCCGCCGCCGATACCGACCTTCACGAACGCCGCGCCCGCGTCGGCCAGATAGCGGAAAGCCCGCCCGTCGACGACATTCCCCGCACCGACGAAAGCATCGTCCCCGTACGTCTCCCGGGCGAATTCGAGGGTCTTCGCCTGGTAGACGGAATAGCCGTCGGAGGAATCCAGGCACAGCACGTCCGCGCCGGCCTCCACCAGGGCGGGAATGCGGTCCTTGTAGTCACGGGAATTGATACCGGCGCCCACCCGCAGACGCTTCTCGCTGTCCACCGTCGCCCGGTGGTACGTCTTGTGGGCCTGGTAGTCCCGCTTGAGGACCAGGGAGGCGACCCGGCCGTCCTCAAGCACCGGCAGCACGTCCAGGTGGTGCCGCCAGATCAGCTCGTTCGCCTCGGACAGGGTGACCGAGGCCGGCGCGGTGACCAGACCGTCCCGGCCCCGCATCCGGTTGCCGGCGGTCTCGGACGCCCCGTGGCGCTCCAGGTGGAAGTCGTCGAGGCTGATGATCCCGAGGAACTCGCCGTCCACGTCCCCGCTGTGGGTGACCACCGCCACGCCCTGCTCGGCCTCGGACAGCTGCCGGGCGAGCTCGCCGAGCGGCGTCTGCGGCGCCACGGTGACCTCGCTCGTGCGGAAGCCGGCCTTGTGCCGCTTCACCGCCAGCACGTCGGCGGCCTGGTCCTCGATCTGCTGGTTCTGGTGGATGAACGACAGCCCGCCGACCTGCGCCAGTGCCACCGCCAGCGTCGGTGACGAGACCGCCTGCATGATGGCGCTCACCATGGGCGTGGCGATCCGGATCCTCGGCTCCTCGCCGACCTGGTGACGCACCATCGGCGCCCCGAGATCCACATTGTCCGGAGTGCAGTCTTCTGTGGTCAGGCCCGGGATGAGGAGGTACTCACTCAGCGTACGAGAGATCTCGGGGAGGATTTTCACGTCGTCTCCAGAAAGGAGCCGGAACACCGGTACCGGTGAATTGGCGCGGCTCGTGCGGGCGGTGCGGATCGTCGCCGGCCGGTAGCGCCCTGTGGGAAGAACTCGCCCTCTGGATTCCCGAGAGCGGGCACACCCGGCGTGGCAGTGCTCGCACGCGCGGCGGAATCGACTGCGAAAGCACTACGGACCCGACCTGGACGGTGCTGCACAGGCGCTGAACTTCCATCACGCCATGCCGGATTATATCGCACTGGCCGTTCGATCCCTTGGCCACGACGGCTGATGACGGATGATCACAGTCTGCGGCGGCGGCATGACTGAAGCCCCCTCAGGCGGCTACCTGAGAGGGCCTCGTGTGCCGCGCTCAGGCAGGATTCGAACACCTACGGGCAACGGCGGGGCGTTCAGTGTGACCAGAACGGGTCGTCGACCACAGGCCAGTCAACCGCGACGCCGACCTTCGGCCCGGGCGGCTGCGGGCTCTGCCAGGCCCCCCCTTTACCGAACTCCACCCAGTCCACGCTGGCTGTGACATCAGCACTGGCGCGGTCCGGATGCCCCAGGGTCACCGCGATCTTTGCGCCTGCGGGCGACGTCGCGGACAGTACGGGCTGCTGATAGCCGCCCATCGTCGTGTTCGTCTTCGCGTGGATGTCGGTGTATCCGTGGCTTCTCCAGTACTTCTCCTCCTGCTCTCTGAACGTCGCGAACTTGGCCGGCACGATGTCGGTGAGCACGACCTGCTCGCGACTGAAACTCGCGTCACCGGTGCTGTGCAACTTGAGGTCGAATCCGTACTGGTAATGCGGGGCCACGTCGTAAGAACCCAGGCTGGCTGAGGACAGCGGCGGATCGATCGCGCCGAGAGAGCCGTCCACTGCCGAGTCGAGCTCTGCCATCGCGGTGGCCCGGGAGACCACCGGGTGGTCGTTGAGCAGCCAGCAACCGCCGCCGACCAGTGCCACAGGCACGAGCACGGCCACCAGAGCCCAGCTCCACTTGCGGCGCTTCTTCTCGCGGCCGTCACTCACGGGGCGGCTCCAGGTTCACGTCACCGTAGTTCCCGGTGACGATATTGGCGATGTTCGGCAGTGAGGGGCCGCCCCGCTGCGTCAGATACGCGGTGTGGTTGTCTCCACCCAGGCCCCCGATGGTGCCGTTGGCAACGGTGAAGTTGTTCCCTCCCCATGAAGGGTCGGCGGGGTCGGCGGGGCCCAACCCAGCAGGCGTACCCGAGGTGATCAGATGGACCGGGTCCAAGGGCGATGTACCCACCCACACATGACCGTTCATGTGAAGATCCGACGCCTTTGCCACCGGCACGCCTGGGCTTCCGGTGAGCACGAGGTCGTCGGGCGGGCTGTAGGTGCCGGGCTGGTCGGCCGCCAGCTTCGCCGACTCGGTGGCGACGTACGAGCCGTAGCTGTCACCGATCGAGGTCACGTGCGGCGGCGCGCCCTGGTGGGTGTCCCGGATTCCGGTGAGGAACTTGGCGTAGGTGGGTGCGCCGGCGTCCGCCGCTCCGGTGTCCATACCGCCCGTGAGAGAAGACGGCGGGTCGTAGTTGAGCCAGACGATCGACGCGGTCGGATGGCCGCCCGGCCTCCTGTCCGCCGCCGTCCAGACGCTCAGGGCGTTGTCCGCCTCGTTCTCACCGGGTGTCTGACTCGGATCCATGGGGCGCAGCGAGTCGAGCGTGGTCGTCACTCCGGGAACGTACGCGCTGACGTTCTTCGCCGTGTCCGGGTTGCCGAAGGAGAGGATCGCGCGGCCCTGGCCCTGGGTGCTGATGCCGAGCAGGTAGTCCCTGGGGTGGCTGGACGGGTCCTTGGCATAGGCCTGGTCATCCGCGGTCAGGCGGTCCTGGATGTGGTTGTACTGGTCCAACTGGCCTTGCAGCGCGTCGTGCTTCTGCTTCCACTCCGTGTACGCCCCGGTCTGGATCGGGAAGCCGCCGGAGACCAGCCCGTCGAACATCGGCGGCTCCGGGCCGAGCGCGGCGATCTTGGCCTGCAGATCGCTCTGGATCCGGGTCAGGCCGATGCGGTTGGCCTGGTCGCGGCTGGCCGACGGGATACCGTCGAGGTTGCCGATGTCCTGCGGGTGGTTGTTGATCAGGTCCTGCTGCTCAGCGGGCGTCAGCCCGTTCCACCAGGCCTTGACCTTGTTCGGGTCGGTGCCCTGCTGGGGGATGTTCTCCCGGTTGTTCTCGGTCTGCTGGTCCGCCCCGGCGGTGGCGCTGTCCAGGCCGGTGCCGCTGGTGGCGTTGTCGTTGAAGTGCTTCAGCCGCGAGGAGATCAGCTGGTCGGCCTGGGCGGCCTCGTCGAGCGCCTGGGTGATCCGGCTGCCGATCTCGGTGGCCTTCGCCTGCGCGTCGTCTCCCGCGTAGGTCGGCGAGGACTTCTCGTTGTCCCAGGTCATGCTGCCGTCGGGGTTGACGGTGAGGTGCGCGGCCTGGGCGTCGTCCAGCGCCTGGATCAGCTGCGCCTGGGCGATCGCGAACGACTTCTCCGCATCGGCCAAGGTCGCGCTGACCAGGTTCAGTTCGTCGTGGGCGGCCTGCAACTTGCTGTCGAAGGTGGCGAGATCGCCCCGCACCTGCACGGCCGTGCTGCCAGTCCACGGCGCCTTGTCCAGCCCACCGGTCACCTGGCTGCGCCAGTCGTCAACGTGGTGGCCGAACGCGGTGACCAGTTGCGCATAGGCGCTCTGAGCCCCCTGCAGGGCCACCAGGTCGGCGTTCTTCAGGGTCGCGATGTCCAATGCTCTGTCTCCCCCGTCTCCCCTCGCGACCGTGTCCCCCACGTCGCGCTCCGCAGCCTAGCGCGCCGACTGGCCCGCTCCCCGGCGAAGGCCGCCGCCCCAAAGCGTTCGCAGTCAACCGCAAGGGGCGCAACGGCAACAGGTGGCAGAACGGCTGAGGCCCCCTCAGGTGATCACCCGAGGGGGCCTGCGCATGGTGTGCCCCAGGCAGGATTCGAACCTGCGACACCAGCTTTAGGAGAGCTGTGCTCTATCCCCTGAGCTACTGGGGCTCGCGCACCCGACAGCCTAGCGGATCGCGGCCGGAGGGAAAGGTCGGTCACGAAGGGTAGTCGGGCCGTCCGGCGTTGCGCTTATCCGTTGTTGATTGGTGGCGGCTAGCGTCGTCGGCATGAGTGACACGAGCGTGACCACGGGGACCGAAGTGCTGCAGAACGGGGATCTGGACAACTTCGTCCTCCTGCTGGACGGGCTGAAGGAGTCGCTGGCCCGGGACCGGCAGGAGGACGAGGAGAGCTGAGCTGCCGTCAGGCGAGCGCGGCCAGCAGCTCCTTGGCGACTCGCTCACCGGTCTCGGCGCCGCCGTTCATGAAGCCCTGGAAGTCCACCGAGGTGTGCTCGCCGGCGAAGTGGACGTTGCCCTGGCGGGCCGCCTCGTAGCCGGCGAAGCGGTGGATGTAGTCGGTCGGGTAGTAGGAGTAGGCGCCCCAGGAGTAGGGGTTGCGGTGCCAGGCGGAGAGCTGGGCCAGGCCGTTCCACTGGGCGCTGGTGCCGGGGAAGGCGCGGTCCACCAGGCCCAGCATGCGGCGGGCGGTGGCGGCCACGTACGGGTCCTGCTGGGCGGTGTTGAACGGGCCGGACGGGCTGAGCGAGTGGGCCAGCGAGCCGCCGCCGTACTGCAGCAGGATGCCGCTGGTGCCGGGCTGCGGCTTGGTGGTGTCCCAGGTCTGCTGGAAGTCCAGGTCGCTGAAGAGGTCGCCGGCCGCGACGCCCGGCCAGGGGCCGGTGCCGAGCCAGGTGCGCTGGTGGAACTGCATGTTGAGCTTGGTACAGGAGCCCATCCGGGCCGCCTTCAGCAGGCGGGTCATCCGGTCGTCGAAGCGGGCCCGGGAGTAGTCCAGGCGCTGCAGCACGCCTAGCGGGACGGCGAGCACGGTGTGGTCGGCGGTGACCGTCTTCAGGGTGCCGCCGACCGAGAAGGTCAGCGTCTGGGTGCCGTCGTCGTTGGCGCGGATCGCGAGCAGTTCGTGGCCCGGGCGCACGGTGCCGGCCGGGAGCGCGTCGGCGATGGCGTGCGGCACCTGGTCGTTGCCGCCGACCACGTGGTAGCGCTCGTCGCTGGCGCCCCACAGGTTGAAGTGCGCCGGATCGTCCTGGCCGCCCAGCTGCTGGATGATCGACAGCGAGGACTGGATGTCGGTGTCGGCGCCGTACTCGACGTTGTAGCCGACGTCCAGCCAGCGGCCCAGCTGGGAGTGGCGCCCGCCGGGCACCCGGGATTCGATCCAGTCGCGGATGGTCATCGCGTCGAAGGCCCGGCCGGCCGCGCTGGAGGAGTCCCAGGAGACGCTCCCGGCGGCCGAGTTGTCGGCCTGCAGCCGGCGCCAGACCGGGGCGAAGTCCAGGTCGGCCTGGGCGCGCGGGTAGTAGCGGCCGTCGAACCAGAGCACCTCGCGGGCGTCGGCCGGGCCCGAGTGCAGGAAGTCGACCAGCGGCAGGCCGAAGCGCTTGCAGAGGGCGAGCAGCGTGACGTGGTCGGTGTCGATCAGCTCGCCGCCGATCTCGCTGGTCTGGCCGTTCTTCCAGTAGCGCGTCTGCGAGTACATCCGGCCGCCGATCCGGTCCGGGTCGGCCTCGTAGACGGTGCACTTCACACCGGCGTCGTGGAGTGTGAGGGCGGCGTTGAGACCGGCTATGCCAGCGCCGACCACGGCGATCCGGGCGTCCTTGCGGACCGGCGGCAGGGCGGCCGCCCGGGCCCGGGGAGCGGCCGCCAGCCCGCTGCCCACCGCGGCCACCGCCACCCCGGCCAGGGCGGCGGCGCGCAGCAGGTCCCGGCGGCCCGGGCCGCTCGGCTCGGCGGCGGCGTCCGCGCGCAGCTCGCGCAGTTCGCCGACCGGGAGCCGAAGCCGGTCGGCGGCGGCGTGCTCGCCGGCCAGCTTGCGCAGCGCGTGCAGGGGGTTGGTGCGGGGCATGAAGGGTCCTCTCGGCTGGGATCGGGGGTCGTCAGAGGGGTCAGGAGCCGGCGGGCACCGGCTGGTCGGTGGCGCGCTCGGCGGAGTCCTCGAGGATGATCCGGCCCATCCGGGCGTACCGCTCGGGACTGCGGCGCTTCATGTAGACCGCCAGCCCGATGCCGCCGAGGAAGGTGCCGATCACCAGGTACGGGATCAGCTTGAAGAGGAGCGTGGACGCGGCCGGACCGGCCGCGGTGCCCAGGTTCAGCACCAGCAGCGTCACCACGCCGGCCATCGCCACCCCGCCGACCAGCGGCGCGACCAGCGTGCGCAGCCAGTGCCGGGTCTCGGGGTGCCTGCCCTGCACGTGGAAGTAGCCGACCACCGCGAACGAGCAGAGCGTCTGCACGATCAGGATCGCCATGGTGCCGAGCAGCGCCAGCAGGCTGTAGAGGTGGACGTACGGGTCCTTGCCCGTCACCAGGAACGCGGTGACCAGGGCGAGCGCGATCACCGACTGGACGGCCGAGGCGACGAACGGCGAGCCGTGCCGGGGGTGGGTGCGGCCCAGCGCGCGGTGGATGAAGCCCTCCCGGCCGATCGCGTAGAGGTAGCGGGCGGCGCACTGGTGGAACGCCATCGCGCAGGCGAAGGAGCTGGTGACCACCAGCCACTGGAAGACGTTCACAGCCCAGGCACCGAAGTGTGAACCCAGCGGATCGAAGAACAGGTTGTTGCCGTCCTTGCCGGGCACCAGGCCGGCCGCGATGTGGATCGCGTTGTCGACCCCGTTGGCGGAGATGATCATCCAGGAGACGAAGACGTAGAAGACGCCGACGCCGATCACCGCGATCAGGGTGGCCCGGGGCACCACCCGCTTGGGGTCGCGGGACTCCTCGCCGTACATCGCGGTGGACTCGAAGCCGACCCAGGACCAGAAGGCGAAGAACAGGCCGAGCCCGGCCGCCGCGGTGCCGCCGCCGTTCACCCCGTGGAAGGCGTTGACCGGGTTGACGGCGGCCAGCGGGATGCCGTCCGGGCCGCCCCCGCTGACCGCCACGGCCGCCGAGACCGCGGCCAGCACCGCGATCTCCAGCACCAGGGCGACGCCCAGCACCTTCGCGGTCAGGTGGATGTCGAAGAAGGCCATTCCCCCGATCGCCAGCAGCCCGAGGATCGCGTACCAGCCCCAGGCCAGGTGGAGACCGAGCTGGGAGGCGACCAGGCCCTGCAGCGAGTAGGAGAAGAAGCCGATGATCGAGGCCTCGAAGACGATGTAGGCGAGCACCGCGAGCAGCCCGGAAGCCATCCCGACCACCCGGCCCAGGCCGTGCGAGATGAAGCCGTAGAAGGCGCCGGCGGCGGTGATGTGCCGGGCCATCGCCACGTAGCCGACCGAGAACACGGTGAGCACCACGGTGGCGAAGATGTAGGCGGCGGGGGCGCCGACGCCGCTGCCGGAACCGACGATGATCGGCAGGTTGCCGGTCATCGAGGTGATCGGCGCGGCGGTGGCGACGGACATGAAGACCACGCCGACCAGGCCCACCGAGTTGGCCTTGAGCCGGTCCACTCCACCCTCGACCGTGCCGCCCTCGGGCGTCCGGGCTCCGGTCCCAGTTGACATCCGCGCTCCTTCGGTGGGGCCCTGCCGGCCGACTCGTCACAGCCGATGGACCGTCAGGATCTTGTCCGGGTAACGCGGGTCACAACCAGCAAACAGTCAGGTGTTGCCCCCGTCACTTTGACGGAGTGTTGCCCGCGTCACACCCGCGTCACCGCTGGTGAGCAGCCCAGCCAGGGGCCGGTTTCGGGCTGGCTAACCAGCGCCCGTTTCGGGTCGCTACCATCGGCTCTTGGCAAGACACCCCGTGGTCCACGGCTGGACGCGGGAGCAACCTTGAAAGGCTCTAGCGTGACTGCGCCCCTGGAGACCTCCTTCGCCGATCTCGGCAAGGTGCTGGTCATCATCCCCACCTACAACGAGATCGAGAACGTCGAGCGAATCGTCTCCCGGGTCCGCGCGGCCGTTCCCGAGGTGCACGTACTGGTCGCCGACGACAACAGCCCGGACGGCACCGGTGAGGTCGCCGACAAGATGGCGGCGGTCGACGGCAACGTCCACGTGATGCACCGCAAGGGCAAGGAAGGCCTCGGCGCCGCCTACCTGGCGGGCTTCCGCTGGGGCATCGACAACGGCTACGACGTGCTGGTCGAGATGGACGCCGACGGCTCGCACCAGCCGGAGGAGCTCTACCGCCTGCTCGGTGGCCTGCGCGGCGCCGACCTGGTGCTGGGCTCGCGCTGGGTGCCCGGCGGCCGGGTGGTCAACTGGCCGAAGTCGCGCCTGCTGCTCTCCCGCGGCGGCTCGACGTACTCCCGCCTGATGCTGGGCGTGCCGATCCGGGACGTCACCGGCGGCTACCGGGCGTTCCGCAAGGAGACCCTGCTCGGCCTGGGCATGGACCAGGTCGCCTCGGCCGGCTACTGCTTCCAGGTCGACCTGGCGTTCCGCTCGGTGAGCAGCGGCTTCAAGGTCGCCGAGGTGCCGATCACCTTCGTCGAGCGCGAGCACGGCGCCTCCAAGATGAGCAAGAACATCGTGTTCGAGGCGCTCTGGCGGGTCACCATCTGGGGCATGCAGTCCCGGTTCGCCAAGCTGACCGGCAAGAAGAAGCGCCGCTGACCCGGCGCGACAGCAGCGCGGCCCGCACACCCCGAGGTGTGCGGGCCGCGCTGCGTTCCGGGGGCGCTAGCCGAGCCGGGAGAGGCGGGACAGGATCGACGGCGGGGCGAGGTCGCGCTGCAGGACGACCGGGACCTGCACCTGGCCCGGGCCGCTGCCGGCGGTCAGGACACCGACCTGGGTGCCCGCGGCGGCGGTGTGGCCGAGGCTGCCGGAGGGCTGGTAGGCCACCGTGGTGGCGACTCCGGTGAAGCCCGGCACCACCAGGTCCTTGGCCGCCACCAGCGGCACCTGGCCGCCCAGGCCGTCCGAGACGGAGCCGACCTGCTCGCCCTGCTTGACCAGGGTCTTGCCGGTGACGGCGGACTGGCCCGCCGTGATGATCTTCGAACTGACGGTCTGGGCGGCCTTGATGATGTCGTCGGTGGCGGTCGTCGGCTGGCCCAGGGTCACCCCGAGGAGCAGCTGCTGGGTGCCGCCGACCTCCTTGGTCGCCGCCCACATCAGGCAGCTGAGGGACGGGTTGGAGGAGCCGGTCTTCACGCCGATCACCCCGGTCTTCGGGTCGATCAGCTCATTGGTGTTCTTTATGACGTTGTTCGCGATGATGGTCGACTTCTCGGAGACGATCTCCCGGAAGACCTCGTTACCCATCACCTGCTCGCCGAGCTTCAGCTGGTCCTTGGCGGTGCTCTTGGTGCCGGTGAAGTTGTAGCCGGCGGGGTCCGCGTAGGTGGTGTCGACCATGCCGAAGGCGGCGGCCTGCTGGTTCATCTGCTTGACGAAGTCCTGCTCGGAGCCGGCGGCCTCCCAGCGGGCGAGCAGCCGGGCGATGTTGTTGGCGCTGGGCAGCATCAGCAGCTCCAACGCCTCGTACTCGCTGAGCTGCTGGCCCTCGACGACCTTGGCGCTGGACTGGTCCGGGTCGTTGGCCTCCTGGGCGGCGGCCTTGTCCACGGTGATCGTCGGACCGGACTCGCCGCGCTTCAGCGGGTGCTTCTGCAGCACCAGGTAGGCGGTCATCACCTTGGTCACGCTGGCGATCGGCACCGGGTGGTGGTCAGGCCCCGAGCTGCCGAGCGGGCCCAGGCCGATCACCTCGGCGGCCGCCTGGCCCTTGGTGGGCCAGGGCAGCGCGACCGGGTCACCGGTGAAGGTGTAGGAGGTCGGGGCGCTCAGCTGGAGCTTGGGGGCGGGCAGCGGGCGCAGCAGCTGGGCGGCCACCAGGGCGCCGATCACCAGCACGGCGACCAGGCCCCAGAGCACGGCGCCGCGCAGGGCCCGGCGGACCGGGGGGACGCGCGGGGCGGCGGGGGCGGGCTGGGGCTGGGGCTGGGCCGCCGAGACGGGCTGCGGGACGGGCTGGGACTGGGCGGCGGGGGTCGCGGCAGCGGAGGGCGCCGGGGCCGGCTTGGGGGCGGGCTTGGCGGCCTTGGCGGCCGGAGACGGGGCCGGGGAGGACAGGACGGTGCGCTTGGTGTCCGGTGCGGCGGGCGCGGCCAGCAGCATGGTGCGCTCGGCGTCCGGCTTGGACTCGGGCTTGGCGTCCGGCTCGGTAGCAGGCTTGGCGGCGGGCGCGGCCAGCAGCATGGTGCGCTCGGCGTCCGGCTTGGACTCGGGCTTGGCGTCCGGCTCGACACCAGGCTTGGCGGGCTTGGCGGCGGGCGAAGCCAGCATCATGGTGCGCTCGGCGTCCGGCTTGGCGGCCGGCGGCTCCTCGTCAAGATCGGGAGCCGGACCGAACACCCCCTTGGGCGCGCCGGCGGTGGCGGGGGTGGCCAGCGGGGCCTGAGTTGACGTTGTATCACCCGATGGCGCGGCAATCTTCGGCGACTCGTCGTCGGCCTCGTCCTCGGACTCCTCGTCAGACTCCGCCGCGGATTCGCCCTCGGACTTGCCCTCGGGCTCGTCCTCCGATTCGTCCTGCTCGTCCGTTTCCTCCTCCGTGGACCCGTCCTTCGACGCGTCCACGGGCTCCTTCTCGGACTCCTCCTCAGCCGCCGGAGCGACCGACTCCTCGGACTCCTCGGACTCCTCGTCAGACTCGTCCGCCGTGTCGGACTCGGTCTCCGACTCGGCCTCCGCCTTCGCCTCTTCGTCCGCCGCGTCAGCCTCGTCGTCCGCCGCGTCAGCCTCGTCGTCCGCCGCGTCAGCGTCGTCGCCCGTCTCGTCCTCGGCCGACTCTCCGTCCCGGATCGCGAGACGCGGATCAACCGCCTGCGCCTTCGACTCGGCCGGCTCCTCCGGTTCGGGCTCCGGCTCCGGTTCGGGCACCCGCAGGAAGGTGGTCGCGCTGTCCACATCACGGACGCGCAGATGAACGGTCGAGCCGCCGTCGGCCGCCCCGGCCGTCTCCGGCGGCACCGCCTCGGCGCCGCCTGCGGGCTGCTCCCGCTCCCCGTCCTTCACCTTCTCCGGGGCCTCGCCCACGTTTCCCGACCTCCTCGTTGGTCACATGCTTCGCATGCCGTGTCCACATGCCGCCGCGCGGTGCCGCGGACTCGGCCGTCCGGTGCACCGCTACAGTCTCCGCCAGCCGTGAGCCGTCCGCTGCCCGCCACACCCCGTTCCACCGGCGGTTATTGCGCCCTTCTGACTCGGCATCGGCAAGGACATCCGCATGCCGGGCGCCGGTTCCGCCCCATCGGGCAGTCCTGGCACGGCCATTCAGGTATCGACGGGTGGTTCCCCGGGCAAGGTCACGATTCGGAGGCGTACTCGACAAGTCCGTGTGAGAGGCGTCACGCTGTCATTCATCCACGCGGGGAGGCTTGGATGGGCAAGAGTCGTAGAACAATTCCCGAGGAACTCCTGCTGCTCGCTCTGGACCCGACCACGGGTACCACGGCACAGCCGCAGACCCTCGACCTCGGACTCGCCGGGGCGCAGCTCGTCGAGCTGTCCCTGGCCGGACGGATCGTCCCGGACGGAGACCGGATCGCCGTGATCCTGGCCCGCCCGACCGGCGATCCGACCCTGGACCACGCGCTGGAGCTGCTGCGCCGCCGCGGCAGTCCGGTGCGTGCCGCGCACTGGATCGGCGGGCCCCGGCTGGGGCTGCGGCAGACCTATCTGGCGCACCTGGAGCGGTGCGGCATGGTGGCCGCCGTGCCGGGGCAGGTGTGCGGCGTGCTGCCGACGACGCGGTACCAGGCGTCGGACGACTGCACCAACGCCGCCATCAAGCAGCGTCTCGACACCGCGATCCGCACCGGCGTGCCACCGGACCCCCGGACGGCAGCGCTGGCCGCACTGGCGCACGCGGTGGGCCTGGGCAAGCACCTCTATCCGGGTAACGAGGGCAGGTCCTCGCGGTCACGGCTGCGCGACCTGATCCGCTACGACCCCCTCGGCGGGATGGTCGCGCACGCCGTGATGGACGTGCAGAACGGCCTGCCGGCCCAGCAGTCCCGCCCCAGCACCACGGGCAGGGCACCGGCGGCGCGCAACGGCTCCGTCGGGTCCCGTGGCGGCCCGGTGGCGGCGGCGGGCAGGGTCGGCGCCCGCTAGGGCCTCTCTCATGGATCAGGTCGGCCGTGACACCTGCGGCTGACACCGGCCTCCGGGGCGGTCGCCCACGCAACTGCGGCGGGGCGGCCGCCCCGCCGTCGTTCCATCCCATTACCACTTCGACACCCGACTCCGCCGGATTTCGGCAGAGTCCGGGGCTGCTGGGCGCATATCCCGGCGGCATTGCCATCGGGGGTGCCATGCTGCTGAAAGCCGAGGGCGGGGCGGGCGACACACCGGCCGGCTCCGCCGCACCGGCCGTGCACCACCCCGCACCGCCATCCACCCCAGAGGTACTGCCGGAGGTCGATGTGTCCGCCAGCGTCAATCCCACAGTCCGCCGACGGAGGCTGGGCGCTGAGCTGCGCCGACTGCGCGAGCAGAAGGGCATGACGGCCGAGCAGGTCGCCGAGCGCCTGATCGTCTCGCAGTCGAAGATCAGCCGCCTGGAGAACGGCCGTCGCAGCATCAGCCCGCGCGACGTCCGCGACCTGTGCGACGTCTACGAGGTCACCGACGCCAAGCTGCGCAACAGCCTGATGGAGATGGCCAAGGAGTCCAAGCAGCGCGGCTGGTGGAACGACTTCGGCGACATCCCGTACAGCGTCTACATCGGCCTGGAGATGGAGGCGTACTCGATCCGCTCCTACGAGTCGTCCTTCGTACCCGGGCTGCTGCAGACCCGCGAGTACGCGGAGGCCTCGGTGCTCGGCACCCAGCCGGACACCACCATGGAGGCGATGCGGCAGCGGGTGGAGGTCCGGCTCAAGCGGCAGGACCGGCTCTCCGGCGAGGACCAGCTGTCCAGCTTCTGGTCGGTGATAGACGAGGCGGTGCTGGCCCGGGAGGTCGGCGGGCCGGCGGTGATGGCCGGTCAGATGCGCAAACTGCTGGAGGTCAGCGAGCGCGCCAACGTCAACATCCAGGTGGTGCCCTTCCAGTACGGCGCCCACCCCGGCATGACCGGGACATTCTCCCTCCTGGAGTTCCCCGAGTCAGCCGATTCGACGGTCGTCTACTTCGAAGGTGTGACGAGCGACCTCTACCTGGAGAAGGACCAGGATGTCCGCCGCTATACCGGTCTCTACGACCACCTGCGCGCGGCCGCGTTCGGGGTCGCGGAATCCCGGTCGTTGATCAATACCTATGCGGAGGCATACGAGAATGCGATTCAAGGCCCAGAGCGCTGAACCGAGTTGGCGCAAGAGCAGCCACAGCGGTCCGAACGGGAACTGCGTGGAGGTCGCCGAACCGGCACCGGCCGTGGTGGCGGTCCGGGACTCCAAGGACGAGGCGGGCCCACGGTTGCACTTCTCCCGGTCCGCCTGGCGGGCCTTCGCCGGCGCGGCGGCCGGCGGGCGGTTCGACGGGCGGTTCGACGGCTGCTGACCCTGCGGCGTCGGCACGTTGAGCAAGACCTCGGCACCTTGAGCCAGACACCGGCACCTTGAGCAAGACCTCGGGCAAGTCCCGGGGCCGGCCTGGCGGTTGCGCTGCCACTCACCCCACGGGGTAGCGCTCCCGCCAGGCCGGCCCCGCGCCGGGGCCGTGCAACTCGGCCCCCTGGCTGAGCTCCAGCACCAGATCGTCGGCCAGTTGCAGGATGGTGCCCCGGCCCTCCAGTTCGGCCAGCCACTCCCCCGGCAGCGCGGTCTCCCCGTGCAGCGCGCCCAGCAGGCTCCCGCAGACCGTCCCGGTCGAGTCGCTGTCCCCCGAGTGGTTGACCGACAGCAGCAGCCCCGAGCGGACGTCCTCGGCCACCAGCGCGCAGTACACGCCGATCGCCAGCGCCTCCTCGGCCACCCAGCCCTCCCCCAGCTCGGCCACCCGGGCCGGCGACGGCTCGCCGGCCCGCACCGCCGCCAGCGCCCCGCGCAGCGCCCCCGCCGTCTCCTCGTGGCCCGGCCGCTCGGCCAGCAGCGCGAGCGCCAGCTCCACGCCCTCCTCCACGGTGCCGCCGCGCAGCACGGTGTGCACGATCACCGCCAGGGCGCCCGCCGACAGGTAGCCGCTGGGGTGGCCGTGGGTCAGCACCGAGCACTCGATGGCGAGTTGGCACACCAGGGCCGGGTCCCAGCCGATCAGCAGCCCGAACGGCGCGGCCCGCATCACCGTGCCGCAGCCCTTGGAGTCGGGGTTCTTCGGCTGCTCCAGGGTGCCGAGCCGCTCGGCGTCCGGGCCGGTGAGCGCGGACAGGCAGGCCTGGCCGGGCGCCCGCCGGGCGTAGAGCCACTCCTCGCGGCCCAGCCAGCCGAGGTCGGTGCGGCGCTCGTCCGGCCCCCAGTCGGCCTGGGTGGCGGCCCAGCGCAGATAGGCGTGCTGCACGTCGGTGGGCGGATGCCAGCCGCCGACGGCCTGCCGGACATGGGCGCGAATGAGGCCGTCGACGGTGAACAGCGCCATCTGGGTGTCGTCGGTGACCGCCCCGCGCCGCCCGTAGGCGGGTGCGAACCCGGTGACACCGTCCGGGCCGTGGGCGGCGCGGATCGCCTCGATCGAGTCGAACTCGATGCCGGCGCCGAGCGCGTCGCCGAGCGCCCCGCCGAGCAGCACTCCGCGCACCCGGCTGCGGTAGTCCTGCTGCTGGGCGCGCGACCACAGAGGTATCACGGATGACGGCCTTTCACTGGGCGACGGGACGGCGCCCGGGGCCGACCGGGCGCCTCGCACTGTAGTTCGTCGAGGCGACCGGTCGCGACGTGTCCGCTACAACAAGTCCGCCCGCTACAAGAGGCCCGTGCGCCACGGCAGCCGACGGCCCGTCAGGGCGTCAGCCGGTTCGGCCCGCGGAACAGGAAGACCGCGTCCCGGATCGAACCGAGCCCGAGCAGCACCATCAGCATCCGGTTCAGGCCCATCCCGAAACCGCCGTGCGGCGGACAGCCGTAGCGAAAGCAGTTGAGGTAGTCGGTGAGCGGCTCCAGCGACATGCCCTTCTCGGCGGCCTGGGCGGCGAGCACGTCGTAGCGGTGCTCGCGCTGCGCGCCGGTGGTGACCTCAAGGCCCTGCCAGAGCAGGTCGAAGCTGAGCGTCAGGTCCGGCCGACCCGCCGGGCGGGCGTGGTAGAACGGCCGGATGCTCGCCGGATAGTGGGTGACGAAGACGAACTGGTGCCCGGTCCGCTCCCGCATCAGCGAGCCGAGCAGGCGCTCGCCCTCCGCGTCGAGGTCGGTCTTGCCGCCCTCCGGGTCCCAGCCCGCGCCGCGCAGCAACTCCTGTGCCTCGGCCATGGCCAGCCGCGGGAACGGGGTCTTCGGCACGGTCACCTCGACCCCGAACTCGGCCTGGATCTCGGCGCCGTGGCGCTCGGCCACCAGGGCGAGGGCGTGCGCGATCATGCCCTCCTCGAAGGCCTGCACCTCCTCCGCGTCGCGGGTCCAGCCGAGTTCCACGTCGACGCCGGTGAACTCGGTGGCGTGCCGGGAGGTGTACGAGGGCTCGGCGCGGAACACCGGGCCGACCTCGAAGACCCGGTCGATGCCGGAGGCGATCGCCATCTGCTTGTAGAACTGCGGGGATTGGGCGAGATAGGCGCTGCCGCCGAAGTAGTCGACCCGGAACACCTCGGCGCCGGACTCGGAGGCGGTGCCCATCAGCTTCGGGGTGTGCAGCTCGGTGCAGCCGTGCACCTGGGCGTACTCGCGCAGGCCCTGCTCCAGGGTGGCGGCCACGGTGAATCCCAGTCGGGCGGCCGGCCGCCGTCGGATGTCCAGGAACCGCCAGTCCAGCCGGTGTTCGGGACCGGACTGCTCGTCGATCGGCAGCGGGGCGGTGGCCGGCGCCAGCACCTCGACCGCCTCCGGGACGATCTCCAGGCCGCCCAGCTTGACCACCGGGTTGTCGACCACCCGGCCGGTCACCCGGACCGCCGACTCGGTGGCCGCGCCGTCCAGCACGGCCTCCAACGCGCCGCCGTCCCGCCGGTGGGTCAGCTGCACGGTGCCGGTGTGGTCGCGGACCAGGACGAACTGCATCACGCTCTGCAGGCGTGAGGTCTGCACCCAGCCGCAGACGGTGACGGTCTGCCCGATCCGCGAACGCAGTCGGGAGACCAGGGTGCGGGTGGTGCTCTCGGTGGGGTGGATCATCGTAGTCCTCCACGGACCTCGGCTGATCCCTTGGAAGCGCGGGCGAGAAGGGTGACTCGCGGTGCCACCGCGCTTTCGCCGCCACCCGGAGGCGACGGCCTCATTCGGTCCTGCCTGCCGACCCTCGGGAGTGTCTTCGCCACGGGATGCGAGGCCGCCTTCACAGCTGCCGGCGGCTCTCTCGGCTCGCATGGTCCCGCGGCTACTCGTCTCCGTCGCCGCGTCGGGGCACCGAGCATAGGGACCGGCCCCCGGCTGCGGCAACGAGTTTCGGCGCGGCGCGCCGTCAGAGCACCTCGGACAGCTCACGCAGCAGGCGGGCCTTGGCGCGGGCACCCACCATCGACTTCACCGGCTGCCCGCCCCGGAACACCATCAGGGTCGGCATCGACAGCACCCCGTAGGCCGCCTGGGTCTGCGGGTTGTGGTCCACGTCCAGCGCCACCACCTTGAGCCGGTGCCCCTCCTCGGATGCCACCGCGGCCAGCACCGGGGCGATCTGCCGGCACGGCGGGCACCAGTCGGCGGTGAAGTCCACCAGCACCGGGAGGTCGTTGGCCAGCACCTCGTCGGCGAAGGTCTCGTCGGTCACCTGGGTCAGTCCGTCAGCCATCGTCCCTGTTCCTCCACTCGTCGGTCAGTTCGCAGCGCGGCTCCGCGGCGGTCGCCGCCAGCTCGGCACGGGCCAGCTGGCCGGCGACCTGCTCGCGCACCTCGCCGAGCCGGGCCAGGCAGGCGTCCAGCTCGGCCAGCTTGCGCCGGTACACCTCCAGCGAGGCCGGGCAGGAGTCGCCCTCCGGATGCCCGGCCTGCAGGCACTCCACGAACGGGCGGGTGTCCTCCAGCTCGAAGCCGAAGTCCTGCAGCAGCCGGATCTGCCGGACCAGCTGCAACTCCGCCTCGCCGTAGCTGCGGTAGCCGTTGCCGCTGCGGCGCGCGGTGAGCAGGCCGCGCGACTCGTAGTACCGCAGCGTCCGGGTGGTCGTTCCCGCCCGTGCCGCCAGCTCACCGATCCGCATCGCGCCCGCCCCCCGCTCTTCCTCCTCGACGGTAGACCTTGACGCCGACGTCAACGCCAGCGTCTCGCCCGCTCTCAGTCCAGCACCGGCAGCAGTTGCGGCAGATGGCCGTCCGAGGCGAGCGCGGCGGCCCGGCGCTCGGCCGGCACCTCGCCGTAGTCGGTGGTGCGCTGGCGGGCCGGACGGCCGGCCGCGGCGGCGATCGCCTCCAGCTCGCGGATCGACTTGTAGCTGCCGTAGGCGGAGCCGGCCATCCGGGAGATGGTCTCCTCCATCAGGGTGCCGCCCAGGTCGTTGGCGCCGCTGCGGAGCATCTCGGCGGCGCCGTCCGCGCCCAGCTTCACCCAGCTGGTCTGGACGTTGCGGATGTGCGGGTGCAGCAGCAGCCGGGCCATCGCGACCACCGCCCGGTTGTCCCGGTGGGTCGGCCCGGGGCGGGCGATGCCGGCCAGGTAGACCGGCGCGTTGGTGTGGATGAACGGCAGCGTGACGAACTCGGTGAACCCGCCGGTCTGCTGCTGGATCCGGGCCAGCAGCCGCAGGTGGCCCAGCCAGTGCGCGGGCGTATCCACATGCCCGTACATCATGGTGGACGACGAGCGCAGGCCCAACTCGTGTGCGGTGGTGACGACTTCGACCCAGGTGGCGGCGGGCAGCTTGCCCTTGGTCAGCACCCAGCGCACCTCGTCGTCCAGGATCTCCGCCGCCGTGCCCGGAATACTGTCCAGCCCGTGCTCCTTGGCCCGGCTCAGCCAGTCGCGGATCGAAAGCCCGGTCCGCGCAGAGCCGTTGACCACCTCCATCGGCGAGAAGGCGTGCACATGGATGCCCGGCACCCGCTCCTTCACCGCGCGGGCGATGTCGAAGTAGGCGGTGCCCGGCAGGTCGGGGTGGATGCCGCCCTGCATGCAGACCTCGGTGGCGCCCACCTCCCAGGCCTGCGCGGCCCGTTCGGCCACCTGCTCCAGCGACAGCGTGTAGGCGTCGGCGTCGGTGCGGCGCTGGGCGAAGGCGCAGAACCGGCAACCGGTGTAGCAGACATTGGTGAAGTTGATGTTCCGGGTGACGCAGTACGTCACCTCGTCGCCGACCGCGTCCCGCCGCACCGCGTCGGCGATGGCGCAGAGCGCGTCCAGCGCCGGGCCGTCGGCCTGGAACAGGGCGAGCGCCTGGTCGTCCGTCAGCATCGTGGGGTCGTCGGCGGCCACCGCGAGGGCGGCCCGGACGTCCCCGTCCAGCCTGGCGGCAGGAATCCTGGCGACCTGCTCGCGCAGCGCCTCCCAGTCGCCGTAGACCTCCTCGAAGTCGGCCCGGCGGTCGTGGCTGCGGCCCTCGGTGTCGATGGTGCGGTGCAGGTCGGTGCGGCCGGAGGCGGTCGGCAGGTCCTCCGGCTCCTGCCAGGGGCGGCCGACCACCGGCGCGTCGGGGCGGGCCAGGCCGGTGGCCGGATCGGCCAGCGCGTCGAGGTGCGGGCGCAGCCGCGGGTCCAGCCAGGGCTCGCCGCGCAGCACGTACTCCGGGTAGACGGTGAGCCGCTCCTGCATCGCGAAACCGGCGGCCGAGGTGTGGGCGGCCAGCTCCTCGATCGCGGGCCACGGCGCCTCCGGACTGACGTGGTCCGGCGTCACCGGCGAGACCCCGCCCCAGTCGTCGATGCCGGCGTCGATCATCTGCTGGTACTGCCCGGCAACCAGGTTCGGCGGCGCCTGGATCCGGGCGGACGGGCCCATGACCACCCGGGTCACCGCGATCACGGCGGCCAGCTCGGTCAGCTCGGCGTCGGGCCGGGCCTGCATCACGGTGTCCGGCTTGGCGCGGAAGTTCTGGATGATCACCTCCTGGATCCCGTGGTACTGCCGGGCCACCGAGCGGATCGCCAGGATCGACTCGGCCCGCTCCTCGAAGGTCTCCCCGATGCCGATCAGCAGCCCGGTGGTGAACGGGACGGCACTGCGCCCGGCGTCCTCCAGGGCGCGCAGGCGGACCGCGGGCTCCTTGTCCGGCGAGCCGTAGTGGGGGTTGCCCGGCTCGGACCAGAGGCGCTCGGAGGTGGTCTCCAGCATCATCCCCATCGACGGGGCGACCGGCTTCAGCCGCTGGAAGTCCGTCCAGCCCAGCACGCCCGGGTTGAGGTGCGGCAGCAGGCCGGTCTCCTCCAGCACTCGTATCGCCATCGCGCGGACGTAGGCGATGGTGTCGTCGTAGCCGTGCGCGTCCAGCCACTCGCGGGCCTCCGGCCAGCGGTCCTCGGGGCGGTCGCCGAGCGTGAAGAGGGCCTCCTTGCAGCCCAGCGCGGCACCCTGGCGGGCGATCTCCAGCACCTCGTCCGGGGAGAGGTAGAGGCCGTGGCCGGCCCGCCGCAGCTTGCCCGGGACGGTGGCGAAGGTGCAGTAGTGGCAGCGGTCCCGGCAGAGCCGGGTGAGCGGGATGAAGACGTTCTTGGAGTAGGTGATCACGCCGGGGCGGCCGGCGTCGGCCAGCCCGGCATCCCGGATCCGGCCCGCGACCGCGCAGAGCGCGGCCAGGTCGGCGTCCCGGGCCTGGAGCAGCACGGCCGCCTCGGCGGCGTCCAGCGCCACCCCGTCTCTGGCCCGACGCAGCGCCCGGCGCATCGCGGTCTCGGTCGGTTGCTTGTGGTCTCCCGCATCCATGGGCCGACCATACGTCAGAAGGACTACCCCAAGGTCGACAACCCTGAGGGATTCTCAGGGTTGACTAAATCCTGGGGTGTACTTTTCTTTGGCCCTGCTGGGCGATGCCCCGAACGCTGCGGCGGTCTCTAATGGATGTCATCAAGCCACGTGGCACTGGCGGATACCTACGGAGGGGCTGAACCGATGACGCAGCACGCAGGATTCGAGGGACCGCCCGGCGCGGACGAGCCGATCGGCGTCCCGTACCGGGCCCGCCGGCGCACCGCGCTGCGGGTCATGGTGCCGGTGGCCGTCGCGGCCGTCGCCGCCACCGGCATCGCCGTGGTGCCGGCGCTGGCCAGCGACGGCGCGCCGGCGCTGCCGCAGGTGACGGCCGAGCAGCTGGTCACCAAGGTGCTCTCCAACAAGACCCAGGCGCTCAGCGGCACCGTCCAGGTCAACACCGACCTGGGCGTCCCCGCCGAGCTGCTGTCGGTCGCGCAGCACGGCGGCGGCACGGCGGGGGTGGCCGGCACGGCCGGTGCGGCCGGCGGCAGCGGGCAGGCCAAGACGCAGGGCGGCTCCGGCGCCGACCCGACCAGCCAGCTGTCCGCGCTGCTCGGCGGCAGCCACACGCTGCGGGTCGCGGCCGACGGCCCGGACAAGCAGCGGGTCGCCCTGGTGGAGAACCTGGCCGAGTACGACCTGATCCACAACGGCGACCAGGCCTGGGCCTGGGACAGCGGCAGCCAGCAGGCCCTGCACTACACCGGGCTGCGCCAGGGCCGGCCGGACGCTCCGGGGCAGCTGCCGGGCGACGTTCCCAGCACCCCGCAGCAGGCCGCCCAGCGGTTCCTCGCCGACAACGCGGCGAACTCCGACATCACGGTGGCCGGCACCGCCGGCGTGGCCGGGCGCAGCGCCTACCAGCTGAGCGTCAAGCCCAAGCAGTCCGGCTCGACGATCGGCGAGGTGAGGATCGCGATCGACTCGGCCACCGGCACCCCGCTGGCCGTGACCGCCACCGCCGCCTCGGGCGGCACCGTCTTCGACAGCCGCTTCTCGGACGTCTCGTTCGCCCACCCGGCCGCCTCCACCTGGCAGTTCACCCCGCCGAAGGGCGCCAAGGTGACCGAGCAGCCGGCCGGTGCGCAGCAGCGGGACGAGCGGAACAAGCCGGCCTCGAACGGCAAGGGCGACACCAAGGTGATCGGCCAGGACTGGACTACCGTGGTCTCGTTCCAGTTGCCGACCGGTGCGGCGCAGGCGGCCGGCGGCAATGAGCAGGGCCAGGGCAAGGGCAAGGGCCACAAGGGCTTCGGCGACCCGGCCGAGCTGGTCAAGTCGCTGGGCAAGCCGGTGGCCGGCGGCACGCTGATCAGCACCAAGGTGCTGAACGTGCTGGTCACCGACGACAACCGGGTCTACGCCGGTGCCGTCACGCTGCCGGTTCTGCAGGCTGCGGCCGGGGTGAAGTAGTGGCACAGTCTCCGAGCCTGGAGACCGCGGTGCGGGGCCGGGGCGAGCACGCTCCGGCCCCGGTCGGCGGTGCACCGGTGATCCGCACCCAGGGGCTGACCAAGCGGTTCGGCAGCCAGCTCGCCGTGGACGGGCTGGACCTCAGCGTGCCGCGCGGCAGCGTCTTCGGGTTCCTCGGGCCCAACGGCTCCGGCAAGACCACCACCATCCGGATGCTGATGGGCCTGATCGCGCCGAGCGCGGGGGTCGCCACGGTGCTCGGCGAGTCGATGCCGCAGTCGGCGGGCCGGGTGCTGCCCCGGGTCGGTGCGCTGATCGAGGGCCCGGCGCTCTACGGGTTCCTCACCGGGCGGGACAACCTGGTCCGGTTCGACGCCGCCGACCCCACCTCCGATCCGCGCACCCGGTCCGCCCGGGCCGCCGAGGCGCTGGAGCGGGTGGGCCTGTCGGCCGCCGCCGGCAAGAAGGCCCGGGCGTACTCGCTGGGCATGAAGCAGCGGCTCGGCCTGGCCTCGGCGCTGCTGCGGCCGCGGGAGCTGCTGGTTCTGGACGAGCCGACCAACGGCCTTGACCCGCAAGGCATGCGGGAGATCCGGGCGCTGGTCCGCGAGGTCGCCGCCGAGGGCACCACCGTCTTCCTCTCCTCCCACCTGCTGGACGAGATCGAGCAGGTCTGCACCCATGCCGCCGTGATGTCCAAGGGCCGGCTGGTGGTGCAGGGCACGGTGGCCGAGCTGGCCGCCCGGGCCCAGGGGCGGCTGGTGGTGCGGACCGCCGACACCGAGCAGGCGGCCAAGGTGCTGAAGGAGCACGGGGTGACGGCCGTTCAGGTGCTGGACGGGCAGGTCGAGGGCGACCCGAGCGGCGTCGCTTCGGTCGGCGCCGTGGATGAGTCGCTGCCCGAGCTGTGCGCGGCGCTGGTCGCGGCCGGGGTGCGGGTGCGCGGCTTCGGGCTGGAGCGGGGCACCCTGGAGGACGCCTTCGTGGCGCTGACCGGAGAGGGATTCGATGTCGCTGGTTGAGGCTGCTGGAGCTGCCGAGGCAGCTCCCCGGGTGGCCGCCGTTGCGGCCCGGGCGACGGTGTCCGGGTTCCTGGCCCTGTTCCGCAGCGAGCTGCACCTGACCTTCCGCCGGGTGCGCACCATGGCGCTGCTCGGGGCGCTGGCCGCGGTGCCGGTGCTGATCGGCGTCGTCGTCAAGATCGAGACCGGCGGGATGCACGGCCGCGACGGCGGCCCGGCCTTCCTGGCCCAGGTGACCCAGAACGGGGTCTTCCTGACCTTCACCTCGCTGGCCGTCGCGCTGCCGATCTTCCTACCGATGACGGTGGGTGTGGTGGCCGGTGACGCGGTGGCCGGCGAGGCCACCTCCGGCACACTGCGCTACCTGCTGGTGGCACCGGCCGGGCGGACCAGGCTGCTGGCCGCCAAGTTCACCGCCGCGCTGGCCTTCTGCGTGGCGGCCACCCTGGCGGTGGCGCTGACCGGGCTGATCACCGGCTCGATCCTGTTCCCGGTCGGCAAGGTGGCGCTGCTCTCCGGGGACACCATCTCGCTCGGCGAGTCGCTGCTGCGGATGGTGCTGATCGCCGCCGTGGTGGCCGTCTCGCTCTCCGGGCTGGTGGCGATCGGGCTGTTCATCTCCACCCTGACCGGCAGCGGGATCGCCGCGATGGCCAGCACGGTGGGGCTGGTCGTGATCGTCCAAGTGCTGGACACTTTCCCGCAGTTGGCCGCGATCCAGCCGTGGTTGTTCACCCACTACTGGCTGAGCTTCGCCGACCTGCTGCGGCAACCGATCTACTGGGACGGGGTGTTGCACGACCTCGGGCTGCAGGCGCTCTACGTGGCCGTCTTCGGAGCGGCGGCCTGGGCGCGGTTCGGCTCGCGGGACATCACGGCCTGACCAGTACCGCTGTCAGTCCTCGCTTGTCAGTCCTCGCTGCCGAGCGGGCGCAGCCGCAGCCGCCACGGGTCGGTCGGCTGCTGCAGGTCGCAGACCAGCAGGCCGGGACGGGGGATCACCAGGGTGGCCATCGCCTCGCCGGTCTCGTAGATCGAATCCGGGAACCACTCCAGCCCCTTGGGCCGCTCGCAGGCGCACTCATCGCCCGCCCAGCAGCCGCAGACGAACCGCAGGCCCCAGCCGTCGGAGTTGGCGTGCACGACCACCTCGACCGGGGCCTCGGGACGGACGGCGAGGACCACGTCGCCCGTTCCCTCCCGCTCGTCCACCAGCTCCTCCAGGTCGGCCGGTCCGACCAGTTGGACCGACCACTCGGCCCGTCCGCCCAGCCCCTCGACCTTCAGGTGGGTGATGTCAGTGCCGAGCACGGTGCGCCGGCGGGTCGGACCGTCCTCGAAGCCCCAGGTGTCGAGGATGCTGTCGTGGGTGCGGATCCGGCTGCGGGTCCGGGTCATCGGAGTGATCGACAGCCGCTCGTCCGAACTGCGGGCGGTGGCTATCGCCATCGCCACCGCACCCGGCTCCGGCCACTCGATCGGGAACTCGTCGACGGTCTTGCCCTCGGTCACACCCGAGTAGTGGAACCGCTCGCCCCGGCGGGCCTGCGGCACCCCGGGGGCACCGTCCACCGGCCCGGCCCGGCCGGGGCGGCGGCAAGGCGGGGCAGGCCGTCGTCGTCCGTCGGGGACTGCGGGGTGTGCGGGGACTGCGGGGACTGCGGGGACTGCGGGGTGTGCGGGGTGTGCGGGGACTGCGGGGTGTGCGGGGACTGCGGGGTGTGCGGGGACTGCGGGGTGTGCGGGAGGGCGTCCGCCGGCACCAGGACGGACTGGGCGGCGCGGCGCTGATGCTCCAGGCCGGCCAGTTGCTGGTGCACCACGGCGAGCATGCCGTCGCGGCTGATCGGGGCGGCCTCGGTGGCCTTCGGCGGCGGCGCCGTCTTGGTCATGCTGACCGCAGGCGTCCTGCGCCCCGGGGCGGTCGCCGCGGGGTGCCCGCGCAGCTCGGCGACCGCTGCCTCCAGTCGTCGCACCTGACGGCGCGCCAGCACCGCCGTGACCAGTCCGACCAGCCCCACCAGCAAAGCGACGAACGCCATCATGGCTCCCCCATTCGGAACGCTACCGTCCGGAGGGTACGCCCTCCCCGACCGACCGTTCACCCACCCCCGCCCGCTGGGCGGCCACTGTCGGACGTGCCCGGCGCAGCGCGTCCCCGGAGAGCAGCATCAGGGCCACCCAGACCAGCGCGAAGCCCGCCCACTGAGCGGGCTCCATGGTCTCGTGGTCGTAGGCGATGCCGATCACGAACTGGAAGACGGGCGCCAGGTACTGCATCAGTCCGATGGTGGAGAGCGGCAGCCGGATCGCCGCGGCCCCGAAGCAGAGCAGCGGCACGGCGGTGATCGGCCCGGTGAGCATCAGCAGCGCGCTGTGGCCGGCGCCGTGGCCGAGCGTCGAGTGGCCGGTCAGCACCAGGTAGACCAGGTAGCCGAACGCGAACGGGAAGAGGAAGCCCGCCTCCAGCGCGAAGCTCTCCAACCCGCCGAGCGCCATCTTCTTCTTCAGCAGCCCGTAGCTGCCGAAGCTCAGTGCCAGGACGAGCGCGATCCACGGCAGCCGCCCGTACCCGAGGGTGAGCACCGCCACCGCCAGCACGCCGACCCCGACCGCGATCCACTGCGTCCGGCGCAGCCTCTCACCGAGGAGCAGGACGCCGAAGGCTATCGTCACAAGGGGGTTGATGAAGTAGCCGAGGCTGGTCTCCACCACGTGCCCGGCGTTGACGGCCCAGATGTAGACGCCCCAGTTGACCGCGATCACCACGGCGGCCAGCGCGCTCAGCGCCAGCCGCCGGGGCTGCTTGAGCAGCGGGCGCAGCCACCCCCAGTGCCGGCGCACCGCCAGCATCGCCACCGCCGCGACCAGCGACCAGACCATCCGGTTGGCCAGGATCTCGGTGGCCGAACTGGGTTCCAGCAGCGGCCAGTAGAGCGGGAAGAGTCCCCAGATGCCGTAGGCGGCGAAGCCGTACCAGAGTCCTCTGCCGGCCTCGCTCCGACTGTTCTGCGGCATACCTCGGAACCTCCTCCAGCCGGCACACGATCGAGCCGACCGTAGCTGGCCGAGGAGGCCGCTGTCATCTCCGTAACTCTATTTAGCTCCTGACTCTCATCAGGTGAGACGCGCAGCTCAGTCCGTCGCACCCGCGGACGGGTCGAACGGTTCCGACCGGTCCAGTCCGGCCAGCTTCTCCGGGTTCAGCTGCGCCCGAAGCCCGCAGACCACGCCGTCGCGGATGTCGAGGTTGACCGAGCCCCGCGCCACCCCGTCCGCGCCCCGCAGGAGCAGCCCCTCCTCACCGTTGATCCACTCGAAGCTCCAGAGCACGCCCTCCATCTCGGGCTTGCGCCACACTCCGAGCAGCCAGCGCGCCACATGATCCGGCCCGTACAGCGGCCGCCGCGCCGCCCGGACCACCCCGCCGCCGTCCGACCACGAGGTCACCTCGGGCGCCAGCAGCTCCATCACCCGGGACGCCTCCCCCGTCATGCACGCCGCCAAGAACCGCTCGGTCACCTCCCGGCGCTGTGCGGTGTCCGTCTCGAACCGCGGCCGCCGCGCCTCCACATGCGCCTTCGCCCGGTGCGCGGTCTGCCGGATCGCCGCCTCGCTCTTGCCCAGCGCCTCGGCGATCTCGCTGTTGGAGTACCCGAACACCTCCCGCAGCACGAACACCGCGCGTTCCAGCGGACTGAGCGTCTCCAGCACCACCAGCATCGCGAGCGAGACGGACTCGGCCAGCTCGGCGTGCTCGGCCACATCGGGAGTCGTCAGCAACGGCTCGGGCAGCCAGGGGCCGACGTACGCCTCGCGCCGCGCCCGCGCTGAAGTGAGCCTGTTCAGGGCGAGATTGGTGACCGTGCGCACCAGGTACGCCCGCGGGTTCTGCACGGCGGCCTGGTCGACGTCGGCCCACTTGAGCCAGGCGTCCTGCAGGATGTCCTCGGCATCGGCCACACTGCCGAGCATCCGGTAGGCGGTGCCGAACAGCAGCCGGCGGTGCTGGAGGAACGGGTCGTCGAGCTCAGCATCGATCACCGCTTCAGGCTGCCAGTGCTTACGGGGCCGGGGCAATCCGGGGCGCGGGCTCAGTCCTTGACGAGCCGTGAGTCGAACCCGGCGCTGCGGAGGCGCTCGTAGGCGGCACGGACGTCGTCGGGAACGGGCTGCGCGATGGCGAACCCGCGCCTCGGGTACTCGACCACGCGCTGCAGCTCGCCCACCAGCATGTCGATGACGTCCTTCTCGTCGCCGATGGCCCGCACGTACTCGCCCAACTCCCCAGGCGCCGAAGCACACACCACCTCGACGCCGGGCCATTGCCTGCAGCAGGTGGCAAAGGCGCGCCGCTCCACGGGCGGCACGGTGATCAGCAGCACCGACCGGACCGCGATGCCCGCCGAGGCCAGCACCGCCCGCGAAAGGCTGATGTTCTCACCGGTGTTGGTGGCATCCGGCTCCACCAGGATCACGTCCTCCGGCACCCCGAGCTCCAGGGCGCGCTCGCGAAAGCGCACCGCCTCGCCGCCCGGGGCCCGCTCGGGGTGGACGCGGCTGCGGCCACCGCTGAACACCAGGACCGGAAACAGCCCCCGGTGGTACAGCTCGGCGGCACAGGCGGCCACCCCTAGGTCGTGGCCGCCGAGCCCGATCGCGGCATCGCAGGGGCGGAGGGGGTGGTGCAGGTGGTGGTAGTCCCAGAGCGTCTGGGCGTCGTGGCGCTGGTCGCCAGTGATCCCCGACTGAACGTCCGTCATGTACATACTCCTTGAGCCGGACTGAGCACATTTCGTAGCAGACCGGCAACGGACTGCTACGCTCGCTCACTCATCTTCGTATTCCGGCTGATCGGATGGCATCCATGCCGAGCGTCAGGACTACCGCGCGGGTGAGGGACTTTGACGAGCGCATGCATGGCATCTACCTCTAGGGAGAGACAGGATGCGGCTAGGGATCACCGGACACCGAGGTCTGACACCAGATATCGAGCGCCAGGTCCGGCAACTGCTTGACGAGGCTCTCCGCAACGAGGACCCCGCCGAGCTGACCGGCGTATCCTGCACTTGGGGCTCATTGAGTCGGCCGCAGCCCTGCATTCAGGTCCGGCACCAGTGCTGTGATGCGGACTGCTCTGGCGGCCGGCCCCTGGGCAGCGCCCAGGGGCCGGTGATGAACCGTCAGGCGACCGTCCAGGTGTCGCTGCCCGTCAGCAGGGCGCCCAGGTCGCCCGGGCCCTTCTGGGCTACCGCTGCCTCCAACTGGTCGGCCATCAGGGTGTCGTAGACCGGGCGGTCGACGTTGCGGAAGATGCCGATCGGGGTTTGGTGCAGGGTGTCGTTGTCGGCCAGGCGGGAGAGGGCGAAGGCCGAGACCGGGCTGGGCGCGTGGGCGTCGTGGATCACGACGTCGGCGCGGTTGGTGTCGGTGAGATCGCGGACTTCGAGTTCGCCGGTGGTGGGGTTGCGGAAGACGCCCTGGGTGCCGAAGACGACCGGCTCGCCGTGGGTGAGGCGGATCAGGGTGCGCTCGGCGCTGCTCGCGTCCTTGAGGACGTCGAAGGCGCCGTCGTTGAAGATGTTGCAGTTCTGGTAGATCTCGACGATGGCGGTGCCCTCGTGCTGGGCCGCCGCGCGCAGCACCGAGGTGAGGTGCGGGCGGTCGGAGTCGATGGTGCGGGCGACGAAGGTGGCTTCGGCGCCCAGGGCCAGCGAGACCGGGTTGAACGGCGCGTCCAGGGAGCCCATCGGGGTGGACTTGGTGATCTTGCCCAGCTCTGAGGTGGGCGAGTACTGGCCCTTGGTCAGGCCGTAGATCCGGTTGTTGAAGAGCAGGATCTTGAGGTTGACGTTGCGGCGCAGCGCGTGGATCAGGTGGTTGCCGCCGATGGAGAGCGCGTCCCCGTCACCCGTGACCACCCACACCGAGAGGTCCCGGCGCGACGTCGCAAGGCCGGTGGCGATCGCCGGGGCGCGCCCGTGGATCGAGTGCACCCCGTAGGTGTTCATGTAGTACGGGAAGCGGGAGGAGCACCCGATGCCCGAGATGAACACCGTGTTCTCGCGCCGGATCCCCAGCTCCGGCATGAAGGACTGGACCGCGTTGAGGATCACGTAGTCCCCGCAGCCGGGGCACCAGCGCACCTCCTGGTCGGTCTTGAAGTCCTTGGCCGTCTGCGGTGCGTCCGCCTTGGGGACCAGGTGGAGGGCAGGGAAGTCGCTCATCGGGTCTCTCCGTCCAGGGTGCCGATCGCCGCCCACAGCACGTCCGCCAACTGGGCTGCCTTGAAGGGCAGTCCGCGCACCTGGTTGTAGGACTGGGCGTCCACCAGGTACTTGGCGCGCAGCAGCAGGGCGAGTTGGCCGAGGTTCATCTCGGGGACGATGACCTTGTCGTACCCGCGGAGCACCGAACCCAGGTTGGCCGGGAAGGGGTTGAGGTTGCGCAGGTGCACCTGGGCGATCTCGCCGCCGTCGGCGCGGACCCGGCGCACCGCCGCCGTGATGGGGCCGTAGGTGGAGCCCCAGCCGATCACCAGGACCCGAGCCGTCCCGGAGGGGTCGTCAACCTCCACCGGCGGCACGGCGATGCCGTCGATCTTCGCCTGCCGGGTGCGGACCATCAGGTCGTGGTTGGCCGGGTCGTAGGAGATGTTGCCGGTGCCGTCCTGCTTCTCGATCCCACCGATCCGGTGCTCAAGACCCGCCGTGCCGGGCACCGCCCACGGCCGGGCCAGCGTCTCGGGGTCGCGCTTGTACGGGTGGAACGCCCCGCCCTCCGCATTGGGCTCGCTCGCGAAGTCGGGCGAGATGTGCGGCAGTTCGTCGACCGCCGGGATCCGCCACGGCTCCGAGCCGTTGGCCAGGTAACCGTCCGACAGCAGCATCACCGGCGTGCGGTAGGTGACCGCGATCCGGGCCGCCTCCAGGGCGGCGCCGAAGCACTCCGCGGGCGTGGCCGGCGCCACGATCGGCACCGGGGCCTCGCCGTTGCGCCCGAACATGGCCTGCAGCAGGTCGGCCTGCTCGGTCTTGGTCGGCAGACCGGTGGACGGGCCGCCGCGCTGGATGTCGACGACCAGCAGCGGGAGTTCGAGCGAGACCGCCAGCCCGATGGTCTCCGACTTCAGCGCCACACCCGGCCCGGACGTCGTCGTGACCCCCAGCGAGCCCCCGAACGCGGCGCCCAGTGCGGCGCCGATGCCCGCGATCTCGTCCTCCGCCTGGAAGGTCCGCACGCCGAAGTTCTTGTGCTTGCTGAGCTCGTGCAGGATGTCGGAGGCCGGGGTGATGGGGTACGAGCCGAGGAACAGCGGCAGCCCGGAGCGCTGCGAGGCCGCGATCAGGCCGTAGGAGAGCGCCAGGTTGCCGGAGATGTTGCGGTAGGTGCCGGCCGGGAGCTTGGCCGGCTGCACCTCGTAGGAGACCGCGAAGTCCTCGGTGGTCTCACCGAAGTTCCAACCCGCCCGGAACGCCTTGATGTTGGCCTCGGCGATGGCCGGCTTCTTGGCGAACTTGCTGCGCAGGAACCTCTCGGTGCCCTCGGTGGGGCGGTGGTACATCCAGGACAGCAGCCCGAGGGCGAACATGTTCTTGGCCCGCCCCGCGTCCTTGCGCTGCAGCCCGCTGTCCTTCAGCGCCTCCAGCGTGAGCGTGGTCAGCGGGACCTTGTGCAGGTGGTAGCCGGAGAGCGAGCCGTCGGCCAGCGGGTCGGCCGGGTAGCCGACCTTGGCCAGCGCGCGCTTGGTGAACTCGTCGGTGTCGACGATGATCTCGGCGCCGCGCGGCAGATCCGCCAGATTCGCCTTCAGCGCGGCCGGGTTCATCGCGACCAGCACATTGGGCGCGTCACCCGGGGTGAGGATGTCGTGGTCGGCGAAGTGCAGTTGGAAGCTGGACACCCCGGGCAGGGTGCCCTGCGGAGCGCGGATCTCGGCCGGGAAGTTCGGCAGGGTGGACAGGTCGTTGCCGAACGCGGCCGTCTCCGAGGTGAACCTGTCCCCGGTCAGCTGCATCCCGTCACCCGAGTCCCCCGCGAACCGGATGATCACCCTGTCCACCCGGCGGATCGGCTTGCCCCGCCGGGACGGCGCCTCCGGTGCCGTGCGCTCCGCAGCGCCGTCGGCACCACCTGGGTCGCCGCCTGTTGCCTCCACCTGATCGACCTCGCTGGTCACTGCCGCGGACCTCCCTCAGGGGCACCAGCCGCGGGCGCAAGCCGTGTGCTCCGTCCGCCTGGTGCACTGATCGCATCCTATGCGGGTCGAGATTTCCTCGGCGGTAGGTAGAGCAATCAGATGCGTGCGGCTATTTCCTCGCCGGTGGACAGTACGAACTCGATCGATCAGGAGTTCACGTAGGTGAGCACCGCGAGCACCCGGCGGTGGTCTTCCGAGCTCTGGCTCAGGCCGAGCTTGGCGAAGATGTTGGAGACGTGCTTCTCCACCGCGCCGTCGGAGACCACCAGCTGCTTGCCGATCGCGGCGTTGCTGCGGCCCTCGGCCATCAGCGCGAGCACCTCGCGCTCGCGCGGGGTCAGCCCGGCCAGCACGTCACCCCGGCGGCTGCGGCTGAACAGCTGCTGCACCACGTCCGGGTCCAGCGCGGTGCCGCCCTCGGCCACCCGGCGCACCGCGTCCACGAACTCGCGGACCTCGGCCACCCGGTCCTTCAGCAGGTAGCCGACGCCCCGGGTGGAGGAGGCCAGCAACTCGGCGGCGTACTGCTGCTCGACGTGCTGGGAGAGCACCAGCACCCCGAGCGCGGGGAAGCGCTTGCGCAGCTCCACGCAGGCGCGCACGCCCTCGTCGGTGTGGGTGGGCGGCATCCGGACGTCGGCGACCACCACGTCCGGCAGGCCGTCGCCGGCGGCCAGCCCGGCCACCGCCGTCAGCAGCGCCTCACCGTCGCCGACTCCGGCCACCACCTCCAGGCCGCGGTCGGTGAGCAGCCGGGTCAGGCCCTCCCTGAGCAGGACCGAGTCCTCGGCGATGACGACGCGCAGCATCTGGTTCCCCCAAGCGAGTGGCACTGCCCCGAGCGGGTGGCAGTGGGTCACATCGTACGGATCGCCACCGCGTCGCAGAGCCCCTGCAGCGCCGCCTTGGCGGGGCAGTCCGGCAGCGGGTCGAGCAGCGCGCGGGCCTCCTCGGCGTACCGCAGGGTCTCCCGGCGGGCGTGCTCCAGCGCCGGGTGGCGGCGCAGCAGGCGCAGCGCCTCGGCGTGCCGCTGATCGTCGGTCAGGTCGAGCTGGAGCAGCTCGCGCAGCCGGGCGTCCTCGGGGTCGCTCTGGTCCAGCGGCATGGAGTCCAGCAGCAGCACCGGCAAGGTCGGCACGCCCTCGCGCAGGTCGGTGCCGGGGGTCTTGCCGGACTCGTGGCCGTCGCTGGCGATGTCCAGCACGTCGTCGGCGAGCTGGAAGGCCAGGCCCATCTTCTCGCCGTACTCGGTGAGCAGTTCCACCATCCACGGCTCGGCCCCGGCCATCATCGCGCCGAACCGGCCGGAGACGGCCATCAGCGCACCGGTCTTGCCGGCGATCACGTCGAGGTAGTGCCCCAGCGGGTCGCTGCCGGCCTGCGGGCCCGCGGTCTCCAGGATCTGACCGGTGACCAGCCGCTCGAAGGCGTCGGCCTGGATCCGGACGGCCTCGGGGCCGAGGTCGGCCAGCACCTGGGAGGCCCGGGAGAACAGGAAGTCGCCGGTGAGGATGGCCACCGAGTTGTCCCAGCGGGCGTTGGCGCTGGGCGCGCCGCGGCGCACCGGGGCCTCGTCCATCACGTCGTCGTGGTACAGGGTGGCGAGGTGGGTCAGCTCCACCACCACGGCGGCCGGCACCACGCCCGGCGCGCTCGGGTTGCCGAACTGGGCGGCGAGCATGACCAGCAGCGGGCGGAACCTCTTGCCGCCGGCCTCGATCAGATGGCTCGCGGTGACGGTGATGAACGAGATGTCGCTCTTGACGGCCTCGGCGAGGGCGGCCTCCACCGCCTCCATCCCGGCCTGGACGTCACGGGTCAGATCGCGGTCCTCCACGCTGAGCCCGAAGAGTCCTCCTACGACGGTCACGAAGACCACTCCTGTCGCCGGTCGATCATGCGGTCCGGTCCCTGTTGCGGCCGCTGCCATCACCAGCAGCGTATCGGGTCACGAATGGATCACTGTACGGGCGTGCGGGTGAGGAGGGGAACGCGCCGCCGGGCCCGGGGCCGAATGCCCCGGACCCGGCTGTTCACGGCTCGTTCAGCGGACGAACACACGGTCCGTCGACCCGCCGCGCCGCCGACGCCCGTTCAGCGGACGAACGTCGACGCCTTGGACGCCAGATCCAGGAAGTACTGCGGCGCGAGGCCGAGCACCAGGGTGGCGGCCACCGCGACCGAGATCACCGTTGCCGTCGCGGTGCTCGGGATCACCACGGCGGGCCCGTTCGGCTGCGGGTCGGAGAAGAACATCAGCACGATCACCCGGATGTAGAAGAACGCGGCCACCGCCGAGCTCAGCACACCCACGATCACCAGCGGGGTGGCCCCGCCCGCCGCCGCGGCCTGGAACACCGCGAACTTCCCGGTGAAGCCCGCGGTCAGCGGGATCCCGGCGAAGGAGAGCAGGAAGAGCGCGAAGACCGCGGCCAGCAGCGGCGAGCGCCGCCCCAGCCCGGCCCAGCTGGAAAGGTGGGTCGCCTCGCCCCGGGAGTCGCGCACCAGGGTGACCGCCGCGAACGCCCCGAGGGTGACCAGGGAGTAGGCCAGCAGGTAGAAGAGGACCGCGCCGACGCCCTGCCGGTTGGTGGCGATCACGCCGGTCAGCAGGAACCCGGCGTGGGCGATCGAGGAGTAGGCGAGCAGCCGCTTCACGTCCTGCTGGGTGACCGCCAGCACCGCGCCGGCCACCATGGTGAGGATCGCGACGCCCCACATCACCGGGCGCCAGTCCCACCGCAGTCCGGGGAAGGCGACGTAGAAGATCCGCAGCAGCGCGCCGAACGCGGCGACCTTGGTGGCCGCGGCCATGAAGCCGGTGACCGGGGTCGGGGCGCCCTGGTAGACGTCCGGCGTCCAGGCGTGGAACGGCACCGCGCCGACCTTGAACAGCAGGCCGACCGCCAGCATCGCCAGCCCGATCAGCAGTAGCGCGTCGTTCTGGGTGGTGATCGCCAGCGCCGGGGTGACCGGGGCGGTGCCGGAGATCGCGTCGGCGATCTCCGGCAGCCGGAAGCTGCCCGAGTAGCCGTACAGCAGGGCGCTGCCGAACAGGAAGAACGCCGAGGAGAAGGAGCCCAGCAGGAAGTACTTGACCGCCGCCTCCTGGGAGAGCAGCCGACGGCGCCGGGCCAGCGCGCAGAGCAGGTAGAGCGGGAGGGAGAAGACCTCCAGCGCCACGAACATGGTCAGCAGGTCGTTGGCGGCCGGGAAGAGCAGCATGCCGCCGACCGCGAACAGGGTGAGCGGGTAGACCTCGGTGGCGGCGAAGCCCGCCTTGGTGGCCAGTTGCTCCTGCTCGCCGCCGGGGGTGGCGGCGGCCTGGGCGGTGAACGGATCCTGCGGCACGCCCTCGATCTTCGGGTCGAGGCCGCGCTCGGCGTAGGTGAGCACGGCGAGCACCGCGGCCAGGATGATCACGCCCTGCAGGAACAGGGCGGGCCCGTCCAGCGCCACCGAGCCCATCGCCAGCAGCCCGCTCTTGGTGCTGCCGTAGCCCTGGATCGCCAGCACCAGCACGGCGGCGAAGGCGCCCGCCAGGCCGAGCAGCGCCACGCCCACCTGTGCCTGGTAGCGCAGCCGCCGGGGCAGGAAGGCCTCCAGCAGGATGCCCACCACGGCGGTGCCGAAGACGACCAGCATCGGGGAGAGCTGGCCGTACTCGATCTGCGGCGCCGGGATGCTGGGGGTGTTGCCGCTTGCGGCCAGAGTCATGAGGCTCACTTGGTCACACCTCCAGGGGTGGCGGCCATCGGGTGGGCCGGAGCCGGGTCGGTCCGGTGGACCTGGGTGAGGGTGTCGGCGACCGCCGGGTTCACCAGGTCGGTGAGCGGCTTGGGGTAGACCCCGAGCGCGATGGTCAGCGCGATCAGCGGTGCGGCGACCAGGAGTTCACGCGCCTTCAGGTCCGGCATGCCGCTGACGCTCGCCTTGACCGGGCCGGTCATGGTGCGCTGGTAGAGCACCAGCACGTAGAGCGCGGCGAGCACGATGCCCAGGGTGGCGATGATGCCGAGCGCCGGGTAGCGGGTGAAGGTGCCGACCAGCACCAGGAACTCGCTGACGAACGGGGCGAGTCCGGGCAGTGAGAGGGTGGCCAGGCCGCCGATCAGGAAGGTGCCGGCCAGCACCGGGGCCACCTTCTGCACCCCGCCGTAGTCCGCGATCAGCCGGGAGCCGCGCCGCGAGATCAGGAAGCCCGCGATCAGCATCAGCAGCGCCGTGGAGATCCCGTGGTTGACCATGTAGAGGGTGGCGCCGCTCTGGCCCTGGCTGGTCATCGCGAAGATGCCCATGATGATGAAGCCGAAGTGGGAGATCGAGGCGTAGGCGACCAGCCGCTTGATGTCCTTCTGGCCCACCGCGAGCAGCGCGCCGTAGATGATCCCGATCACCGCCAGCACCAGGATCGCGGGGGCGAAGAACTTCGAGGCGTTCGGGAACAGGCCCAGGCAGAACCGCAGCATCGCGAAGGTGCCGACCTTGTCGACCACCGCGGTGATCAGCACGGCGGTTCCGGCGGTGGACTCGCCCATCGCGTTCGGCAGCCAGGTGTGCAGCGGCCAGAGCGGGGCCTTCACCGCGAACGCGAAGAAGAAGCCGAGGAAGAGTGCCTTCTCCGCACCGGAGTCGATCACCAGCTTGCCGTCGGCGATCGACTTGGTGAGCGCCTGCAGGTCGAAGGTGCCCTGGTTCTGGTTGCGGGCGATGACGTAGAGGCTGATCACCGCGGCTAGCATCACCAGGCCGCCGAGCAGGTTGTAGAGCAGGAACTTGACGGCGGCGTAGGAGCGCTGCCGGGCCTGCTCGGGCCCGCCGGCCCGGTCGCCGAAGCCGCCGATCAGGAAGTACATCGGGATCAGCATGGCTTCGAAGAAGACGTAGAACAGGAAGATGTCGGTGGCCAGGAAGGAGACCAGCACCATCGCCTCGACGGCCAGGATCAGCGCGAAGAAGCCCTGGGTGCGGCGACGGTTCTCGAACGTCCCGTCGGGTGACGGGGCAGGGTCGGCGTCGTGCCAGGAGGCCAGCATCACCAGCGGGACCAGCACGGCGGTGAGCAGCACCAGCGCCGCGCCGATCCCGTCCACGCCGAACGAGAAGTCGATCCCGAAGGTCCGGATCCAGCTGTAGGACTCGGTGAGTTGGTAGCGCGGGCCGCCCGGGTGGAACCTGGCGGCGATGACGGCGGCCAGCACCAGGGTGGCGGCCGAGAAGCCGAGCGCCGTCATCCTGCTGGTCCGGCGCCGGGCCTCGCTGGTCCCGGCCGGCAGTGCGGCGGTGACGATCGCCCCGGCGGCCGGGACGGCGCAGGTGGCGGTGAGCAGAACACTCATGCGGCCACCTCGCTTCGCTCGGCGGGCGCAGAGCGCAACACGCACCTTTTGCGCTCGCTCATGCCCAGAACCTCCTGACGCACAGTCAATTTCTTCATACCGACCTCATCAGGAGAGTCGTGGCGACCAGCACCAGCGTGCCGCCGAACATGGAGAGGGCGTAGGAGCGGACGTAGCCGTTCTGCACCCGGCGCACCCGGCTGGACAGGCCCCCGATGCCGGCGGACACCCCGTTGACCGCGCCGTCCAGGCCCTTGGCGTCGAAGTAGACCAGCGCGGCGGTGAGTGCCGTGCCGGGGCGGACCAGCAGGGCGTGGTTGATGTCGTCCTGCAGCAGGTCGCGGCGGGCGGCCCGGGTGAGCACCGAGCCGACCGGCGGGGTGACCGGCACCGCGCTGCGCCCGTACACCAGGTAGGAGGCGCCGACGCCGGCCAGCATGCAGGCGGCGGTGATCAGGGTGACCGTGATCGACGACAGCGGGGAGTTTCCGTCGCTGTGCCCGGTCACCGGGGTCAGCCAGTTGACGAAGGCGTCGTTGATGCTGAACAGCCCGCCGGCCAGCACCGAGCCGACGGCCAGCACGATCATCGGCAGCGTCATGATCTTCGGCGACTCGTGCGGGTGCGGCAACTCGCCGTTCTCGTCGGGCTGCCAGCGCTGCTTGCCGAAGAAGGTCATCAGCATCACGCGGGTCATGTAGAAGGCGGTGACCGCGGCGCCGACCAGGGTGGCAACGCCGAGGATCCAGCCCTCGGTGCCGCCCTGGGCGAAGGCCGCCTCGATGATCTTGTCCTTGGAGAAGAAGCCGGACAGCCCTGGGAAGCCGATGATCGCCAGGTAGCCCAGGCCGAAGGTGACGAAGGTGATCGGCAGGTACTTGCGCAGCCCGCCGTAGTGACGCATGTTCACCTCGTCGTTCATGCCGTGCATCACCGAACCGGCGCCGAGGAACAGCCCGGCCTTGAAGAAGCCGTGGGTGACCAGGTGCATGATGGCGAAGACGTAGCCGATCGGGCCGAGCCCGGCGGCCAGCACCATGTAGCCGATCTGCGACATGGTCGAGCCGGCCAGCGCCTTCTTGATGTCGTCCTTGGCGCACCCGACGATCGCACCGTAGAGCAGCGTGACCGCGCCGACGCAGACCACCGCGAGGCGGGCGTCCGGCGCCCGGTTGAAGATGGCGCTGGAGCGGGTGATCAGGTAGACGCCGGCGGTCACCATGGTGGCCGCGTGGATCAGCGCGGAGACCGGGGTCGGGCCCTCCATGGCGTCCCCGAGCCAGCTCTGCAGCGGCACCTGGGCCGACTTGCCGCAGGCCGCCAGCAGGAGCAGCAGGCCGATCGCGGTGAGCCCGCCCCGGCTCTCCTGCGGGGCGGCGGCGAACACCTGGCTGAAGGAGAAACTGCCGAACTGAGTGAACATCAGCATGATCGCGATGGAGAGTCCGACATCGCCGACCCGGTTGACGATGAACGCCTTCTTGGCCGCGGTGGCCGCGCTCACCTTGTGCTGCCAGAAGCCGATCAGCAGGTACGAGGCGAGCCCGACGCCCTCCCAACCGACGTACAGCAGCAGGTAGTTGTCGGCCAGCACGAGCAGCAGCATGGCCGCCAGGAAGAGGTTGAGGTACCCGAAGAAGCGCCGCCGCCGCTCGTCATGGGCCATGTAGCCCACCGAGTAGAGGTGGATCAGGGTGCCGACCCCGGTGATCAGCAGCACGAAGGTGATGGACAGCTGGTCCAGCTGGAAGGCGGCGTCGGCCTGGAAGCTGCCCACCGAGATCCAGCTGAACACCTTGACCTGGACGGCCCGTTGGGCGACGGGCCGGCCGAGCATCTCGAAGAAGAGGACCAGCCCGAGGACGAAGGAGACGGCGGCGGCCAGCAGGCCGAACCAATGGCCGGACCGGTCGAGCCGGCGGCCGCCGAGCAGCAGCAGGGCAGCACCGGCCAACGGCGCTGCGATCAGCAGCGGGATGAGTGAGTTCACCTGGGGCCCCTACAGCTTCATCAGGTTGCTGTCGTCGACCGAAGCCGAGTGCCTGGTACGGAAGATGCTGACGATGATGGCCAGGCCCACCACGACCTCGGCCGCGGCCACCACCATGGTGAAGAAGGCCATGATCTGGCCGTCCAGGTTGCCGTGCAGCCGGGAGAAGGTGACCAGGGCCAGGTTGGACGCGTTGAGCATCAGCTCGACGCACATGAACAGCACGATGGCATTGCGCCGGATCAGCACCCCCGCGGCCCCGATGGTGAACAACAGGGCCGCGAGGTACAGGTAGTTGACCGGATTCACTCCGCCTCCTCGGACGTCGACTCGTTGTTCGGCACGGTCTCCAGCGCGGTCCGCTGCGACGGCGGCGTGCTCGGGCTCGGCCGCTCGGAGGAGGGCCGGCCCAGCCAGTCGGCGCTGCTGTTCTCCAGCTCGGCCATCCGGCGCAGCATGTCCTGGCTGACGTCGCGGATCTGGCCGCGCTCGCGCAGGGTGCCCATCACCGAGTCCTCGGCGATCGAGCCGTCGGGCAGCAGGCCGGCGATGTCCACCGCGTTGTGCCGGGCGTAGACGCCGGGCGCCGGCAGCGGGGTGACCTGCTTGTTCTCCCTGACCCGCTCGGCGGCCAGCTCGCGCTGGGTCTTCGGCGGCTTCACGTGCTCGCGGTGGGTCAGCACCATGGCGCCGATCGCCGCGGTGATCAGCAGCGCGCCGGTGACCTCGAAGGCCCAGACGTACTTGGTGAAGATCAGCCGGGCCAGGCCCTGCACATTGCCCTCGGCATTGGCCTCGGCCAGGCCGGTGAAGTGGCTGAGCCTGGCGTTGGCGATGCCGGCGATCAGCAGCACCCCGAAGCCGAGCCCGCAGAGCACGGCGGCGATCCGCTGGCCCTTGAGGGTCTCCTTCAGGCTGTCGGCGCTGGAGACGCCGACCAGCATCACCACGAAGAGGAAGAGCATCATGATCGCGCCGGTGTAGACGACGATCTGCACCACACCCAGGAAGACCGCGCCCTGGGCCAGGTAGCAGACGGCCAGCGCCAGCATGGTGGCGGCCAGGCAGAGGGCGCTGTGCACGGCCTTGCGCATGGTCACCATGCCCAGTGCCCCGCCGACGGCGATCACCGCCAGCACCCAGAACTGGACCGCCTCGCCAGTGGAGGTCATGAGGTCACCCCGCGCTCGTGCGTCTCCTGGTCCCGCTCCTGCTGGGTCGTGGTGCCGGGCGCGGCCTCGTGGACCTCGCCCCGGTAGTAGGCACCCTCGTCGGTCCCGGGGTACATGGCGTGCGGCGGCGCCACCATGCCCTCGGTGAGGCCGGCCAGCAGCTGCTCCTTGGTGAAGATCAGGTCCTTGCGCGAGGAGTCGGCCAGCTCGTACTCGTTGGTCATGGTGAGCGCCCGGGTCGGGCAGGCCTCGATGCACAGGCCGCAGAGGATGCAGCGGGCGTAGTTGATCTGGTAGACCGCGCCGTACCGCTCACCCGGGGAGTACCGCTCCTCCTGGGTGTTGTCGGCGCCCTCCACGTAGATCGCGTCGGCGGGGCAGGCCCAGGCGCACAGCTCGCAGCCGATGCACTTCTCCAGGCCGTCCGGGTGCCGGTTGAGCTGGTGGCGGCCGTGGAAGCGGGGGGCGGTGGGCTTCTTCTGCTCGGGGTACTGCTCGGTCAGCCGCTTCTTGAACATGGCCGTGAAGGTCACGCCGAAGCCTGCGGCCGGTCCCAGCAAGGACGGCTTGTCCTGCTCGGGTTCGGACATCTCGGATCAGCTCCCTTCGGACTGGTTGGCGCCGTTGAGCGCGTCCTGCAGTGGTTCGGCCGGCGGCTGCACCTGCGGCACCCGGCTGCGCCGGCGCGGCACGGGCGGCAACTGCTGGCCCGGCAGCGGCGGCACCGGGTAGCCGCCCGCCATCGGGTCGAATTCGGTGGGCGGCTCGAACTTCTGGACCTGCTCCTTGCGGCGCAGGACGTCCCAGACCAGCGAGAGCAGCAGCACCGCGCAGACCGGCGCGCCCACGTAGAGCACCACCGAGCCGAACTGCTCGCCCTGGTTGCGCAGCGCCCGGACGGCGGCCACCATCACCAGCCAGACCAGCGAGACCGGGATCAGCACCTTCCAGCCGAGCTTCATGAACTGGTCGTAGCGGAACCGCGGCAGCGTGCCGCGCAGCCAGATGAAGAAGAACAGCAGCAGCTGGATCTTCAGCACGATCCAGAGCATCGGCCACCAGCCGTGGTTGGCGCCGGTCCAGAACGCGGTGATCGGCCAGGGGGCCCGCCAGCCGCCCAGGAAGAGGGTGGAGGCAACCGCCGAGACGGTGACCATGTTGACGTACTCGGCGAGCATGAACATCGCGAACTTCAGTGAGCTGTACTCGGTGTTGAAGCCGCCGACCAGCTCGCCCTCGGCCTCCGGCAGGTCGAACGGCGCCCGGTTGGTCTCCCCGACCATCGAGATGATGTAGACGATGAAGGAGACCGGGAGCAGCACCGCGAACCAGGTCGGCTGCTGCGAACTGACGATCTGCGAGGTGGACATCGAGCCGGAGTAGATGAACACCGCGGCGAACGAGAGGCCCATGGCGATCTCGTAGGAGATCATCTGCGCCGACGAGCGCAGGCCGCCGAGCAGCGGGTAGGTCGAGCCGGAGGACCAGCCGGCCAGCACGATGCCGTAGATCCCGATCGAGGCGGTGGCCAGGATGTAGAGCAGCGCCACCGGCAGGTCGGTGAGCTGCATCGGGGTCCGGTGGCCGAAGATCGAGATCTCGTTGTCGGCCGGGCCGAACGGGATCACGGCGAACGCCATGAAGGCCGGGATCGCGCAGACGATCGGCGCCAGGATGTAGACCGCCTTGTCGGCCTTGGAGACCACCAGGTCTTCCTTGAGCGCCAGCTTCACACCGTCGGCCAGCGACTGCAGCAGCCCCCAGGGGCCGTGCCGGTTGGGGCCGATCCGCAGCTGCATCCAGGCGACGACCTTGCGCTCCCAGACGATCGCGATCAGCACCGTGACCAGCAGGAAGGCGAAGCAGAACACCGCCTTCAGCAGGACCAGCCACCACGGGTCGCGGCCGAAGTAGCTCAGCGTCTCGTAGTTGCCCGCGGCGGTCATTGTCCAGGTGGGCATTACTCCCCCTCCCCTGCCGGGGCGATGGTCACCAGGTGGCCGACGGTGGTGCCGAGCGCGCGGTAGGCGCCGGGGTCCGTGGAGTTCAGCGGCAGCCACACCGTGCGGTCCGGCTGCTCGGGATCGATGTCCAGCGGCAGCAGCAGCGAGCCGCTCGGTCCGGTGATCCGCAGTCGCCCGCCGCTCGCCCCGATTTCCGCGGCGGTGGTGGGCGACAGCCGGGCGGCCGCGCGGTGCCGGGTGCCGGCCAGGTGCTCATCGCCCTGCTGCAGGCTGCCGTTGTCCAGCAGCAGCCGCCAACCCGCCAGCACCGCCTGCCCGGTGGCCGGGTGGGGCAGCGGCATCGGGTGGCCGGCCGGGGCCGCCGGACGGTCGCCGGTCCACGGGGTGAGCTCGTCCAGCTCGCGGCGGGCCGCCCGGATGTCCGGGAGCCCGAGCCGCCGCCCGATGGCATCCGCCAGCATGTTCAGCACCCGGACGTCCGAGTTGAGTTGGCGGCCCATCAACTGATCGGGCTTCAGCGCCGGTTCGAAGAGCCGCACCCGGCCCTCCCAGTCCAGGAAGGTGCCGGCCTTCTCGGCGACGGCCGCCACCGGCAGCACCACGTCCGCCTGTTCGGTGACGGCCGACGGGCGCAACTCCAGCGAGACCACGAAGCCGACCTGGGCCAGCGCCTCGTCGGCCAGCTGCGGGTCCGCCAGGTCGTCGGGGTCGAGTCCGCCGACCACCAGGGCGTCCAGGTCGCCGGCCACAGCGGCGGCCAGGATCTGCCCGGTGTCGCGGCCGAGGCGGGCCGGCAGCTCGGGCACGCCCCAGACGGCGGCGACCTCGGCGCGGGCCGCCGGCACGGTGACCGGGCGCCCGCCGGGCAGCAGGCCGGGCAGTGCGCCGGCCTCCAGCGCACCGCGCTCCCCGGCCCGGCGCGGGATCCAGGCGAGCTGGGCGCCGCTGGCGTGGGCGAGGCGCAGGGCGGCGGTGAAGGCGCCGGGGATCTGGGCCAGCCGCTCGCCGACCAGGATGACCGCGCCGGGCCGGCGCAGCAGTTCGGCGGCCTGCCCGGCCTCGTTCTCCAGGCCACTCTGCTCGGCCAGCGCGCCCAGCCACTCGGGCTCGGTGCCGGGGGCCGCCGGAAGCAGCGCGCCGCCCAGCTTGGCCAGGCCGCGGGAGCGGTGGTCGGCGATCGCGAAGACCTTGAGACTGCCCGCGCGGGCCGCCTTGCGCAGCCGCAGGAAGACGATCGGCGACTCCTCCTCGGGCTCGAAGCCCGCCAGCAGCACCGCCGGGGCCTGCTCCAGCGCCCGGTAGCTGACGCCGGTGCCGGCTTCGAGGTCCACCCCGGTCCCCGCGACCGCGGCGGCCAGGAAGTCGGCCTCCTCGGCGCTGTGCGGGCGGGCCCGGAAGTCCACGTCGTTGGTGCCGAGCACCACCCGGGCGAACTTGGCGTAGCCGTAGGCGTCCTCGACGGTGACCCGGCCGCCGGTGAGCACACCGGCCCGGGCGCCGCGCAGCCCCTCGGCGGCGGCGGCCAGCGCCTGCGGCCAGGAGGTCGCCACCAGTTCGCCGGTGGCCACGTCGCGGACCAGCGGGCTGGCCAGCCGGTCGCGCTGCTGGGCGTAGCGGAAGGCGAACCGGCCCTTGTCGCAGTTCCACTCCTCGTTGACCTCGGGCTCCTCGCCGGCCAGCCGCCGCAGCACCTTGCCGCGCCGGTGGTCGGTGCGCATCGAGCAGCCGGAGGCGCAGTGCTCGCAGACGCTGGGCGAGGAGACCAGGTCGAAGGGGCGGGAGCGGAACCGGTAGGCGGCCGAGGTGAGCGCGCCGACCGGGCAGATCTGGATGGTGTTGCCGGAGAAGTACGACTCGAAGTCGTCGCCCTCGCCGATGCCGACCTGCTGCAGGGCGCCGCGCTCGAGCAGCTCGATGAACGGGTCGCCGGCGATCTGCTGGGAGAACCGGGTGCAGCGGGCGCAGAGCACGCAGCGCTCCCGGTCCAGCAGCACCTGGCTGCTGATCGGGACCGGCTTCTCAAAGGTGCGCTTCATCCCGTCGAACCGGGAGTCGGCCTGGCCGTTGGACATCGCCTGGTTCTGCAGCGGGCATTCGCCGCCCTTGTCGCAGACCGGGCAGTCCAGCGGGTGGTTGATCAGCAGCAGCTCCATGACGCCGCGTTGGGCCTTCTCGGCGACCGGGGAGGTGACCTGGGTGTGCACCACCATGCCCTCGGCCACCGGGATGGTGCAGGAGGCGACCGGCTTGCGCTGGCCCTCGATCTCCACGATGCACTGGCGGCAGGCGCCGGCCGGTTCGAGCAGCGGGTGGTCGCAGAACCGCGGCACCTGGGTGCCGATCTGCTCGGCGGCCCGGATCACCAAGGTGCCCTTGGGGACCTGGACCTGGACGCCGTCGATGGTGAGCGTGACGAGCTCGACGGCGGTCTTCTCGGGCGTGACGGTCACGCGTGCACCTCCCTCTCGGTGGCGGGCTTGGGGGCGGTGGCGCGGGGGCTGTCGGCCCAGACGGTGCCGGCGGCCGGGTCGAACGGGCAGCGGCGCTCGGTGAGGTGCTGCTCGTACTCGGCGCGGAAGTGCTGCAGCGAGGAGACGATCGGGCTGGCCGCACCGTCACCGAGGGCGCAGAAGGACTTGCCGTTGATGTTGTCGGCGATGTCCAGCAGCTTCTCCAGGTCGCCGGCCTGGCCCTGGCCGGCCTCGATCCGGTCCAGCAACTGGACCAGCCAGTAGGTGCCTTCGCGGCACGGGGTGCACTTGCCGCAGGACTCGTGGGCGTAGAACTCGGTCCACCGGGTGACCGCGCGGACCACGCAGGTGGTCTCGTCGAAGATCTGCAGCGCCTTGGTGCCGAGCATCGAGCCGGCCGCGCCGACGCCCTCGTAGTCGAGCGGCACATCGAGGTGCTGATCGGTGAACATCGGGGTCGAACTGCCGCCCGGGGTCCAGAACTTGAGCCGGTGCCCGGCCCGGATCCCGCCGCTGACGTCGAGGAGCTGGCGCAGCGTCACGCCGAGCGGGGCCTCGTACTGGCCGGGGTTGGTGACGTGCCCGGAGAGCGAGTAGAGCGTGAAGCCCGGGGACTTCTCGGTGCCCAGCGAGGTGAACCACTCCTTGCCGCGCGCCAGGATCGACGGCACCGAGGCGATCGACTCGACGTTGTTCACCACGGTCGGGCAGGCGTAGAGGCCCGCGATGGCCGGGAACGGCGGGCGCAGCCGGGGCTGGCCGCGGCGGCCCTCCAGCGAGTCGAGCAGCGCGGTCTCCTCGCCGCAGATGTAGGCGCCGGCCCCGGCGTGCACGGTGATGTCCAGGTCGATGCCGCTGCCCAGGATGTTCTTGCCGAGGTAGCCGGCCTGGTAGGCCTCGGCGACGGCGGCGTGCAGCCGGCGCAGCACCGGGACCACCTCGCCGCGCAGGTAGATGAAGGCGTGGTCGCAGCGGATCGCGTAGGAGGCGATCACCATGCCCTCGATCAGCGCGTGCGGGTTGGCGAAGAGCAGCGGGATGTCCTTGCAGGTCCCGGGCTCGGACTCGTCGGCGTTGACCACCAGGTAGTGCGGCTTGCCGTCGTTCTGCGGGATGAACTGCCACTTCATCCCGGTGGGGAAGCCGGCGCCGCCGCGGCCGCGCAGCCCGGCCTCCTTGACCAGGGCGATCACGGCGTCGGGCGCCATCGCCAGGGCGGCGCGCAGCCCCTGGTAGCCCTCGTGGCGGCGGTAGGTCTCCAGGGTCCACGGCCGGCGGTCGTCCCAGGAGGCGGAGAGCACGGGCGTGAGCAGCTTCTCGGCCGGCTCGGTGGCGGTCATCACGCTTCCGTCCCTTCGTTGCGCGGCGAGACCACTCGGGCGCCGGGAGTGCCGGGCAGTTGCTCGCCCTTGGCGAGGCGCAGGCCGGCCAGGCTGGGGGCGCCGCCGGCGCCGGACTCGTCGTTGGCGCCGGACCGTTCGTCGGGGAAGCCGGCCAGCATCCGGGCGGTCTCCTTGAAGCCGCAGAGCCGGGCGCCGCGGGTGGGCCGCACCTCCTCGCCGGCCCGCAGGTCGTCGACCAGCTGCTTGGCGCTGTCCGGGGTCTGGTTGTCGAAGAACTCCCAGTTGACCATCACCACGGGTGCGTAGTCGCAGGCCGCGTTGCACTCGATGTGCTCCAGCGAGATCGCACCGTCCTCGGTGGTCTCGTTGTTGCCGATCCCCAGGTGCTCCTTGAGCTCCGCGAAGATCTCGTCGCCGCCGAGCACCGCGCACAGCGTGTTGGTGCACACCCCCACGTGGTACTCGCCGGCGGGCCGGCGCCGGTACATGGTGTAGAAGGTGGCGACCGCGGTGACCTCGGCCGTGGTGAGCTCCAACTGCTCGGCGCAGAACCGGATTCCGGTGGCGCTGACGAAGCCCTCCTCGGCCTGGACCAGGTGCAGCAGCGGCAGCAGTGCGGACCGCGGCTGCGGATAGCGGGCGATCAGCTGCTGGGCGTCGGCCGCCAGCCGCTGGTGCACCTCGGGCGGATACGGCTTGGCCGGCAGCGCCGGCAGGCCGAGTTCCACATTGCTCACCGGTCCACGCCTCCCATCACCGGGTCGATCCCGGCCACCGCCACGATCACGTCGGCGACCTGGCCGCCCTCGCACATCGCCGCCATCGACTGCAGGTTGGTGAACGACGGGTCGCGGAAGTGCACCCGGTAGGGCCGGGTGCCGCCGTCGCTCACCACATGGACGCCGAGTTCGCCCTTGGGCGACTCGACGGCCGCGTAGGCCTGGCCCACCGGGACCCGGAACCCCTCGGTGACCAGCTTGAAGTGGTGGATCAGGGCCTCCATCGAGGTGCCCATGATCTTCCGGATGTGGTCCAGCGAGTTGCCCATGCCGTCCGGCCCGACCGCGAGTTGGGCCGGCCAGGCGATCTTCTTGTCGGCCACCATCACCGGGCCGGGCGCCAGCCGGTCCAGGCACTGCTCGACGATCCGCAGCGACTGCCGCATCTCCTCCAGGCGGATCAGGAACCGCCCGTAGGAGTCGGCGGTGTCGGCCACCGCGATGTCGAACTCGTAGTCCTGGTAGCCGCAGTACGGATCCGACTTGCGCAGGTCGTGCGGCAGGCCGGTGGCCCGCAGGATCGGGCCGGTGGCGCCGAGGGCCAGGCAGCCGGGCAGGTCGAGGAACCCGACGTCGACCAGGCGGGCCTTGAACACCGGGTTGTTGGTGGCGAGTTTGTCGTACTCGTGCATCCGGGAGCGCAGCGTCTTGACCGCCTCGCGGATCTGGTCGACCGCGCCGGGCGGCAGGTCCTGGGCCAGGCCGCCGGGGCGCACGTAGGCGTGGTTCATCCGCAGGCCGGTGACCAACTCGAAGACATCCAGGATGAGTTCGCGGTCCCGGAAGCCGTAGATCATCAGCGTGGTGGAGCCGATCTCCATACCGCCGGTGGCCAGGCAGACCAGGTGCGAGGAGATCCGGTTGAGCTCCATCATCAACACCCGGATGACGGTGGCCCGTTCGGGGATGTCATCGGTGATGCCGAGCAGCTTCTCCACCGCCAGGCAGTAGGCGGCCTCGTTGAAGATCGGGGTCAGGTAGTCCATCCGGGTGACGAAGGTGGTGCCCTGCACCCAGGAGCGGAACTCCATGTTCTTCTCGATCCCGGTGTGCAGGTAGCCGATTCCGCACCGGGCCTCCTTGACCGTCTCGCCGTCAATCTCCAGGATCAGCCGAAGCACCCCGTGGGTGGACGGGTGCTGCGGACCCATGTTGACGATGATGCGTTCGTCGTCCGCCCGGGCGACGGCGTCGACCACCTCGCCCCAGTCGCCGCCGGTGACGGTGAAGACCCGCCCCTCGGTGGTCTCGCGCGATCCTGCTTCGTAGCCAGCCAGGTTTTCAGATTGATTGGGCATCAGGAGTACGACCTCCGCTGGTCGGGCGCCGGGATCTGGGCGCCCTTGTACTCGACGGGGATGCCGCCGAGCGGGTAGTCCTTGCGCTGCGGGTGGCCCAGCCAGTCGTCCGGCATCATGATCCGGGTGAGCGCCGGGTGGCCGTCGAAGACGATGCCGAAGAAGTCGTAGGCCTCGCGCTCGTGCCAGTCGTTGGTCGGGTAGACGCTCACCACGGACGGGATCCGCGGGTCGGCGTCGGGTGCGGTGACCTCGATCCGGATCAGGCGGGTGTGGGTGATCGAGCGCAGCTGGTAGACGGCGTGCAACTCACGGCCGTCGTCGGACGGGTAGTGCACCCCGCTCACCCCGAGGCAGAGCTCGAAGCGCAGCGCCGGATCGTCGCGCAGGGTCCGCATGGTCTGCGGCAGGTACTCGCGGGCGATCTGGAAGGTGAGCTCGCCGCGGTCCACCACGGTCTTCTCGATCACCCGACCGACCGTCAGCCCCTGTTCCTCCAGGGCGCCTTCGAGCTCGTCGGCGACCTCGTCGAACCACCCGCCGTACGGCCGCTCGGCCGGCGCGGGCAGCACGATGGCGGCGCTGAGACCGCCGAAGCCGGAGGTGTCGCCGGAGTCCTGGGCACCGAACATGCCCTTGCGCCGGCCGATCACCTCGACGGGGATCTCCTTGCGGGTCTCGGGGACCCGCTCTTCGGGGACGCGCTCTTCGGGGACCTTCTCGTCGCTCATCGCAGCAGCCCCCGCATCTCGCTGGTCGGGACGGCGTGCAGCGCCTGCTCCTCGGCGAGCTCCTGCGCCTTGCGCTTGTTCACGCCCAGCGGCTCGTGCTGGATCTTCTCGTGCAGCTTGATGATCGCGTCCATCAGCATCTCCGGGCGCGGCGGGCACCCCGGCAAGTAGATGTCCACGGGGACGATGTGGTCGACGCCCTGGACGATCGCGTAGTTGTTGAACATGCCACCCGAAGACGCGCAGACGCCCATCGAGATGACCCACTTGGGATTGGCCATCTGGTCGTAGACCTGGCGCAGCACCGGCGCCATCTTCTGACTCACCCGCCCGGCGACGATCATCAGATCGGCCTGCCGGGGCGAACCGCGGAAGACCTCCATGCCGAACCGGGCCAGGTCGTAGCGGCCGGCGCCGGTGGTCATCATCTCGATGGCACAGCAGGCCAGCCCGAAGGTGGCCGGGAAGAGCGAGGCCTTCCTCACCCACCCCGCGGCACTCTCCACCGTGGTGAGCAGAAAGCCGCTCGGCAGCTTCTCCTCGATTCCCATCTACCCATCCCTCTCAGTGGTTTGGCAGGTCGGACCCGCTGCGGGACGTCAGTCCCACTCCAGGCCGCCGCGCCGCCAGACGTAGGCGTAGGCGACGAAGACGGTGGCGATGAAGAGGAGCATCTCGACCAACCCGAAGATCCCCAGGGCGTCGAAGCTGACCGCCCACGGGTAGAGGAAGACGATCTCGATGTCGAAGACGATGAAGAGCATCGCCGTCAGGTAGTACTTGATCGGGAACCGGCCACCGCCCGCGGGCTGCGGGGTCGGCTCGATTCCGCATTCGTAAGCCTCCAACTTGGCCCGGTTGTAGCGCTTCGGGCCGGTGAGCGAGGCCATCACGACGGAGCCGACCGCGAACGCCGCCGCGATGGCACCGAGTACGAGGATCGGCGCGTAGGCATTCATCTGCCGTCGCTCCCTCCGTCCAGTCGTCCTTGACTGCAGATCGGAACCGCCGGGTCACGCTTGGGTGATCCGGTGATCCAGTTCCCGTGATCCACCCCATGTGAGGCAGTTCACAAACCCTGGATCGAGCGCATCCTATGCCCGTTCGCTTGTGATCTGCGACACGCGGTTCGCGACGATCTTTGTGATCTGCACCACCTCGCAGACCGGTAGCCATGGCGACAAGTCGCGAGATATGAACGCAACGAGCGCAGATGATCGCAAAGGGTCACATTTCTTGGCCAACTGGCTGGTCAGAGCCGTGTTCCTATATCAACTATGCGGCGATCATGGCAAATTTCAATGGTTAACCTTCGCATGCTAATGAGACCCACCCTCCCGAGTGAGCGCGGCGACGGGCGCCCGCTTGACCGTCGGTTCACAAGCGCACGAGGCGGCCTCGGCGAACGCGGCCCGGCGGGCGCGTCCGTCAGGTCTCCCAGCCCGCGGCTTGTGAAGCCCTTCGCATGGCGACGCGCCACCGCTCCCGATGATCAGTGGCGCGGCCGAAACCGGCAGGAATGAACAATGCGACTGCTGGGCAGGGAGGTTGTGCACATGACACCGCCAAGCCGACTCCACCGAAAGGCCTGCCAGATGCCCCGGACCCGCCTCACCGTCGCGGCGGCTGCCGCCACCCTGGTGCTCGCCGCGACCAGTGCCGCCTCCGCCGCGACCGTCACCCCGGACGCCAAGCCGGCCCCCGCGCCGATGGCCGCGGCTGCCGACTGCGGGTTCACCAAGGCGGTGCCGGCGGACAACTTCAAGGGCATCCCGGTGTTCGATCCGGTCAAGGCCGCCAAGCCGTACCACGCCACGGTGCACACCAGTCAGGGCAACGTGACCTTCCAGGCCCTGACCGCCGCCGCGCCGTGCACCACCTTCTCGTTCCGGTTCCTCAGCGAGCACCAGTACTACAACGGCTCGCACTGCCACCGGCTCACCACCAAGGGCATCTACGTGCTGCAGTGCGGCGACCCCACTGGCACCGGCTCCGGCGGCCCCGGCTACTCCTTCAACGACGAGAACCTGGCCGGCGCCACCTACCCCGCCGGCACCGTCGCCATGGCCAACGCCGGCCCCAACACCAACGGCAGCCAGTTCTTCTTCGTCTGGCAGGACACCAAGCTCCCGCCGGCCTACACCCCCTTCGGCAAGGTCACCGCCGGCCTCGACGTGCTGCAGAAGATCGCGGCTGCCGGCGAGGACGACCAGAACGGCCCCGGCGACGGCTTCCCGGCCCTCCCGGTCGACATCCACGCGGTGAAGATCGCCAACCGCTAGCAACCGCCAGCGCTCAGGCGCTCACCTCCGCACCCGCAGCACGCTCTTGCCGTGCGCCCGGCCGGTCCGCAACCGCTCGACGGCGGTGTCCACCTCCGCGAGCCCGTACTCCGCGGTGATGTCCACGCGGATCCGGCCGTCCGCGAGCAGGGCCAGCGCCCGGCGGGCGGAGTCGGCCAGGCGAGCCGGGTGGGTGCGGCTGCGCAGGTTGCTGTTGTGGGTGAGGAGGGAGCGGCCGGACATCGGCAGCTCGGTGCGTCCACCCGCACGGCCGGGGCGCCGCCGAGCCCGCCGTAGGCCACCAGGCGCCCGTGCGGGGCGAGCCGGCGCAGGCCGTCCCGCCGGGCGGCGCCGCCGACCGGGTCGAGGATCACGTCGAACTGCTCGTCGGTTCGGGCGACCCTCGCCTACCACCGCCGCCGAGCAGCGGTGAACTAGCGGCGGGTGAACGTCAGATGGGTGACGCCGCTCGGGGTGGTCACGGACTCGCTGGTGAACCGCTCCTCCAGCGCCTCCTGCCCGTCCCAGAGGCGTTCGCCGCGGCCCAGGACGATCGGGACGACGACCACGTGCAGGTGGTCGACCAGGTCGGCGGCCAGGAAGTCGCGCACCGTGCTCGGCCCGCCGCCGATCCGCACGTCCAGGTCACCGGCGGCCTCGCGGGCCTGGCGCAGCGCCTCCGGCGGGGTGGCGTCGATGAAGTGGAAGGTGGTGCCGCCGGCCATCTCGACCGACGGGCGCGGGTGGTGGGTGAGGACGAACACCGGGGTGTGGAACGGCGGCTCCTCGCCCCACCAGCCCCGCCATTCGTGATCCTGCCAAGGCCCCCGCTGGGGGCCGAACTTGTTGCGCCCCATGATCTCCGCGCCGATGCCCGGCCCCCAGGCGGCGGCCATCGCCTCGTCAACCCCGGTGCTGCCACCGGACTTGCCCTGCATCCCATGGAACGTCCTGGTCCCGAAGAACCACTCGTGGAGCCGCGTCCCGGCATGACCGAACGGCGCCTCCAGGCTCTGGCCCTCGCCGGTGGCGAAGCCGTCGAGCGAGACGGAGAAGTTGTGGACCCGCACCAGCGACATGGCCCCACCGTACTGCCGGGTGACGCTTTACTCACCCACCTGCTGCGGAAACATCGCCGTGTCGACCAGCTCCGGGTCCAGGCCGGCGCGGGATCCGGTGTCGAGGGCGTCGATCGCGGCCATCTCGTCGGTCGTGAGCGAGAAGTCGAAGATGGCGGCGTTCTCCGCGATCCGGCTCTCGCGCACGGACTTGGGGATCGGGGAGAGGCCGTGCTGGAGGTGCCAGCGCAGGATCACCTGGGCGGGGGTGCGGGAGTGGCGGGCGGCCAGGTCGAGGATGGCGGGGGTGCCTAGCGGGCTGTCGATGTGGTCGGGGTCGGACGGCCAGTAGACCTTGACGCCGCCGAGCGGGGACCAGGACTGCGTGATGATGCCGTGGGCGGCGTTGGCGGCGCGCAACTCCCGCTGGTTGAAGTGCGGGTGCAGCTCGACCTGGTTGACGGCGGGCACCAGCCCGGTGCGGTCGATGAGTTCGCGCAGGTGGGCCGGGTTGTGGTTGCACACCCCGATCGCGCGGGCCCGGCCCTCGGCGAGCAGTTTGCCGACGGAGCGCCAGGCGGCGACCGTGGCGTCGAAGTCGCCGGGGACCGGCCAGTGCAGCAGGTAGAGGTCCACGTGGTCCAGGCCGAGCTTGCGCAGGCTGAGGTCGAAGGCGCGCAGCGCGGCGTCCTGGCCGTAGTCGCCGATCCACAGCTTGGTGGTCACGAACACCTCGTCGCGGTCGATCCCGGAGCGGCGGATGCCCTCGCCGACCTGGCGCTCGTTGCCGTAGGCGGCGGCGGTGTCGACCAGGCGGTAGCCGGCCGCGATCGCCGAGGAGACCGCGCGCACGGTCTCCTCGGGCGAGCTCTGGTAGACGCCCAGGCCCAGAGCGGGCATCCGGACGCCGTTGTGGAGGGTGAGGTACGGACTCGTCGCAGCCATGCCTGGATGCTGCCCCGGCGGACCGGTCGGCGCGGCGGCCGCACGCAGGGCGATCGACGGGTCGTCACATGGCTGCGGCGACTACATCGAGTGGGTCTTATCCAAATGGATTGACCAAGCGGATAAGAGCTGGCTAGTGTTCAACTCGCCAACCGCACCAAGGGGGAGCTCACCATGAACGACACCGCCGACCGCGCCGAGCTGACCATCGACGGCCGCCGGCTGTCCTACCTCGACTTCGGCGGCACCGGCCGCCCGCTGGTCGCCCTGCACGGCCACCTCTCGGAGGGCGCGGTCTTCACCCACCTCGCCCAGGCCGTCGGCTCCGAGTGGCGGGTGATCGCCCCAGACCAGCGCGGCCAGGGCGCATCCGAGCGCGCCGACGACTACTCCCGCGACGGCTACCTCGGCGACCTGCTGGCCCTGCTCGACCACCTGGGCCTGGACCGCGTCGTGCTGCTCGGCCACTCCCTCGGGGGCATCAACGCCTACCAGTTCGCCGCCCGCCACCCCGAGCGGGTCGCCGCGATCGTCGACGTCGAGGGCCCGGCCGCGCTCGGACTGGACGGCAAGAACCCGCTCGGCTTCCTGCTCGGCCTGCCCTACGACGCGCCGACCCGCGACGAACTGGTGGCCGGCCTCGGCCCGGCCGCGCCGTACTTCGCCGACCGCCTGCGGCAGAACGCCGACGGCAGCTGGCGGCTGCCCTTCCACCCGCAGGACATGTACCAGTCCGAGGAGCTGGTGCACGGCGACCACTGGGCGGACTGGACGGCGAGCAGCTGCCCGGCCCTGCTGGTCCACGCCACCGACGGCGTCGGCGCGCTGCCGGCCGGGCTGGTCGGCGAGATGGTCGGACGCCGCCCCGGCACCACGGCGGTCCAGCTGGACTCCGACCACATGGTCCCCACCACCGCGCCGGACGCCCTGGCGGCCGCCGTGCGCGAGTTCCTCACCGCGCTCACCCAGTAGGTTCGGGTGCCATGACCGTTCCCGTGCTGCTGCTCCGCCCCGCCACCCGTGCCGACCTGCCGGCCGTACTGGCCCTGCTCGCCGACGAGGAGCGGGTGGTGGATCCGGCGACGATCCGGGTCGGGGCGGAGTACGAACGGGCCTTCGCGGCGATCGAGACCGACCCGCGCAACGAGCTGCTGGTGCTGGTCAACGAAGGCCACGAGGGTGGCGAGGGCAATGAGGATGGCGACGGCGGCACGGTGCTGGGCTGCCTGCAGGCGACCTACATCCCCGGGCTCGGAAAGGGCGGCGCCGAGCGGGCGTTGATCGAGGCGGTGCGGATCCGCGCGGACCGGCGCGGGGGCGGGCTCGGCCGAACGCTGCTGGAGCAGGCGGTCGCCCGGGCCCGCGCCCGCGGCTGCGCGCTGGTCCAACTGACCAGCGACAAGCGGCGCGAGGACGCGCACCGGTTCTACGAGCGGCTGGGCTTCGCCCGCAGCCACGACGGGTTCAAGCTCGCGCTCCAGTCTCCGTTCACCACTGATGAGCCGTGAAGTCGACCGGCCGCGGCCGCAGTCGGGCCACGTGGGCGGTCAACGCCCGCAGCTGCTCGGCCATCTCCTCGGGCGCCAGCTGCCGGCGGTCGCCGTGCCCCGGGAGCACCCATTCGAAGTGCAGCAGCGGCGCGGTGCGGGCCAGCGAGGCGGCGAGGGCCTCGATGGAGTACCAGGTGACGTGCTCGGCGACGGACAGGGCGCCCTTGGTGCGCGACCAGTAGAGGCTGTCGCCGCTGAAGCAGTACCGCTGGTCGGCGACGAACAGGACGCTGCCCTCGGTGTGCCCGGGCAGCGGGTAGGCGATCACGCCGTCGGCGATCTCGGTGGGGTCGGTGCCGCGCAGCACCCGGTCGGCGTCGGGCGCGGCGGCCAGGTCGCCCTCGTGGATCCACAGCCGGGCGCCGAACCGGTCGGCGTACCGGCGGCCGTGCGCGACATGGTCCCGGTGGGTCAGCAGTACGTCGGTCACCGGCCCCGACTTCTCGTAGCGGGCCGCGAGTTGCTCGGACCAGCGGGGCGTGTCGACCATCATCAGGGTGCCGGCGGGGCGCCGCAGCAGATAGGAGTTGGCGGCGGCGGTGTGCGGCGAGTTGTGGCCGCAGAGCAGCACGTTCTCGTCGAGCGCCAGCGGGAACGGGTCCGCCGCCTGGTCGAGCGGGCGGTGCGGGTGCCGGATCGAGCGGGTGTGGCAGGCGAACGCGGCGGCGTTCACCTGGGCCGCCTCGGCGGCGTCCCGCGGCCGGCGCAGCATCTCGGACCGTCCGTCGACCTCCCCGATCAGGCCGGGCGCGAGCTGCCGCGCCACATCGCAGTTGGTGCAACGGTCGTCCACGTACCAGTCGTCGTCCATGGTGGCGCCCCCAGGATTGGTGTGATCGGTCGGCCGAACGGCCGCCCCTCCAGGGTTGCTCGCTTCGGGGGCAAAGCGGAAGGGGGCACGGGTCTTGTCGTTCCCCGACGGTGTCGCTCTGCTGGGCTTTTGCCGGGACTTCTGTCGGGGCTTTTGTCACCGGATCGGGTGATGGATGACGCGGCGCGGTAAGCGCCCGGCGTCCTCCCGCTCATCTCCAGCAGGCCGCACTCGGCGGCCCGCCCGGCGCCGCCCGGTGCCGCGACCGAAGGAGATCCGCCCATGACCGTCGTCCCGCTCGACCCCGCCTCCCCCGCTTCGCACGCGGTGGGCCTCGACTTCGACCAGACGCTGGTCGCCCACGACGACGGCTGGCAGGACGGCCGCATCTACGGCGACCCGATCCCCGGCGCCATCGAGGCGCTGCACACCCTCGCCGCCGTCCGCTCGGTGTTCGTCGTCACGGCCCGGCACCCCCGCTTCCACCCGGCGGTCGCGGCCTGGCTGACCCGCCACTCCGGGCTGGCCGCGATCGTGGACGACTCCCCCGACCGCGCCTACTGGCTGGAGCGCGACCGGCTGCTGGTGACCAACAAGAAGCTCGGCGCGGCCTGCTACGTCGACGACCGCGCCATCCGCTTCATGGGCGACTGGACCGCCACCCTCGCCCAGGCCAAGCACGCGATCGGCTTGGGCGGGGGGACGGCACCGTCCAGCAAGGTGTGCTGACGCCCCAGCAGGCGTCAGGCGTTCGGGGCCACCCGGGAGAGGCCGTTGATGACGCGGTCCATCGCGTCGCCGCCCTGCGGGTCGGTGAGGTTGGCGAGCAGCTTCAGGGTGAAGCGCATCAGCATCGGGTGGGTGAGGCCGCGCTGGGTGGCGAGCTTCATCACCTTGGGGTTGCTGATCAGCTTCACGAAGGCGCGGCCCAGCGAGTAGTAACCGCCGTAGACGTCCTTCAGCACCGCCGGGTAGCCCTGCAGCGCCCGCTCCCGGCCGCCCGCGGTGACCCGGGCCTGGGCCTGGATGATGGTGCGGGCGGCGATCTGGCCGGACTCCATGGCGTACGCGATGCCCTCGCCGTTGAACGGGTTGACCATGCCGCCCGCGTCGCCGACCAGCAGCAGGCCGCGGGTGTAGTGCGGCTGGCGGTTGAAGGCCATCGGGAGGGCGGCGCCGCGGATCGGGTCGGTCATGTTCTCGGGGGTGTAGCCCCACTCCTCGGGCATGTTGGCGACCCAGCGCTTCAGCACCTCGCGCCAGTCCAGCTCGCCGAAGGCCGGGGAGGAGTCCAGGATGCCGAGGCCGACGTTGGAGGTGCCGTCGCCCATGCCGAAGATCCAGCCGTAGCCGGGCAGCAGCTTGCGCTCGCCGCCGCGCTCGTCCCACAGCTCCAGCCAGGACTCCAGGTAGTCGTCCTCGGAGCGGGGTGACTTGAAGTAGGTGCGGTAGGCGACGCCCATCGGGCGGTCCTCGCGCCGGTGCAGGCCCATGGCGATGGAGAGCCGGGTGGAGTTGCCGTCGGCGGCGACCACCAGCGGCGCCCGGAAGGTCACTTCGCGCTTCTCGGGGCCGAGCTTGGCCGTCACGCCGATGATCCGACCGGTGCGGTCCTCGATCACCGGGCCGGAGACGTTGCAGCGCTCGTACAGCTTGGCGCCGGCCTTCTCGGCCTGACGGACCAGCAACTCGTCGAAGTCGGCGCGCTTGCGCACCAGGCCGTAGTCCGGGAACGAGGAGAGCTCCGGCCAGTCCAGCTCCAGCTTGACGCCGCCGGCGATGATCCGCAGGCCGCGGTTGTGCAGCCAGCCGTTCTCGGTGGAGACATCGATGCCCATGTCCACCAGCTGCTTGGTGGCCCGCGGGGTCAGGCCGTCGCCGCAGACCTTCTCGCGCGGGAACTCCGTCTTCTCCAGGAGCAGCACGTCCAGCCCGCTCTGGGCCAGGTAGTACGCGGTGGCGGATCCGGCCGGGCCGGCGCCGACCACGATGACGTCAGCACTGCTCTCGACGGCGTTCTCGGTCACCTGCGCACACTCCTGAGCACTACAGCGCTGCTTTCAGCGCTACTCGGCAGCGCTGGACGGTCCTCGGCAGTCTACGGGGTGGGCTCCGCACCGGACGGGGTGTCCCCTCCGTCGGGCGGGGTGTCCTCCTTCACCGGCTGCTCGCCGTCCAGCGGACCGGCTATCGCCCACAGGTCCTCGAAGCGCTGCCGCCGCCGGGCCACCTTGTCCTCGCTGAGCACCAGCAGGGTGCTGGCCACCATCAGATCGGGTCCGGCGGAATCGTCGGACCCGCTCTGGTCGGTCTGCACCTCGTAGCTGATGGCGTGGTCGAAGACGATGAAGTCGGACATCGGCCGCCGGGCCCAGGCCGGCAGGTCCCGCACGGCGACCATCCGGACGTTCAGCCCCAGGTCCCGGTGGGTGCGGCCGACCCGGCGGATCCGCTCCGCCGCGCGCTGGTCGGAGCTCTGCAGCACGAAGATCCGCCGCACCGGCACGCCGCGCCGCACCGCCGCGCGCTGGGCGTCCAGGTAGCGGCGGCCCAGCTCGGTGCTCCAGAAGCCGATGTCGACGGCGGTGCTGATGGCGTCGATGGCGGTGGCGGCGCTGTGGGTGAGGGTGAGCAGCCAGTCCTGGTCCTCGCCGTCGTAGGCGGCCTGACCGGCCTTCAGTTCCTTCAGCAGGTCGGAGAGCCGGCGCAGCTCGCGGCGCGTGAAGGCACCGACGATGGCCGGCTGGTGGTCGCCCAACTCGGTGATGTTGTCGACCAGTTGGATCATCACGCCGTTGGCGAGCGGGGTCTTCTGCAGTCGGTCGAAGAGCTCGGTGGCGTGGCTGACCCGGGCGAAGCCGTCGGTGACCAGGCGCCGCATCTCCTCGGTGCGGGCGGCGACCAGCTCCTCGATCTCGGTGAGCCGGGTCTCGAACTCCAGCAGGAACTCGACCAGCAGGGCGATGCCGCCGACCAGGATCGAGAGGTTGATGGCGGTGACGGTGTTCTGCCGGGTCGCCAGGGTGATCGTCAGCGTGGCGCCACCGGAGAGGGTGGTGGTCAGGATCTTGCGCAGGAGCGGTGGAACCCGGTGCTCGGTCATGATGCTGTCCCCCCGTGCTTATGCGACTAGTGATCAGTCCCCTGATGGGAGGGCACCGACAGGCCGACGGCCTGCAGTGCCAGGTGGTCCCGGATGCGCTGAACGGCCGCCGCCCACTGGCGGGTGAAGCCGGGGCTGGTCTCCAGGTTCCCCCAAACCCGGGCCAGCCCCCGGTCCACCCGGGCGCCGGGCATCCACAGGTGCAGCAGGTGGTTCACGGCCGGGCGCAGCCGCAGGACCGGTTCGGCGCCCGGGGTGGAGCCGAGGCCGCTGCGGTCGATCAGCTGCACCAGGGTGGTGAGCAGCCAGTCGTGCAGGGCCAGGTCTTCGCAGAAGGCGGCGACGGACACCGGGTCCACCCGCTCCAGGGTGAGCCGCAGCGTCCGCAGGGTGCCGTCCTCGATGGTGAAGTGGGCTGCGGGGGTGCCGACTTGGGCGCTCCACAGCAGCCGGGTGCGGCGGGATCTGAACGGTGCCCGGCGGTCCAGCTGGGAGCGGACCTGAAGGTCCGTCAGCAGCCGTTCGGCGATGCCGCCGAGGTCCAGTTGGCCGGCCGAGGCTCCGTCGAGGAAGCCCGCCACCAGGTCGTCGTCGCCGACCGGCCCGATGGGCTCGACGGTGCCGGGGCGGGCCAGGTAGTGGCCCCAGGGCAGCCGCAGGCCGGCGCCGCGCTCGCCGATCCGCACCCGCACCGAGGCCTGCAGCACCCGGCCCTCGGTGAGCACGGCGCGGGCCTGGGCCGTGCCGACGCCGCGCACCGCCCGCCGGGAGCCGGTGGGCAGCGGGCAGTCCACGCCGGTCAGCAGATCGGCGGAGTGCACCTGGTGGTTGGGGCGGGTGGAGCTGCGCACCCGCTCGCCGTGCCGCAGGTGGAGCAGTTGCAGGGCGGCGGGCCGGGGCAGTTCGACGGAGTGCTGGAGCAGGCCGGTGCGCACCTCGCCCAGCATCAACCCGCTGCTCATGACGGCCCGTTGAACAGGTGCTCGACCCGCCCCCGGACGCTGTCCGGCAGCGCGATGCCCTCCTGCCTGGCCCGGTCGGCGAGTTGGCGCAGCACCGGCTCCTCCGGCGACCACTGGTCGAGGATCACCGCCACGGCGTGCTCGATCGGCAGGAACCGGCCCGCCAGCACCGAGAAGGTCCGGTACGCGGCGAACGGTGCGGCGGCCGGGTTGAGCCGCACCAGCGGCGCCAACGCCTCCCAGGAGGCCGGGAACTCCTCGGGGCGCTCGGCGGGTCTCAGCACCTCCTGCCCGTCGTCGCGCAGCAGGCCGAGCCGCAGCAGCTGCCAGACGGCGGCCAGGAACGGGCAGGACCAGGTGCGCTTGCCGTGCTGCTCGTCCCAGAGCTCGACGTCCAGGAAGACCGAGTGGCGCTTGGCCTCGATCTCGTGCGGCGGGCCCCAGCCGGCGGCGGTGCTCATCGCCTCGGCGAGCGAGTCGACCGGGGAGCGCTCGCCGTTGCTGAGCCAGCCGGTCTCGCTGGTGGGCGGGCGGGCGCCGGTGCTGCCGGGCGGTGGGGACTGCACCAGGCGGGCCTCGACCAGCCGGGCGGGGCGCACCTGGCCGGCCTCGGCGCAGGCGGACTCGCGGGCCAGGTAGTCGATCACCAGCCCGGCGGCGGCGGCCTCCTGGAGGATCTGCGGAACCACCTCGGCGGGCGAGGAGAACCGGGTGAAGTAGTCGTCGATCAGGAAGCAGGTGCTGATCCGCGGGCGGCGGCCGACCGTGCGGGCGCAGCTCTCCCGCACCGTGTCGGCCCAGGGGCGGACCCGTGCGAAGTGCTCGCGCAGCCGGGCGGGGCCGGCCGCGAAGTCGTCCATGTAGAGGTGGCCGAGCTCCAGCGAGAGGTGGGCCAGCGGCACCGCGGCGGTGCGCGGGTCGGCGGAGGCCTCCCGGAATGTGGTGTCCATCGTCGCTCCCCCGCCTTCGGTCACAACGGCGACTCCCAGCGCTGGTCGTCGGTCAGCGCGGCGGCCAGGTCGGCGAAGGCCTGCGCGGTCTCCAGGTTGGCCACCTGGTGGAGCAGCACGTCGTCGTCGGTGATCAGCTGTTCCCGCCACTGCAGCACCGGGTCGAGCGGCACCTTGCCCAGGGTCAGGGTGGGGCCGAGCCGGTGCTGGGCGGCGAGTCGGCCGAGCTCCTCGTCGCAGATGCTCAGCCACTGCGCCTGGGCGGGGCGCAGATCGGAGAACATCGGCGACCTGGCATCGGGCACGGCGGCCCGAACGAACCGCACCTTGTCCCGCATGCCCTGGTGGCCCCGACCGGCCGCTGTCGCCATGATTCCCCGTTCGCCGTAGACCAATCCGGCGGCGGCGATGATGTGTTGGCGGGTCCAGCGGTGGAACACCAGCCAACGGGCCAGCAGATGGCCGAGCTCGGGCAACGCCGTTGCCTCCAGGGCGAGTTGGGCGGCATACGAGCGGCCCGCACTGAGGTCGACCAGGATCAGGTCGAACTCCTCCGCCAGCCGCAGGAAGAGCTCGCCGCAGCGCCGCACGATGTCCGCGGTGAGCACGAAGGAGCCGCCGCCCCGATCGCCCGGCAGCAGCACCAACCGCCCCGACCCGGCGGGGCGCTGGCGCAGTGCCGAGCTCTCCGACTCGGTCCAGATGTCCACCCGGAACGGCTCCGCGGTCTCACCGCGCAGGTAGGAGTGCAGCCCGGGCTGCTCGACGCCGCGCAGCGCCGTCGGCACGTCGAAGACGGCGGCGCTGGTGGGCGAGCCGAAGTCGAAGTCGAGGTAGCAGACGTCGTCGCCGCGCAGGGCCCGCCGGTAGGCGATGTTGGCACTGGTGACCGAGCGCCCGGTGCCGCCCTTGTCGGAGGTCGCGAAGATCAGCACGGCTCAGCTCCCCCACGCGGCGGTGCGCCTGGCGGCGGCCAACTCGTCGAGCGAGCTGAGGACTTGGATGGCCAGCGCGCATGCGGTGCCGGGGTTGTCCCGGAGCAGCCGGCGAGCCAGGTGGAGCCGGGACTCGGCCTGGTTGAGGGTGTTCTGCACCGAGGCGAAGCCACCGCCGGCCGCCGCCATCATCTCCTTGTCCAGCAGGTGGTCGGCCTCGCCGAGCAGGTCGGTGGCGACCTCGGTGAGCCGCGGCGAGCGGATCGGGGTCTCGCCGATCATGTTGGCGGTGGAGATCAGTGCCTCCACCATGCGCTCGGTGAGGCTCCAGGAGACGTTCTCCTGGTGCGGCGGCACATCCGGCGAGACGGCGCTCAGGTCGTCCCAGAGCTTGGCGTACCGGCCGGCCGGGATCCGGCGCAGCCAGAGGTGGTCCATGATCGCCTCGGCCAGCCGGAGCAGCCGGTCGTGCGGCCCGATGCCCTGCGCCAGCCTGGCCAACTGCACGGAGCGCTTGAGCAGTTGGGCCGAGAAGTCGGTGACCGACCAGCGCAGCAGCGGGCCGGCCTGCTCGCTGCCCACCAGGGTGAGCGGCACCCCGGGGTGGTGCAGGTTCAGGCTGGCGTCACCGGGGACCATGCGGCGGGTGGTCTTGGAGCGGACGCCCAGCTCCTCCAGCACCGCGACGGTGCGGTTCAGGTCGGCGTCGGTGGCCCGGCGGCGCAGCAGGTCCTGCACCAGGATGGAGCTGACCAGCAGCGAGAAGTAGAGCGACTCCTGGCCGTCGGTGGTGCGCCAGGGGATGTTCTCCAGCGGCCAGGCCTGCTCCTCGAAGCGGGCCAGCGCGGACCAGTAGCGCTGGGTCAGCTCCCAGCGCAGTTGCAGGGCGCGGGCCAGTCGCTGCTGGCCCTCGTTGAGCAGGCCCAGGGTGAGGGTGCGCTCGGAGAAGAGGTCGGCGATGCCGTCCAGCGCCACCACGGTGAAGTAGAGGTAGGGGGCGTTCTGCGCGATGCCGGGCGGCTGCGGCCCGATGTCCTCGGTGGTCTCGACCGGCGGGGAGTCCGCCACGATGCCCCAGGACCAGCCGCACTCGAAGAGCAGGTTGTCGTTCCCCAGCGCGTCGGTGGTGCTCAGGCCGAGGATCAGCTGGTCGCGGACGATGGCCCGCAGCGGGGCCAGCTTCTCCTGCAGCTTCTGCACCACCGCGCGGTTGGAGAGGCCGCCGCGGTTGAGGGTCTCGCAGAGGATGCGGCCGCGTTCGGAGTCGGCCTCGAAGACCGAGACGGTGAAGCAGCGCAGCAGGGCGGCCATCGCGGCGGTGAGCCGGGTGCTGACGGCGTCCTGCAGTTCGTCGGCCTGGCGGCGCAGGTCGGCGCGGGTGAGGATGCGGCTGAAGACCTTGAGGAAGCCCAGGGTGGCCAGGCAGAGCGTGATCGACAGTGAGTAGGAGTCGACCACGCCCAGGGTGCGCTGGGCCTCGGTGATCGCCGCCCCGGGCTCGTCGGACTGGTAGTACTCACCGGCGCCGAACACGGGGGCGCCGTCGATGGTGTGCCGGTCGGTGTAGAACGCGACGGCGTCCAGCAGGGTGCGCGGGATCACCACGCTGTCCCCGAGCTTGCGCAGCGAGGCCAGCACGTCTTCGGCGGTCTCGTCCGGCACGTCGAGCCGCAGGGCGGGCACCTCGGTGGCCGGATAGAGCAGGCAGAGCAGCCGCTCAGCCTCGCTGACGGAGTTGGGATCGCCCTCCTGGAGCCCCTGGACGAGCTGGCCCGACAGCGCCTCCCAGATCTCCAGCAACTGCTGACGTGGCTTGATCCGCACGTCCCACCTCGGTTCCGGAGTCGTCCGGGTCAGTCGCGCAGCCGCCCGAGGGCGAGCAGCATGCCCGTGTACCCGTCGCGCAGTGGTTGGCTTCCCGGAACGTCGATATGACTGACTTTCAGGTCGTCCGCCGTGTACTCCTGAAGACCCGCCAGAACATCGGAGCGTTGGATCTTGCAGGCCGGGAAGGTGTGGTCACCCACCTCATACCCGAGTGAGTTCTCCATGAACGCGACGGCGAACGGAGCTCCCGGGCGCAGTGCCGCGGCGAAGTGGTCGATCGCGCCGCGGTACTCCACATAGGCCGCGGAGAGCGACTCGGCGACGAAGAACATGGTGCCGATGTCGGCGGCGCGCTCGGGCAGGTCGGTGAACAGGTCGCCCTGGACCACCTCGACGGCGCCGGCCAGCCTGGTCCGCGGCTCCACGACGGTGAGGTAGGCGGGCTGCCGGCGCAGCACCTCCCAGAACTCGTCCCAGTTGGCGCCGTAGTCCTGGACCGCCGAGCGCAGCCAGCGCACATTGCCGCCCGCCCGCTCGAACAGCGTGATCGACCCGCACCAGGGCAGCATCGCCAGCGCCGGGTAGAGGTTGGTCCCGGCCCCGACGTCGATCCCGCGCAGCCCGGCCCCGGGCAGCGACCGGCCCGCGAAGTGGGCGGCGAAGTGATCCCGGACGGCGCTCAGGATCTGCCGGTCGTCCGCGCGCAGGGAGCGGTAGTTGTGCTTGAGGTACGCCTCGGCGTCGAACGAGTCCCATGGAGCTTGGCGGTTCGTCAGCGTGCTCGCGTCGAGCGAGGGCATGGCATCCATGAACTACTCAACTCCCGGCTGGGGCCCGCAGATGCGGGTGTTACACCACGTGAGTGACAGCGGTCCCCGGGGATGCCCGCACGACCCTGGCACCTGATGGGGTGTCATCGTACTGTACTAGCAAGTCCGTTGGCAGATAAGCCGATGAGAGGGCACGGGAATGCACCCATCGCTGCGGCAGCGCCACCCCGGTCTGGTCCGCCTCGCCACCGAGCGCGATCTCGATCGGCTCCACCGGATCGATCGGGAGATCTTCCCCGAGGAGCCGTACCCGTTCTTCGTCCTGCGCCAGCTGTTCGAGGTGCACGGCAGCCGCTTCCTGGTGCTGGACCAGGGCAGCGAGCTGGCCGGGTACGCGCTGCTCGCCACCACTCCGGACCACCAGGAGAGTTGGGTGCTCGGGCTGGGTGTGGTGGCGAAGCACCGCAACCTCGGCTACGGGCGTCAGCTGATCGAGGAGGGGATCAGCCTGCTGGCCTCGGACCGGGTGCGCGAAGTCCGGCTCAGCGTCGACCGGGACAACGACGTCGCGCTGCACATCTACCGCTCGCTCGGCTTCTCGCTGATCCGCGAGCACGACGGCTACTTCGGGCCGGGCGACGACCGGTTGATCCTCGGGCTGCCGCTCCCCGGTTGAACACAGGCGGCCATGACGGCGCTGGACTCGGGCAACCTTGAAGGCCGCTGGGCTCAGGCGGCCTTGAAACCCCGGTGCAGCGCCACCACGCCGCCGGTGAGGTTGCGCCAGGCCACCTTCTGCCACCCGGCCCGCTGCAGCTTGGCGGCCAGCTCGGCCTGGTCGGGCCAGGCCCGGATCGACTCGGCCAGGTACACGTACGCGTCCGGGTTGCTGCTCACCCGGGTGGCCACCGGGGGCAGCGCCCGCATCAGGTACTCGGTGTAGACGGTGCGGAACGGCGACCAGGTCGGGGTGGAGAACTCGCAGATCACCACCTTGCCGCCGGGCTTGGTGACCCGGAGCATCTCGCGCAGCGCCGCCTCCGTCTCCTGCACGTTGCGCAGCGCGAAGGAGATGGTCACCGCGTCGAAGGAGCCGTCCGCGAACGGCAGCCGGGTGGCGTCACCGGCGGTCAGCGCCAGCTCCGGGTGGCGGCGCTTGCCCTCGGCCAGCATGCCGATCGAGAAGTCGCACGGCACCACCTGGGCACCCGCCTCCTGGAAGGGCAGCGAGGAGGTGCCGGTGCCGGCCCCCAGGTCGAGCACCAGCTGCCCCGGCTCGGCCGCGACCGCCTCCGCCACGGCGCGCCGCCAGAACCGGGCCTGGCCCAGCGAGAGCACCTCGTTGGTCAGGTCGTACTTGGCCGCGACGTCGTCGAACATGGCGGCGACTTCGTGGGGCTGCTTGTCCAGGTTGGCTCGGGTCACGTACCCATTGTTCACCCTGGCACCGCCGGGCCCGCCGAGGGGGGCCGCAGCGGGCTCAGCGCGCCGGGCGGCGGGCCGCCTTGTGGCGGCGGCGGGAGCGCTTGCCGTCGGTGATCGCCGGCATGCCCTCGGCCAGCGCCTCGGTGGCCAGCGCGACGGTGGCGAACACCTGGTTGCGGCGCTCCGCCCAGCGCGCGGTGCGCCGGTGGTGGCGGCGGATCCGCAGCACGCACAGCAGGCAGAAGAGCACCGCCACCGGCACGCTGATCTGGGCCATCCGCACCCCGGCCGCCTGCGGATAGGTCTGGTCGCAGACCCGCACCGCACCCGCGTCGCCGGCCGCGTGCTCCAGGCAGACCGGGTCGCCGACCTTGGCGCCGGCCGGGAGCTGGAGGTCCTCCGCGGTGCGCTGCTGGCCGTTCACGGCGTAGCTGACGCCGCTGTAGGTGCCGCTGCCGCCCGGAAGGCGGGTGACGGTGCCCTGGACCTGGACCGGATGCGCGCCGATCTTGTCGGCCAGCTCACTCTGCCGCCAGCCCAGCAGGCACATGCCGAGGGCCACCACCGCGCTGAGCACCGCGGCGAGGTACCAGCCACGGCCGATCCTGGGAGCGGCGGACGCGGACGGATATCGCAACTGACCTGGCTTTCCACGGGGACGTGTGGAGGCCGCACCGACCGGGGAGAGTGGTTGACGGGCCGACCGGGATCGTAACCGCTGTCAGCCGGTTGGGCCACTGCGAGCCGGCGTCAGGCGACTGCCCACGGCACGGAGTTCGCAAGCTGACCACCCGTCCGGCAGCTGCCCGGAACGCTCAACTCCGGCCCCGGAACACGATCCTACCGGCCAGTACGGTGGCCAGGCAGCGCTCGTCCGCCGCACCGATCGGTCCGAAGACGGCAAAATCCGCCCGCCCGCCGATCATCCCCCAGCCATGGGGGTCCCCCCGGCCGAAGGCTGGGGGAGGCTGGGAGGTGCCCCTGGGTTCACGGTCGAACGGCGCGTCCGCCGCCAGCACCGCGAGCCCCGAGCGGGCCACCGCGGTCCGCACCACGGGCAGCGTGAACGGCCCGACCACCGCCGTCACCCCGCGGGCCAGCAGCGCCTGCAGCCCGCGCCGGGCGCTGCCGCCCAGCGCCGGATCGGACAGGCCGGCCGGCAGCTCGCGCGGTGCGGTGCCGATCCCCTCGCGCGGATCCGGGTGGTAGCGGCGCTCCAGCAGCTCCACGGCGGCGGGCTCGACCAGCCCGCCGGTGATCCGGCCGCCGGGCCAGTCCCGCACCCGGGCGCCGGGGTGGGCGGCGGCCAGCTCGGCGGCGGGGCCGAGCGCGGCGATCCGGTCGTCCTGGACCAGCACGGCGTCGACCGCGCCCCGGTGCAGAGTGAGCATCCGTCAGTCGCCTGTCGCCAGTCGTCAGTCGTCAGTCGGTCGCGAGGATCTTCAACTCGGGGTGCGCGGTGCCGCCCTCGATCGCCGTGGAGGCGATGTGCGAGGCGACCCGCGGGTCCACCGGGTCGTTGGCCGGGTCGTCCAGCACCCGCAGGTGCTCGTAGGTGGTGGAGCGCTGGGCGGGGGTGCGGCCGGCCGTGCGGATCAGGTGGATCAGCTCGGTCAAGTTGGAGCGGTGCTTGGCCCCGGCCGCCGAGACCACGTTCTCCTCCAGCATCACGGAGCCCAGGTCGTCCGCGCCGTAGTGCAGCGACAGCTGGCCGGCCTCCTTGCCGGTGGTCAGCCAGGAGCCCTGGATGTGCGCCACGTTGTCGAGGAAGAGCCGGGCGATCGCGATCATCCGCAGGTACTCGAAGACGGTGGCCTGGGTGGAGCCCTTGAGGTGGTTGTTCTGCGGCTGGTAGGTGTACGGGATGAACGCCCGGAAGCCGCCGGTGCGGTCCTGCACGTCGCGGATCATCCGCAGGTGCTCGATCCGCTCGGCGTTGGTCTCGCCGGTGCCCATCAGCATGGTGGAGGTCGACTCGACGCCCAGGCCGTGCGCGGCCTCCATGATCTCCAGCCAGCGCTCGCCCGACTCCTTGAGCGGGGCGATCGCCTTGCGCGGACGCTCCGGCAGCAGTTCGGCGCCGGCCCCGGCGAAGGAGTCCAGGCCCGCCTTGTGGATCCGGGTGATCGCCTCCTCGACGGAGACGCCGGAGATCCGCGACATGTGCTCGACCTCGGAGGCGCCGAGGGAGTGGATCACCAGCTGCGGGAACTCGGCCTTGATCGCGGAGAACGCCCGCTCGTAGTACTCCACGCCGTAGTCCGGGTGGTGGCCGCCCTGGAACATGATCTGGGTGCCGCCCAGCTCCACCGTCTCCGCACAGCGGCGCAGGATCTCGTCCAGCTCCCGCGACCAGCCCTTGTCGCTCTTCGGCGGCACGTAGAAGGCGCAGAACTTGCAGGCGGTGACGCAGACGTTGGTGTAGTTGATGTTGCGTTCGATGATGTACGTGGCGATGTGCTCGACGCCCGCGTACCGGCGGCGGCGCACCGCGTCGGCCGCCGCGCCCAGGGCGTGCAGCGGCGCCGAGCGGTAGAGCTCCAGCGCCTCGTCCGGCGTGATCCTGCCCCCGGCGGCGGCCCGGTCGAGAACGGCCTGCAGGTCGCTGCTGGGCGCGGCGTGGGGCGCGGCGAGCTCGGTCACCTGGCGGCCTTCTTTCTTCCGGGTACATCCAGGGGTGGAACGACCGAACCAGCCTACGCCAGCGGGTTCGGCCGCCCCCGGTGCACTCCACCTCCGGATCCGGGCCGCTCGCCGGTCCCTCAGAGCGCTCGGCTGTCCGCCAGCAGGCGGACCGTCACATCCGGTGCGAAGCCGCTGTCATGGCCGACCCGGCGGGCGAACTCGGCGATCCCGGCCAGCTGCGGGTCACTGAGCGAGAAGTCCAGCGCCTCGCGGAAGTAGTGCTCCAGCACCGGGGCGTCGAAGCCCTCCCAGCGGGCGGCGTGCGCGGCCACCTGGTCGGCCTCCAGCAGCGAGATGTCCCGCGACTCCAGGAACGCCCGGTGCACGGCCGCCACCAGGGCCGGCTGCCGCTCCACGAACTCCCGGCGGGCCGCCCAGACCGCGAAGACGAACGGCAGGCCGGTCCACTCCTGCCACATCTGCCCCAGGTCGTGCACCGTGTACTCGGGGTGCCGGTCCGCCTCCAGGGTGGCCCGCAGGCCCTCGTCACCGATCAGCACGGCGGCGTCGGCCCGGGCCAGCATCGCGTCCAGGTCCGGCGGGCAGCTGAAGTACTCGGGGCGCACCCCCTCGCGCTCCTCCAGCAGCAGCCGGGCCAGCCGCACCGAGGTGCGGCTGGTGGAGCCGAGCGCCACCGGGCGGCCGTCCAGCTGGTCCAGCGGCACGGTGCTGACGATCACGCAGGACATCACGGGCCCGTTGCTGCCCACCGCGATGTCCGGCAGCACCACCAGCTCGTCGGCGTGCCGCAGGTACTCCACGCAGGTGATCGGGCCGAGGTCGAGCCGGCCGTTGACCAACTGGTCGCTGAGCTTCTCCGGGGTGTCCCGGGTCAGGTCGAGGTCGAGCAGGGCGCCGGTGCGGCCGAGTCCCCAGTAAAGGGGGACACAGTTCAAGAACTCGATGTGACCGACCCTCGGGCGGGCCGTTCTCACGCCTTCGCGCGCCGGGGTGAGGCCTTCGTCGCTGCGTTCCACCAGATCGGCCACTGCGTGCTCCCTCTTGCCTGTCGGTGCCGTCTTCGCAGGGTATGCCCGGGCCCTCCGCCACCCGTCACGACCCCCTTCCGACACACCCCGACACGCCCTTTCCGCACCTTCGGACACCCCTGGTCGGGGCCGCGCCTCCGTGCTACGGTTTCACTCAGTTGCAGTTTGATTCCCCTTGCAGTACTTGAAGCCTGCGGAGCATGTAACCGCGGGCTTTTTGTAGTTTTTCAGCATTGCAACACTGTGCGAAAAACTCCGGACCCGGGTCCGGAGGCGGGGCGATCAGCGCAGCGGACCGGATGTCACAACACGTGTGGTGTCCAACACGTCCCTCGCAAGGAGAACGGCATGGCCACGGGAACCGTCAAGTGGTTCAACGCTGAGAAGGGCTTCGGCTTCATCGCCCAGGAAGGCGGCGGCCCGGACGTCTTCGTCCACTACTCCGCGATCAACGCCAGCGGCTTCCGCTCGCTGGAGGAGAACCAGGCGGTCACCTTCGACGTGACCCAGGGTCCGAAGGGCCCGCAGGCGGAGAACGTCACCGCAGTCTGATCATTTGCTGATCACCTGATCGCTCCGGACCTCAACCGCGGGTCCGCTGGCGGCCCGTCAGGGCTCCACGAGCACGAATAGCAATACCAAGGGGGCCCGTACCGGGCCCCCTGCCGTTTTTCTGGCGGCCCATCAGCGTGCTTCCACGGCAAGGGAATCAGCACCCTCCTCTGCCTCCGTCACCTCCAACGGCCGAGCCCCCGACCGCCGTTGGGGCGACCGGGGGCTCGGCACGGGTGCCGGCGGGCGTCAGGCGGCAACCGGGGTCGCGGCCGGAGCCTCGTCGTAGAGCTCCTTGGGGGTGTTGTAGGCGGCGAGGTCGAGCGTCTTCTCGCGGGCCGAGACCAGCAGCGGGACGACGACCTGGCCGGCCACGTTGGTGGCGGTGCGCATCATGTCGAGGATCGGGTCGATGGCCAGCAGCAGGCCGACGCCCTCCAGCGGGAGGCCCAGGGTGGAGAGGGTCAGGGTCAGCATCACGATGGCGCCGGTGAGGCCGGCCGTGGCGGCGGAGCCGATCACCGAGACGAAGGCGATCAGCAGGTAGTCGCCGATGCCCAGGTGGATGCCGTAGACCTGGGCGACGAAGATCGACGCGATCGCCGGGTAGATCGCCGCGCAGCCGTCCATCTTGGTGGTGGCGCCGAACGGCACCGCGAAGCTGGCGTACTCACCGGGCACGCCCAGGCGCTCGGTGACCCGGCGGGTCACCGGCAGGGTGCCGACCGAGGAGCGGGAGACGAAGGCCAGCTGGATCGCCGGCCAGGCGCCCTGGTAGAAGCGCACCGGGTTGAGGCCGCCGACGAAGCGCAGCAGCAGCGAGTAGACGACGAAGAGCACCAGTGCGCAGCCGACGTAGATGTCGGCGGTGAAGGTGGCCATCGGGCGCAGCAGGTTCCAGCCGTACAGGGCGACCGACTTGCCGATCAGGCCCAGGGTGCCGAGCGGAGCCAGCCGGATCACCCACCAGAGCGCGGTCTGGACCAGTTCGAGGAGCGACTCGCTGAGCTTCAGGATCGGTTCGGCCTTGGCGCCGACCTTGAGGATGGCGGCGCCGGCCACCACGCCGAGGAAGACGATCTGCAGCACGTTCACCTTGAGGAAGGCGTCGGCGATGTTGGTCGGGATGATCCCGGTCAGGAAGTCGACCCAGGAGCCGGAGTCCTGAGGGGCCTTCAGGCCACTGGTGGACAGGTGGGTGCCGGTGCCGGGGTCGGTGAGCAGCCCGATGGCCAGGCCGATGCCGACCGCGATCAGCGAGGTGATCCCGAACCAGAGCAGGGTGCGCACGGCCAGCCGGGCGGCGTTGGCGACGTGCCTCAGGTTGGCGACGGAGACCACGATCGCGGTGAAGACCAGGGGCGGCACGGCCAGCTTGAGCAGCTGGATGAAGGTCTTGCCGATGGTGTCCAGGGTGGTGGTGAGCCAGGAGACGTCGTTCTGCCGGGCGATGAAGCCGAGCACGACGCCGAGCACCAGGCCGGCGACGATCTGCACCCAGAACGGGGTGCGGCGCAGGCGGCCGAGGGCCGTGGGCGCGGGTGTGGACATGGGGGTGCTACTCCGGGGGGGTTGGCGGGGATTGGAGGCGTCGGGGGCAGGGCGGCGCACGCGGAGGGAGGAGGCTCCGGCCCAACGGGGCGGCCGGGAGCGGGCGGTACGCCGCCTAGCTACAGCTCGGAACGCGACACGAGCCGGCGCGGCACGCCAACACGGCGACCTCGCCCGGACGCGGGCCGGCACCCGGCATGAGCGGACCGCTCATGCCTTGCTGCCGGAGTGCGTCGGGGGTGGTCATGGCCGACACGTTAGCAGTGAAGGTTTGAGTTGTTCAAAGTAGAAGTTTGATATGTGGACAACGAGTGGACACGAACGGCCCTGGCGGGCCGGGGCGAGCTCGGTTGACCTATGCTGGTTATACGTATAACTTGCTGAGGCTTCCCCGCCGCCACGACCCCGGGAGACCCCCCGTGGGCTACCTCGCCCTGCTCCGTGCCCCGCACGTCACCCGCCTGCTGGCCGGCACCCTGCTCGGACGGCTGCCCGCCGGGATGACCGGCCTGGTGATCGCCCTGGCGCTGCGTCAGGCCGGCGCCCCGTACAGCAGGATCGGCCTGGCCACCGCCGCCTACGCGCTCGCGGCCGCCATCGGCGGCCCGGTGCTCGGACGGATCGTCGACCGCACCGGCCAGCCCCGGGTACTGCTCTGCTCCGCCGCGGTGGCCGGCTGCGGCTACGCCCTGCTGGCGCTGGCCCCCGGCAGCGCACCGGCCGCGATCGGCGGCGCGGCCATAGCCGGGCTGGCGATGCCGCCGCTGGAGCCCTGCCTGCGGGCGCTCTGGCCGGACGTGGTCGCCGAGGAACAGCTCGACACCGCCTACGCCTTCGACTCCGCCTCGCAGCAGATCCTGTACGTGGCCGGGCCGTTGGCGGTAGCCGCGATCGCCGGCACCGCCGGTCCGGCCGCCGCCCTGTGGACCGCCGCCGTACTCGGCCTGCTGGGCGCCCTGGTGGTGGCCACCGCGGCACCGGCCCGCCGCTGGCAGGCCCCGCCGCGCGAGCACGGCGCGGGGCTGCTGGGCCCGCTGCGCTCCCCCGGCCTGGTGCTGCTGCTGATCGGGCTGGCCGGGGCCGGCTGGACGGTCGGCACGCAGAACGTGCTCTTCATCGCCTACGCCGAGCGGCACCACGGCAGCCTGCCCGGCGGCGCCGGCCTGCTGCTCGCGGCAGCCGCCTTCGCCGGGCTGCTCGGCGCGCTCGGCTACGGCGCGATGCGCTGGCGCAGCTCCACCGCCACCCGCACCTGGGCGCTCGCCCTGGGGATGGCCGCCTGCTACCTGCCGCTGCTCTGGCTGCCCGGCCCCTGGCCGATGGTCGCGCTGGCCTTCGTCTCCGGCATCGGCCTGGCCCCGCTGCTCGCTGCTGCCTTCGTACTGGTCGCCGAACTAGCCCCGACCGGCACGGTGACCGAGGCGTTCGCCTGGCTGGTCACCCTGTTCGCCACCGGCAACGCGCTCGGCTACGCGGTCTCCGGCTGGCTGGTGGCCGACTCCCTGACCGCCGTCGCCTGGTGCGCGGTCGGCGGGGTGACGCTGGGCGGCGGGCTGCTGTTCGCCACCCGCCGCCGGCTGCACCCGCCCGCGCCGGCGCGGATGGCGGCGCCGCTGGTGGCCATCTGACCCACCGGGGCCGCTGCGCTGCTGGGTCAGTGCCAGGCGCGTACCCCAGGCCGCGCTGCTGGGTCAGCTCCCGGCGCGGGGCCAGGGCCGCACTGATGGAAACAGCGCCCGGCGCGCGGCGCCGGAGCACTCACGGATGGGGCCCCTCCCGGCCGAAGCCAGCGGGAGCCGCGCGCCCCGCGGCGTCAGCCGCGGGTGTCATGGCCGCCCTGATCCACAGGAGAGGCCCTGGCCAGCTGAGGCCCTACGCCCCGGTCGTCGACGCGCGGACCAGCAGAGTGGTGGACAGCGGGGCCATCGGCGACTGCTGACACCATCCCGGGACAGGCGCCCGGCCACCATGCGGAGCACCCGCCACACCCGCCGCTACGCCCCGCTCGTCGACGCGCGGACCAGCAGAGTGGTGGACAGCAGGGCCATCGGCGACTGCTGACACCATCCCGGGACAGGCGCCCGGCCACCATGCGGAGCACCCGCCACGCCCGCCACTACGCCCCGGTCGTCGACGCGCGGACCAGCAGGGTGGTGGGCAGCGGGGCGACGGGCTTCGGCTGCTCGCCCGACAGCAGGGCGGCCAGGGCGGTGATGCCGGTGCGGCCGAGTTGCTCGCCGGGGAGGTCCACGGTGGTGAGGGGCGGGGTGAGCAGGGCGGCGATGGAGACGTTGTCGATGCCGATCACCGAGACGTCCGCCGGGATCCGCAGCCCCAGGTCGGCGGCGGCCTGGTAGAGGCCGGAGGCGACCACGTCGTCGTCGCAGAGCACGGCGTGCGGCCGGTCGGGCCGCGACAGCAGCTCGGTGGCGACGATCCGGGCGGCGGACTCCCCCAGGTTGAGCTCGACCTGGTGCTCCAGCACCTCAAGGCCGGCGGCCGCCCGTTCGAAGGCGGCCTGGCGGACCCGGAAGGTGTGGGCGCTGAGCGAGGAGCGCAGCCGGCCGATCCGGCGGTGGCCCAGCGCGGTGAGGTGGGCCACGGCTGCGGCCATGCCGGCGGCCAGGTCGAGTTCGACGGTCGGGGCGCCGCCGGCCGCCGCCGGGTCGGCGTCCAGGAAGACCGCCGGGGTGCTCGACGGCAGCTCGCCGAGCTGGCTGTCATCCGGCGAGCAGATCAGCAGACCGTCGAACCGGCTGGTGGTCGCGGCCTCGGCCAGGGTGGCCGCGTTCCAGCCGGAGCTGACCACCACGGCCAGCCCGTGCCGGGCCGCCTCCTCCTCCACCCCGGTGAGCACCCGGCCGAAGAACGGTCCCTGCAGATTGGGCACCGCCAGCAGCGCCATCCCGCTGCGGCCGAGGCGCAGTTGGCGCCCGGCCGCCTGCGGCCGGTAGCCCAGGCTGCGGGCGGCGTCCAGGACCCGCTGGCGGGTGGCGTCGGAGACCCGGTGGCCGGCCGCACCGCCGGAGAAGACCAGCGAGACGGTGGCCTGGGAGACGCCGGCCAGCTGCGCGACGTCGCGGCCGGTGGGGCGGCGGGCCGGAGTGCCGGGCATGGCGCCTACTGCTGGCCGGCAGCGGCGGCGGCAGCGCGGGCGGCGTCGTCGGCCGCGTCCTCCTCGGCGTTCTGGTCGGCGATCCGCTGCTTGGTGCGGTTCTTGATGCTGCTGACGCCGGAGACGATCTGCTCGGACATGTCGTCCCGCTGCTTGCTCAGCACGACGTAGCTGATCGGCGCCGACGCGATCACGGCCAGCAGCAGCAGGAAGATGGAGCCGGTGGCCCCCGCCACCGGGATCACGCCGAAGTGCCCGAGCAAGGCGAAGACCAGCAGGCAGGCGAGGAAGATGCTGGCCCGCAGCGAGGTGTAACGGAGCGTGGCGTGCTTCTTGCTGCTCACGGGTGGCTTCCTTCGTGGATCTCGCGGGTACGGCAGGTCTCCCAGTAGAGCATGCCCGCCGGGCCGATCATGAGCGGCCTGCCCGGCTCCCGGGCGGGCGAGCCACCGGTCGCCGGTCGAACGCGCGAGCGAATGCACCGCCGCTCGAACGCGCGGGCGACGGTGCCGTCGGTCGAACGCGCGAGAAGGTGCCGTCGGTCCAGCGCGCGAGAAGGTGCCGTCAGTCCAGCGCGCGCCAGAAGGTGATGTCGTCGCGGTCGTCACCCGGGGCCACCCGGATCGCCCCGGGCACCCGGCCGACCTCGGTGTAGCCGCAGGAGGTGTAGAACCGCTCCAGGCCCACGCCGCCGCGGGCCGTGAGCCGCAGCCCGGCCAGGCCCCAGTCGCGGGCGATCTTGTCGGCCTCGGCGAGCAGTTCCCGGCCGTAGCCGCGGCCCTGCTGCTTGGGGTCGACCATCACGCGCTTCAGCAGCCGCCAGTGGTCCATCAGGTCGAACCGCATGCTCTCGAAGAAGAGCACCGCGACCAGCCGCCCGCGCGCCCCGTCCTCCCGGGCGATCAGCAGCCGGTCCGCGTCCGGGTCGCCGGGCGCGCCGACGCCGGCGAACTGCTTGTCGGCGGTCGGCCGGACGTCGTCCTCGGTGACCGGCGGGATCAACCCCACCGCGCCGCCGGCGTTGCTCGCCTCCGTCCACAGGGTGACGATCTCGGCACGCAGTTCGGGGGTGAGCTCGGGGTCCAGCGTGAAGCGCAGCGACATGGGTTCGAGCCTATCGAGCAGCAGCGACGTTCCAGCCGGTCAGCCGATCCGCCGGTCAGGCGATCCGCCGGTCAGCCGGTCACGCTGCCGGCGCCGGCAGCCCGGGCGCCGGGCTCCGGTTGACCGCCAGGCAGCAGAGCACCGCGAGCAGGCAGAGCCCGCCCGCGCCGTACCAGGCCAGGTCGTAGTCGCCGAACTTGTCGCGCATCACCCCGGCGGCGGTGGCGACGATCGAGGCGCCGATCTGGTGGCAGGCCAGCACCCAGCCGAAGACGATCGGCGCGTCGGCCCCGAAGTGGCGGCGGCAGAGCGCGATCGTGGGCGGCACGGTGGCGACCCAGTCCAGGCCGTAGAAGATCACGAAGGCCAGGAACGGCGGCTTGATCGTCCCGGCGAAGAGCTCCGGCAGCAGGAAGAGCGAGACGCCGCGCAGCCCGTAGTAGACCATCAGCAGCCGCCCGGAATCGACCCGGTCGGTGAACCAGCCGCTGGCCACCGTGCCGACCACGTCGAAGGCGCCGATCATGGCGAGCAGTCCGGCGGCCGTGGTCTCCGGCATGCCGTGGTCGTGGGCGGCGGGGATGAAGTGGGTGCCGACCAGGCCGACGGTGGTGGCCCCGCAGATCGCGAAGGAGCCGGCCAGCAGCCAGAAAACCCTGCTGCGCATCGCATCGCGCAGCACCCGCAGGGTGCGGGAGACCGCCCGTCCTCCCCCAGCCTCCGGCCGGGGGGACCCCGACCTCGCGGGCGGGAGGGGGTCGCCGGGCTCGGCGCCGTACGGCAGTAGGCCGAGGTCGGCCGGGCGCTCCTTCATCAGCAGCAGCACGGGGACCGCCACCGCGGTGGCGCAGAGCGAGACCACCATCACGGCGGCCCGCCAGCCGGCGGCCTGCACGAGCCAGGAGAGCACCGGCAGGAAGACCAGGTTGCCCGCCGCGCCGGCCGCCGTGAGCACCCCGGTGACCAAGCCCTGGCGGGCCTGGAACCAGCGCCCCGTGATGGTGGTGGCGAACGCCCCCGCCATGCTGCCGCTGCCCAGGCCGACCAGGAAGCCCCAGCAGAGGATCAGCTGCCAGGCCTGGGTCATCAGCACGGTGAGCCCGGAGCCGACCGCGATGGTGAGCAGCGCGCAGACCGTCACCAGCCGCACCCCGAACCGGTCCATCAGCGCGGCGGCGAACGGCGCGGTGAGGCCGTAGAGCACCAGGTTGACCGAGACGGCCAGTCCGATGATGCCGTGCGACCAGCCGAACTCGCTGTTCCAGACGGTCATCATCAGGCCGGGGGTGGAGCGGAAGCCGGCCGAGCCGACCAGGACCAGCAGCGAGACGGCGGCGACCACCCAGGCGTAGTGCAGGCGCGGGCGGCGGTCGCGGGGCGCGGCTTCTTCAGCCGTGGCGGATGCGGGTCTGGTGTCGGTCACCTGATCGAGTCTTGCCGCCCGGCCGTCGCGCCACGAGCGGCCTGACTGCCATCTTCCACAAAGATCGGGCCAACCGGCCCGTCCGGCCGACGGCAGGAGCCGCAGTGGCAGCCCGGGCCTCCCGTCCCGAGCTGCCACCGGTACGGGCCCTGACCCGCACTGCCGGGCACCCCGCACTCGCCAAGTGGTGACTGACCGTCATATCTGCTGCAACGGCCGTCTCTTGACGTCCCCTCGCAACGGAGAGCTGCCCCAAGAGTGATCAGCCCGATACGTCACGTCAATGGTTCATCCGAAATTCGGAATGGTTGCGACCTGTTTCAGCCGTGGAATGATCGAGAATCGGCCGTCAGTACACGGTCAAACACAGCACGGTCAAGCGGTCAGGGCGCCGGTTTCGCGCGGCGCCGCGCCGTCGGCCGGGCCGGTCCGCAGTGCCGCGCCGTCGGCCGGGCCGGTCCGCTCCACCTCGCACCAGACCAGCTTCCCGCCGCCCTGCGGGCACCAGCCCCAGCGGGCCGCGAGCAGGTCGACCAGTTCGAGCCCGCGCCCGCTGGTCGCCCCCGGGCAGGCGTGCCGGGGCTGCGGCGCCGCGCCGCAGGCGTCCGCCACCTCCACCCGCACCGGCCCTTCGTCCCTGGGCCAGACCAGCCGCAGCACCGCGGGACTGCCCGCGTGCACCACCGCGTTGGTCACCAGCTCGGAGACCAGCAGCACCAGCGTCTCGGCGTAGCCGGCCGTCGGATCGGCCCCGAGGTCGAGCAGCCTGACCCGGACCCACCGCCGGGCCCGGCCGACCTCCGCGGGGTCGGCGGCCACCGCGAGCTGTTCCTGAACCACCTGCACCGCTCCACCACCTGCATGACGAGCTACCGGTTGGACTGCCCATGTCGTCGCCGCGTTCAGGCCCCAGGATGATTCGCGGACTCCGGGCCGGACAACCGCTTCGGGCATATTCCAGCGATCGGGGGACAACACGGCGCATACTGACCCGTTCGCCCGGCCGAGCATCGCAACGACCTTCGCACCGGTGTGGTGAAAACTACCGCCCGACACCCGCCCACCGGTGGCGGCCACGCGGCGGCGAGACGACCCCTGAGAGAAGTGTTCTTCCTACAATCCCCCACCCCGACACCGGTGACCGCTATACGGTGGAGGGCATGACCGCTCCGGACTGGGACCAGCAGATGCGGTCGCGGTTGGCCCGCGGCGAGGAGAGCGCGCTCGGCGAGCTCTACGACCAGCTGTCACCACTGGTGCACGGGCTGGCCGGTCGGATCCTGGGCGACGAGCAGGCGGCCGCGCAGCTCACCCGCGAGGTCTTCGGCCATCTCTGGGAGCACCCGGAGGAGTTCGACCCCGGTGAGCGCTCGCTGCGCTCCTGGGTCGGCGAGTTGACCCACCGTCGGGCGGTGGAGCGGTTGCGCCGGGAGGACCACGAGCCGGAGGAGATCGACCAGCGGGCCGCCACCGCCCAGGCGCAGTACGTGGTGGCCGCGCTGCCGCCGGCGCTGCGCGAGACCCTGGAGACCACCTGGTACGACGGCCGGACCTACCAGGAGACCGCCCGGCAGTTGGGCATCAGCGAGCAGGCGGCCCGTCAGCGGCTCCGCCTCGGCCTGCAACTGCTCGCCAATGAACTTGAGTTCGGCTCGTGACGGGGGACGTACGGGATGACTGAGCAGGAGCACGAGGCGCTGCGCGGTCTGCTCGGTGCCTGGGCGCTGCGGGCCTGCCTCCCCGATGAGGCGGCCGAGGTGGAGCGGCACCTGCCCGGCTGCGCCGAGTGCGCGGAGGAGGGCGAGCGGCTGCGCCGGGCGGCCGGCCGGCTGAGCCTGGACGATCCGCTGGACCAGCCGGACGGGCTGCGCCAGCAGGTGCTGGACTTCTGCCTGAACCGGCGGGCGGCCCACCACCCGCTGGCCGGCTGGGCGGCGCCGTTCGCGGCCGAGACCGCCAAGTTGGACGCGCTGCTGCGCGACCTGGGCCGGGCGGAGTGGCAGGAGGTGGCCGAACTGCCCTGGCGCGGCGGGTCGCTGCGGCTGCGGCCGGCCGAGGTGCTGTGCCATCTGGCGGCCCTGGACGGGTTGGTCGGCGCTGCCCTCGGCCTGCCGGACCCGGTGGGCTCGGCACGACCCCGGGTGCCGGCCCAGGCGACCGGGCCGGTGCCGTGGGGCGGGCTGCTGGAGCGCGGCGAGCGGCTGGCCGCCGAGCACGCCGAGCACTCCCCGCAGGAGGTGCGGCAGTTCTGGCGGGCCCAGTCGCAGGCGCTGCTGCGCGAGGCGGTGCCGGAGGTCGGCGACCTGCCGGTGGACTACGGCTTCACCGCCCTGCCGGTGCGCGACGCCTTCATCGACCGGGCGTTCGAGACCTGGATCCACGGCGAGGACGTGGCCCGCGCGGTCGCCTACCCGTATGCCCAGCCGGCCCCCGGTCACCTGCGGCAGATGGTCGACCTGGCCGCCCGCCAGCTGCCCGGCGCGCTGGTCGGCCGCCGGCAGGCCGCCTATGCGGGCCCGGGACCCGAAGCCGCCGGCTCCGGGCGGACGGTGCGGCTGGTGATCGAGGGCCCGGCGGCCGGGCAGTGGCTGATCCCGCTGGACGGCCGGCCGACCGCCCCGGAGCAGCCGCCGGTCGAACCGGTGGCCGAACTGGTGATGGACGGCGTGGAGTTCTGCGCGCTTGCCGCCGCGCACCGGGATCCGGAGCACCTGCCGGTCGGCGAGTACGGCGACCGGGCGGCGATCCGCGAGGTGCTGGCGGCGGTGCCGCTGCTGTCGAGGCCCTAGGGCCGCTCCTGCGACCCTAGGCGAGCTGGGCGGTCAGGCGAAGACCACGGTCCGGCTGCCGTTGATGAGCACCCGGTGCTCGCTGTGCCACTTCACGGCGCGGGCCAGCGTCTGGCTCTCGACGTCCCGGCCGAGCGCGACCAGCTGATCCGGCGTCACGTCGTGCTGCACCCGGGCCACCTCCTGCTCGATGATCGGGCCCTCGTCCAGGTCGGCCGTCACATAGTGGGCGGTTGCACCGATCAGCTTCACGCCCCGGGCGTGCGCCTGGTGGTACGGCTTGGCGCCCTTGAAGCTCGGCAGGAAGGAGTGGTGGATGTTGATCACGCGGCCGGAGAGCGCCTTGCACAGGTCGTCCGAGAGCACCTGCATGTAGCGGGCCAGTACCACCAGGTCGACGTCCTGCTCGTCGACCAGCTCCAGCAGCCGGCGCTCCGCCGCCGGCTTGGTCTCGGCCGTCACCGGGATGTGCACGAAAGGCACACCGTAGGAGGCGGTCAGCTCCTCGAAGTCGGTGTGGTTGGAGACCACCGCGGCGATCTCCACCGGCAGCGCGCCGATCGAGGTGCGGAACAGCAGGTCGTTGAGGCAGTGCCCGAACTTGCTGACCATCAGGACCACCCGCATCTTCGCCTCGGCCGGGTGGATCGCCCACTCCATCCCGAAGGAGGCGCCGATCGCGGCGAAGCTGGCCCGCAGGCTCTCCACGGTGACCGGGCGCTCGGCCGAGAAGTGCACCCGCATGAAGAACAGCGGTCCCCCGGCGCCCCCGACTTCCCGGCCGGGAGGTGCCCCCACCGGCCGGGAGGTGCCCCCACGCCGGTCACCGAACTGCTGGCTGTCGATGATGTTGCATCCGGTCATGAAGAGGTAGCTGGAGACCGCGTGCACGATCCCCTGCTTGTCCGGGCAGGAGAGGGTCAGTACGTACTGGGTCGGCTCGGCCGCGGTCTGCTGCGCCACGCTCTCGGTCCTCGCTCCTGGATGAATGCTGTCGGTTCGTCCGCTGTCTCTGCTGAGGGCCCAGCCTGGCACAGCCGGGCCCGGGTCAGCCGATCCGTGTCAGGATCCTCAGCACTTCGAGCGAACGCGGCGCGGTGTCCGGGTCCTCGCCGTCGTTGGTGCTGAGCAGCTCGTGGGCGGCCCGGGCGGCGGCCACCGTGGCCGGCCAGTCCGGGTGGCCCAGGTAGGCGGCGGACGGGGCGTCCGCGCCCACCTCGTGGAATATCCGCAGCACCCCCAGCACGGCGGCGTCCACCAGGGCCGCCTCGTCGGCGTCCCGCAGGACCGCGCCGACGTACTTCTCGGCCGACCAGCGGTCCAGCCAACTGTCCTCGACCAGGCGGTAGACGGCATCGGTGACGTCCCCGTAGCCGTCCCGGCCGATGGCCCAGTACTCCTGCTGGAAGGCCGGGTCGGCGAGCATGTGCAGGGCGGAACGCAGGCGGGCGCGCCAGCGCCACCAGGGCAGATCGTTGAGCGGCATGCCGCCCATGGTGGTGGAGCGGCGCCCCGGACGAGAAGGGTTTGGGAAAGAGCCGTTGGAGTTTTCTGTGCTGACCGCCATGGCAGACGATCGTACGTTCCCTTGCGAACGGGATCTACACGCGTCCAATCCTTGAGTTCATCGCCGGTTAACCGCCCGTTGAACATGCTGCCCACTTGTGGAGTGAACCCCCCGGAAGGCTAGGGGCCCCTGCCACGTCCGCATTTGGGGGAACAGCCGAGATGACCGCTGCACCGAGGGCACCGCGCCGCGGCCGCCGCACCGGGCGTCCGCTGGCCCTGGCGGCCGCGGCGGCGTTACTGCCGGCCGTGCTCGCCAGCTCCGGCTGCGCCGCCAAGGCCGACGCCGCGGACCCCCGGACCGAGCTCACCGTGCTCACCTTCGCCCCCTGGGGCACCGGCTCCACCGACCGGCCCGGCATGGCCCAGCTGGCCACCGCGATCGGCGCCGAGGCCAACGCCCAGGGCGGGGTGGCCGGGCACCGGCTGCGGGTGCTCACCTGCAACGAGCACAACACCTCGGACGGCGCCGCCGCCTGCGCCAAGCAGGCCGTGGACGCCGGCGCGATCGCCGTGGTCGGCTCCTACAGCCAGTACGGCGACGCCTTCATGCCGCTGCTGGAGAACGCCCGGATCCCGTTCATCGGCGGCTACGGCCTGTCCAACCCGGAGTTCAGCAGCCCGCTCTCCTACCCCGTCTCCGGCGGCACCCCGGCGCTGATCGCCGGCAGCGGGCGGCAGCTGGTCACGGCCGGCTGCCAGACCGTCTCGCTGATCCGCCCGGACACCCCGGCCGGCGACACCCTGCCGGGCGCCCTGGGCGGCGCGCTCGCCCCGGCCGGAGTGAAACTCACCGACATCCGCGCCCAGGAGAAGTCGACGGACTTCACCGAGGCCGCGAAGGCCGCGATCGGCTCCGACGCGCCGGGCAACTGCGTCACCGCGGCGCTCGGCCCGCTGCCGACCCTCAACCTGCTCGACTCGCTGCGCCGGCAGCCCCACCGCAACACCCGGCTGTTCTCGGTGATCGGCAGCTTCCAGCAGTCGGTGGTGGACTCCACCGGCGGCGACGCGGGCCCGCTCGGCAACGCCTACGCGGTCGGCTGGTTCCCGCCCGAGGCCTCCCAGGTCTGGGATCCGCTGCGGGCCATCGTGCGCACCCGGGCCGCGGCCGACGCCACCATCGACACCGCCGACCCCGGGGTGCAGACCACCTGGGTGGCCTACCAGGTCTTCCTGCAGGCCGTGCAGCGGATCGGGCACGGCCGGCCGGTGACCGGCCACTCGCTGCGCGACGTGCTGGACGGCGGCACCCCGATCGACACCGGCGGCGCCACCCCGCCGCTGAACTGGGGGCTGACCAACATGCTGGCCAGCCCCGACTCGCCGCGGCTGGTGAACACCTCGGTCACCTTCCAGCAGGTGCGCGGCGGCCGGCTGGTCGAGCAGCAGCCCGGCTTCATCGACGTCCGCTGGGTGCTGACCGGCGGCAGGCCGCCGACCAGCTGACCGTCAGCCCGTTCTGACGCACTACCAGGCCGGGCTGACGTCCACTCAGAGCTGGTAGTCGTTGAGGGTGGACAGGCCGGCCTGGCCGGCGATCGCGTTCCAGGTGGCGGCGGCCTGCTTCTTGGCACCGCTGGCGGTGCCGCTGGCCTGGTCGCCGGCCTGCTTGTGCGCGTCGCCGCTCACCTTGGCGGGGTCGCAGCCGCCCGCCGCATCGCCCGCCCAGGCCGCGTAGGCGTCGTCGGCGCTGGCCGAGGCCTGCCAGGCCTGGGTGAGCTGCTGGACCAGCTGCGGGCCGGTCGGCAGCTTGTCCACCTTGAGCGCGGTCAGCGAGGTCAGCAGTTGCTGGCGCTGCCCGGAAGCCTGGGTGAGGGCCTGCTGGGCGGCGGCGGGGTTGTCGCACTTGCCGATCGAGGCGACCGCGCCGACCACCGCCTGCCGGCTGGCGCTGGCCTGGCCCAGCAGGTTGGCGAGCGCCTGGGCCTGGGCTTGCGCGTCGGGGCCGAGTGCGGACGGGCTGCCGCCGGCGCTGCTGCCCGTTGACGCCGACGCGGACCCGGCCGCCGAGGCCTCGGCCACCGGCGCCTGGCGCGGCTGCTTGGGGTTGCCACCGCCGCCGGACAGCACCGCGACCAGGATCCCGCCGACCGCGCAGACCGCGATCAGACCGCCGATCACCGCCTTGCGGGACATCCCGCCGCCGCCGGCCGACCGCGCGTCGGCCCGGCCCAACCGGGTGGTCTGGTCCGACACCGCCGGGTAGCCGCCGGGCTGGCCGGCGAAGGACTGCTGACCACCCAGGGACTGGTTGCCGCCGAAGGTCTGGTTGCCCCCGAACGACTGCTGCCCACCGAAGGATTGGTTGCCCCCGAAGGACTGCTGCCCACCGAACGACTGGTTGCCGCCGAACGACTGCTGACCCCCGAAGGACTGCTGCCCGCCGAAGCTCTGCTGACCCCCCATCGGCTGGCCGCCGGTGAAGCCGGCTCCCGGGTCGCCGGTCGGGTAGGGCGGCAGGGCCTGGGTCTCCGCCACCGGCTGGCCGCCCAGCTGGGTCGGCTGCTCGCTCCACGTCTGCCCGGGCGCCAGGTACTCCGGACCGCCCTGCTCCGGGCCGGCCTGCCCCGGGATGGCCGGCGCCCCCGGGGGTGCGGCGGGCGCGGCCGGCTCCGGACGGAACAGGTCGTCCAGATTGAAGTCACCGGAGTTGGGGTACGAGCGGCGCTGGCTCAACGCGAATCCTCACCTGTGCACGACCATGGGCACACCGGCGCGGTCAGCGGCGAAGGGGCGGTCGATGGTGCGGACCGCCCGCGCTGTCTGTCCGGTGAGAGCACCCGGGCCTTCCTCGGTTCTTCCGCGCGTTTTCACTGACGGCGGACCACTGCTGCTGGAGTTCCTCAAAACCTCCGGCCCACGCTACCGGTTCACCGCTTCGGGTGACCACGCGGGCGGGGTACCGAGAACCTCGGGCACAGGCCCGCCGACAGTCCGTCACGCCGCCTCCACCTCCATCCGCTGGTGGAAGTCCCGCACCACCCGGTGGTCCCGGTAGGGCTCCAGGCGGCGGCGGAAGTCGTCCAGGTACTCCACTCCCCGGTTGGAGCGCAGCCCGCCGAGCAGCCGCACCGCCTGCACCCCGGTCTCACAGGCGCGTTCGATGTCGCGCTGCTGCAACTGCGCGGTGGCCAGCAGCACCAAGTCGACGGCGCGGCGCCGCACTCGGCTGACCGGATGCAGGTCGAGGGCGATCCGGGCCTGCTTCTCGGCCTGCTTGCCGTGCTCCAGATCGCGGTAGCAGTGCGCCAACTCGTCGGCCAGGTAGGCCTCGTCGAAGTGCACGATCCAGTCCGGGTCCTGCTCGGGGTCGCGCTTCTCCATGGCCGCCACCGCCTTGGCGGCGACCGACTCGCAGGAGCGGGCGTCGCCCATCAGTGCGTGGCCGCGGGCCTCGGCGGCGTAGAACATCGCCATCGCGGTGGGGGTGGCCACCGAACGGGCGCCCTCCTGGGCGGCTCTGGCCAGTTGGGCGATCTCCCGCGGATTGCCCAGGGTGGCCGCCAGGTGGCTCATCGAGGCGGCGAGCACATAGCCGCCGTAGCCGCGGTCGTCGGCGGCCTGAGCCAGCCGCAGCGCCTGGATGTAGTACCGCTGGGCGAGCCCGGGCTGCCCGGTGTCCACCGCCATGTAGCCGGCCAGCTCGGTCAACCTGGCCACCGCGGCGAACAGCTGACGGCCGGTCTCCTCCCGGTAGCCGCCGGTGAGCAGCCCGGAGACCACGCTGTTCAGGTAGTGCACCACCACCGGACGGACGTGGCCGCTGCCGAACCGGTGGTCCAGGTCGACCAGCATCTCGGTGGTCGCCCGGATCGCCGACACGTCCGACGGCCCGACCCGCGGCCCGCCGGTGCGCGCCACCACCGGGTCGGGCGGGGTGATCAGCCAGTCCCGGCTGGGCTCGACCAGCGCCGAGGCGGCCACCGAGGCGCCGCCCAGGAAGTCCCGCCGGCTGACGTCGCTGCGCCACAACTCGCAGACCTGCTCCACGGCCCCGGCCAGCGTGGCGGCGAACTGCAGTCCGACGCCCGAGGTCAGGTTCTTGCCGTCGGCCATGCCGATCTCCTCGACCGTGACGCCGCGGCCGAGCTTGCGCCCCAGCGCCTCGGCGATCACCGCCGGTGCCTGGCCGCGCGGTTGCTGGCCGCGCAGCCAGCGGGCGACCGAGGTCTTGTCGTACCGCAGGTCGAGCCCGTGTTCGGCGCCGCAGAGGTTGACCCGGCGGGCCAGACCCGCATTGGAGCAGCTCGCCTCCTGGATCAGCTGCTGCAGACGCTCGTTGGGCTGTCGTGCGACGAGTGGTCTCGCGGCCATGGGCTTCGCCTCCCCAGCGCCCCCGGCTGCGCCGGGGGGCGTCGACTCTGCTGCTCTGGTGCCGGCCGACCGCTCGCGGTACCGCATCGCGCAGTGCCGAACGGCGTGCCGACTACCCGGCCAGTGAAGGAACTTGAGGCCAGGTTAGCGATCTACGACACCATCGGGATACCCATGCGGACGACCCGTTCCCCATACGCGCCCGGGAAAATGCTCCTGTGCGCCCCCGCTGCGCCCGCCCCGCGAACCGGGGGCCGACACCGGACGAACACCGGACCAACGCCTGCGGAGCGCCATGTTCCGCGCCAGGGCGCGCCACCGCGCCGACCCGGGCACCGGCACGCTACCCGGGCGCCGCGATCACCGTTTCGAGTGACAAACCCGGGCGCGGCGCACGCGCCAGGAGTCGGCCCGTAACCCGCCCCACCGCCACCAGTTGAGTAGCGCGTGGACGAGCACCCAGGAATCCCGGAGCACGGCCGCGGCGGCGCGGCGACCTCCCCGCCGGCGGCCTCCCCGCTGCTGACCGAGGCGGTCAGGTATGCGGAGGACTGGTTCTGGGAGGTGGTGCCGGGCACCCACCTGGTCGACAGCGAGGGCGGGCCGCACTGCTCCTGCCGGGCCGCCCACTGCTCGCGGCCGGGCGCGCACCCCGCGCACCACGACTGGCAGCGCCTGGCCAGCGCCGGCCCCACCCGGGTGGGCCTGTGGTGGACCGAGGATCCGCAGGCCGCGATCCTGCTGCCGGCCGGCCGCTCGTTCGACGTGCTGGACGTGTCGATGACCGCCGGCTGCCTGGCACTGACCCGGATGGAGCGGATGGAGACGCAGTTCGGTCCGGTGCTGTCGGCGCCGGCCGAGCCGGGGCGGCGTGACCGTCGGATGCTCTTCCTGGCGCCGCCCGGCACCCTGGCCAAACTCCCCGAGCTGCTGCGGCGGTTCGGCTGGGCGCCGGACCGGCTGGACCTGACCGGGCGCGGTGAGGGCGACTGGATCGTGGCGCCGCCGTCCCGGCTCGGCCCGTACGGCTTCGCCCAGTGGGCCCGGCCGCCGTCCTTCGCCAACCGCTGGCTGCCGGACGCGGCGGAGCTGGTCGGCTCGCTGGCCTACGCCTGCCGCCGGGCGGCCCCGTGGCCCGGCCCCTGACCCGGCCCGACCCAGCCCCTGACCTGCTGACGCTTCATCAGATCATCGATGCCATAAGGGACCGGTGTACCCGAACCGACTGTTCGACAAGCCGCTCGAACGAGTGACGAGTTGTCAGGATTGGCCTGCCTTGGGGCGGGCATGATTGGTTGCGTAACGCTTTCGCACCAAATCGACCCGGAGGTGGCAGCTAGGCAGCAGCGAGGATCGGGGAAGCCCAAGGACTGGGGGAGCGCCGAGGGGACGACCGGACGGGGAAGCCGGTCGGCGGCGGTGGGGGACCAGGGAGGGATCGGGAGGGACCGGGGGGTTCGGGCCTGGCACGCGGGGACGTGCCGGGCCCGAACGCACGCCCTCGGGCGGACCGACTACGCCCGCGCCACGAAGACGTGCGCCGCGATGTCCTTGCCGAGCTCGGCGGCGTCCGCACCCGAGCCCACCAGCACGCCGCCCACCGCGGATGCGACCTGCACCGTGGCGCCCGGGCGGATCCCGGCCCGGCGCAGCCTGCGCATCAGCTCCTCGTCGGTCTGGATCGGCTCGCCGATCCGCCGCACCACCACGCGGGCGCCGCCGTCACCGGGCCGCAGCGCGTCCAGGGTGACCAGCGCGGCGTCGAACCCCTCCCCCTCGGCTCTCATGTCGCCCAGCTCGTCCAGGCCCGGGATCGGGTTGCCGTACGGCGACTGGGTCGGGTGGCCGAGCATCTTCAACACCTTGCGCTCGACCTGCTCGCTCATCACGTGCTCCCAGCGGCAGGCCTCCTCGTGCACCTGCTCCCACTCCAGGCCGATCACGTCGACCAGCAGGCACTCGGCGATCCGGTGCTTGCGCATCACCCGCACCGCGAGCCGACGCCCGTCATCGGTCAGCTCCAGGTGGCGGTCGCCGGCGACCTGGAGCAGGCCGTCCCGCTCCATCCGGCCGACAGTCTGGCTGACCGTGGGACCGCTCTGCTCCAGCCGCTCGGCGATCCGGGCGCGCATCGGGACGATGCCCTCCTCCTCCAGCTCAAGGATGGTGCGAAGGTACATCTCAGTCGTATCGATCAGCCCAGACATCGCCGCAGGCTCCGTTCCCTCGAGGTCTACCGCCAATTCTGACCTACCGCACTGATAACCGGCCCCGCCCGCTCGGCCTTCCCGTCCGGGTCGGGCCCTGTTGACAGCGGGGGCGCGCAGGCAGCAGCGTGCTCGCCGTACCTTTCTCCACCGGCTCAGGGCGACCTAGGAGACGATCGAATGAGCGATCTGGTCGGGCAGTACTTCGACGCCGCGGCGGCCCACCTGCAGCGGGTCCGCACCGAGGAGGCCGAGTCGATCGACCGGGCCGCGGTGCTGCTGGCCGACGCGGTGGCCGACGGCCGGCGGATCTTCACCTTCGGGGCCGGGCACTCCTCGCTGGCCGCCCAGGACGTGGTCTACCGGGCCGGCGGCCTGGCGGTGGTCAACCTGCTGAACGTGCCCGGGATGACCGGGGTGAACGTGATGCCGGCGCCGCTGGGCAGCGCGCTGGAGCGGGTCTCCGGGCTGGCCACCGCCACCCTGGACCTGACCCCCGCCACCGCCGGTGACCTGCTCTTCGTCATCTCGCTCTCCGGCCGCCAGGTGATGCCGGTGGAGCTGGCCGCGCACGCCCGCACCCGGGGGATGCACGTGGTCGCGGTCACCTCGCTCGCTTACCCGGGGCGGGTCGGCTCGCGGCACCCGTCCGGCACCTACCTCAAGGACCACTGCGACGTGGTGCTGGACAGCAAGATCGCGGTCGGCGACGCCGAGCTCGACCACCCGGAGGTGGAGACCGGCTTCGGCTCGGTGTCCACCATCGTCACCAGCGCACTGATGCAGGCGGTGGTGGTGAGCGCGGTGGGCAAGCTGGCCGAGCGAGGCAGCACGCCCCCGTTGTTCCGCTCGGGCAACGTGGACGGCGGAACGGACTGGAACGCCAAGCTGATGGCCGAACACGCGGACCGGATCTACTACTCCTTCTGAACGAGGACATCTCGTCTCCCCGTAAAAGGCGCGTACGCGCCCTGTCCCCGGACCGGCCGACCGCCCATACTTCGAGCAGCGGACACCGACACGCACTCGGGGGGCACACGGGATGGCTGCCGGCGGACGACCCACGGACCCGGTCCGCGAGGACGAGCTGCTCCCGGAGCTGTTCCGGGTCGCCGACTCCGCTTCGCTGCTCGGCCAGCGGCGCTCCATCACGCTGGCCCGCTGGCAGCTGCTGCTGCTCACCGCGGCAGCCGCGGCCGGCAGCACGGGCGGCGGCCCGCTCTGCTGGCTGGCCGCGGCCGCCTACCTGGCCGCGGCCGGGGTGGCCCTGCGGCTGACCCGGCAGCAGCCCCACGGCCTCTGGTACGAGGGGCGGGCGGCCGCCGAGTCGGTGAAGACGCTGGCCTGGAAGTTCGCGGTGCGGGCCGACGCGTATCAGCCACCGCCCGCCACCCTGCCGGACGCCGAAGGGCTCTACCGGCTGCAACTGCGCGGCCTGCTGCACGGGTTCCGGCACAGCCCGGCGCTGCCCGCCGACGCGGAGCAGCGCGCCTCGGTCACCGCGGCGATGCGCGCGCTGCGCGACGAGCCGCTGGCCGTGCGGCGCGAGGTCTACCTGCGGGAGCGGGTGCGGGCCCAGCACGACTGGTACCGGGCCAAGGGCGCCTACTGCGACCGGGCCGGCCGGCTCACCGAGCTGCTGGGCATCGCGCTGCCGCTGCTCGGGCTGGCGCTGGCCGTCCCCGGGGCGCTCGGCGTGCTGCCGCTGGACCTGCTGGGCGCGGTGTCGGCGGTGGCGCTGTCGGTGGCCGCCTGGGCCCAGCTGCGCCAGTACCGGCCGCTGGCCGCCGCCTACCGGCTGGCCGCCGACGAGCTGGAGCAGGTGCGCGACCAGCTGAGCCGGCTCGACCTGACGGCCGGCGACGCCGAGGAGCTCTGGGCCCGGCTCGCCAGGGACGCCGAGGACGCCGTCTCCCGCGAGCACACCACCTGGCAGGCCCGCCGCGAGGTCCGCCCGGGGCACTGACCCCGTGTCCCACGCTTTTCCAACTGGCAGAGTCACGTTCTGGAGGCGCTTTCGTGCAGCCACGACTGGTCAAGACCGGCGACGACCGGACCCTGGCCGTGCAGAGTTTCGGCAATCCGGCCGGGCGGCCGGTCTTCCTGCTGCACGGCACCCCGGGCAGCCGGGTCGGGCCGACCCCGCGTTCCACCGTGCTCTACAACCTGGGCGTGCACCTGATCTCCTTCGACCGGCCCGGCTACGGCGGCTCGGACCGGCAGCGCGGCCGGCGGGTCGCCTCGGCCGCCGCCGATGTGCAGACCATCGCCGACGAGCTGGGCCTGGCGACGTTCGCGGTGGTCGGCCGCTCCGGCGGCGCCCCGCACGCGCTGGCCTGCGGGGCCCTGCTGCCGGGCCGGGTGCACCGGGTGGCGGCGCTGGTCCCGCTGGCGCCCCGGGACGCCGAGGGGCTGGACTGGTACTCCGGGATGACCGCGTCCAACATCCGCGACTACCGGGCCGCCGAGCGCGGCCACAAGCGGATCGCGGCCACCATGGCGCAGCGGGCCCGGCGGATCCGGGACGACCCGGCGACCGTTTTGGCCGGGCTGCGCCAGGAGCTGTCCGGCAATGACGCGGCGGTGGTCTCGGACGCCGGGATCCGCCGGATGCTGGCGCGCAACTACCGCGAGGCCTTCCGGCAGAACGCCGACGGCTGGATCGACGACGTGCTGGCCTTCACCACCGGCTGGGGCTTCCAGGTCGAGGACATCACCGCCAAGACCTGGCTCTGGCACGGCGCCGAGGACATGTTCTCGCCGGTCGACCACTCCCGCTGGCTGGCCTCCCACATCCCCGACGCCACGCTCTTCCTGGAACCGGGGGTGGCGCACTTCGCGTCCTTCCGGGTGCTCACCGCGGCCGTGAAGTGGGCCGCGGGAGCGCCGCGGTGACGATCAGACCGGCTGCGGCTCCAGGTCCCGGTTGATCCGCTTCCAGCCGCGCGCCGACACGGTGTTGGGGTGCTCCTCGCCGAGTTGCCGGATGAACTCGGCAACCGCGCGGGAGCGCAGCTCGGACGCCTGGTTTATCCGGCCCTGCGAGCGCAGCGTGACCGCCATGTTGGCCTGGCAGGAGACCGCGTCCGGGTGGGTGGCGCTGTAGCGGTCGCACAGGCCCCGGTAGGCGGTCCGCTCCAACTCCTCGGCCTCGCTGAGCCGGCCGAGGTCGCCGTAGGCGTTGGCCAGGTTGATCATGCCATTCAGGGTGAACGGGTGCTGGGGGCCGAGCACCCGGGACAGCGTCGCCACGGTGGCCTCGCCGAGCTCCGCCGCCTCGCCGAGGCCGCCGCTGCCGCGCAGGTAGATCACCAGGTTGTTGGCGCAGGCCAGGGTGAACGGGTGCTCCTGGCCGAAGAGTTGCTGGTGGCCGACATAGACCTGGCGGGCCAGGTCGCGGGCCGCGTCCTTGTCGCCGCCGGCGCTGTAGTCGGCGGCCAGGTTGAGCGCGCAGGCCAGGGTGTCGGGGGCGTTCTCGCCGTAGCGCTCCAGGTAGCGCTCGTAGGTCTCCTTGGTGAGCCGGCGGGCCTCCGCCTGCCGGCCGGACTTGCGCAGCGCCACGGCCAGCGCCTTGGCGTTGCGCAGGATCTCCGGCACGTCGATGTCGAGGGTTTCGGCGTAGGCCTCGTCGACCTCCTGGTGGACCGCCACCGAGGCCTCGTAGTCGCCCTGTTCGCGCAGGTCGCGGGCGAGGTTGGACTTGCTGGAGAGGGTGTAGGGGTGCTTGGGGCCGAGCACCAGGGCGCGCCGGTCCAGGGTGTCCTGGTCCAGCTCCAGGGCGGCGGCGCTGTCCCCGACCAGGCGGTGGTCGATGGCCAGGTTGTTGGCGATCGACAGGGTGCGCGGGTTGTCCTCGCCGAACTGCTCGCGGAACCGCTCCAGGATCTCCTTGTCCAGCTCCAGCGCCTTGGCGAACTCGCCCAGCGCCCGGCGGTCGGCGCTCAGCGAGCCGGCCGTCATCAGGGTGTACGGATGGTGCTCGCCGAGCACCCGGCGCTGCCGCTCCAGGGTGTCCTCGTCCAGCTCCATGGCGGCGGCGTACTGGCCCTGGGAGCGCATCACATTGGCGAGCTGGAAGCGCAGCAGCAGGGTCTGCCGGTCGTCCTCGCCGAGCTTGGCGGTCCAGGCCTCGTCCAGCAGGTGGCCGGTGCGGCGGGCCTGGCCGAACTCGCCGCGCTTCCACAGGTAGCGGACCCGGTCGATCATCAGCTGGCGGGTGTCCGACTCGTCGCAGTCGTGCGCCCGGGACGGCGACAGATGCGGCCAGATCTCCTCGAACGACGGCCAGTTGGCCGGGTCGTCGGTGTCGCCGACCACCGGGCGGGCGCCGATCAGGATCCGGTGCACCTCGTGGATGGTGTCGTTCTGCTCCTCCGGCGTCATCTCGGAGCGGATCACCTCCTGGACCAGCCGGTGCACCTGGATGCTGTTGGCCGCGGGGTCCACCTTGGCCAGCGCGTACCGGCCGATCGCCTGGATCACCCGGCCGAGCAGGAACTTGTCGCTCAGCCCGGGGTCGAACGGCACCAGCGCCCGGATCATCTGGTCGCTGTAGAAGAGGTTCATCGAGATCGGCTCGGGCGCGAAGTAGGCGCACAGCTGGAGCATCCGGGCGGCGGCCGGGGACTGCCGGCGCAGCCGGGCGATGGAGACCCGCCAGGTGGCGCCGACCGTCATCGGGTAGTCGACCGGGCGGCCCAGCTCCAGCACCCGGGCGGCCTCGGTGCGCAGGGCCGAGATGTACTCGGTGACCGGGGTGCCGGTCGCCTTCAGCCAGGCGCCGGCGACCTCGACGGCCAGCGGCAGGTCGCCGACCGCCTCGGCCACCGCGTTGGCGTCCTGCTGGGCGAGCGCGCCGCCGGTGCGCCTGGTCAGGTGGTCGATGCTCTCCGGGCGGGTGAAGACGTCCATGGTGAGCGCCTCGGCCGCGGTGGACCAGGCCTGGTTGCGCGAGGTGACCAGCACGTGGCCCGGGCCGCCGGGGAAGAACTGGCGCACCTCGGTCGGCTCGTCGGCGTTGTCGAAGATCAGCAGCCAGCGCTTGGCCCGCTCGCCGCGGCGCAGCGCCTCCAGCGCGATCTCCGCCGCGTGCGCCACCGGCTCGTTGGTGGAGCGGCCCATCCGGCGGGCCAGCTCGGCCAGTTGGCCCTGGATCTCCTCCTCCTGCTCGGCCGAGATCCACCACACCAGGTCGTAGTCGGCCATGAACCGGTGGGCGTACTCCAGCGCCACCTGGGTCTTGCCGACGCCACCGAGGCCGTAGAGGGTCTGCGGCACCGGCAGCACCGCGGTGGTGCCGCCGCCGAGCTGGTTGCGCAGCCGCTCCAGCACCTCGGCGCGGCCGGTGAAGTAGGTGTTGCGCGGCGGCACGTTCCAGATCTCCGGCTGGGTGCCGGGGAACCGCGGGCCGGCGGCGCCGTCGACCGTCGGCACCTCCTCCTTGCCCAGCGCCTTGATCAGCGCGGCCAGTGCCTGCGGCTCCTTGAGGTTGACCAGGTCGACCGGATTGCGGGTGCTGAACGGCGCGACCAGCGGGGTGGAGCCGACCCGGACCGGGATCAGCTGGCGCCGGGTGCCGGACGGGTCGGAGCCGGCCACCGACTCCCACAGCGCCCGGGCCTGCGGGGAGCGCAGGTAGGCGGGCGAGAGCACGGCGACGGTGCGGAAGGCGGCGTCCACCGAGCGCTCGGTCTCCACCCGGGGGTCGGCGCCGGCGCTGATGTCCCGGGGCAGCACCCGGAAGCCGGCCAGGCCGAGCACGTACTCGATCCAGTCGGCCCACATCCGGTCCTCGGGCACGTAGCTGAGGTAGATGTCGGCGGGCACGGTGGGGCGGCGGCGGGTGAACGCCTCCACGTAGCGCAGCCGCAGTTCCTCGTCCATCGGCGGCAGCGAGCTGACCTCGCCGCCGGTGATCGCGTCGGCGAGGCGCTCGCAGGCGGAGAGCATGCTGGTCGGGGTGCCGGGCTGGTCGCCGAAGGTGGCGAGGATCTCCTCGTAGGCGTAGAACGGCCGGTACGGGATCTCCACCGAGCCCCAGTAGTGCACCAGTTCCTCGCCGGACAGGCCGGACGGCAGCCCGTCGAAGCGGATCCGGGCCAGCGCCCGGCCGGCGTCGGCCTTCTCCTTCTCGAAGTCGTCGATCCGCATCGGCACCGGCAGGATCCGGATCTGCCGCTCGCGGTAGCGGTCGGCGATGTGCTGGGCGATCCGGGAGGCGCCGTCGATGCTCTGGTCGCTGAGGGTGAAGCAGACCACCAGGTCGTCCGGCATCTGCACGGTGCAGATCTCGGCGGTGTCGGACAGGCCGGTGCGGCTGTCGATCAGCACGTAGTCGTACCGCTTGCGCATGTCGGCGCGGAGCGCGTCGAAGAACTGCCCGCCGTCGAACCGCTCGTAGAACAGGTCCCAGTCCAGGCTGCCCAGGGTGCCGGAGTAGTCGCGGTCCTGCCGGCCCGCGGCCAGGAAGTCGATGCCGCCGCCGGGCGGGAAGCCGCTCCAGGAGAGCGAGACGGTGTGCCCGGCCACCTTGGCGAAGTCCAGGTGCCAGCCGCGGTGGTGGCCGATCCCGCGCAGCTCCTCCTGGTAGCGCTCGGGCTCCAGGAGCGCGTCGGCGTGCAGTTCGGTCTCCCGCAGCGCCTCCTCGCGGTAGTCGTTGATCAGCGTCATCACGCCCGGCGCCTCGGCGAGTTCGGCCGCGTCCAGGAACGGGTGGAAGAACTTGGCCAGGCCGGGCGCCTCCAAGTCCCAGTCCACGGTCAGCACCCGGTGGCCGTTGGCCGCCAGGATCCAGGCGGTGTTGGCCAGCGCCATGGTGCGCCCGGTGCCGCCCTTGTAGGAGTAGAAGGTGATGATCCGGCCCTGCCGCTCCTCCTCCGGCGGCTGGACCTGCTCCGGGGCGGAGGCGCGCCTGCCCAGTCGCAGGTTGCGCGTCCGGTCCTTGTCGGACGTGTCAGGCATCGTTGTCTCCCCCTCGGTCGCTCTCGTCATCCTCGTTGTCGAACGGTCGTGCTGTGCCGGGCCGGCCGCCCCGCGGACCCGCGGGCGGTAGATCGCCGAACGCGCCGAGCAGCCGGGGCCGGGGCTCGCCGCCACCGGGCGGCCGGGGCAGCGCGCGCTCCTTGAACGCCTTCTGCGCCCTGATCGCCGCGTGCTGGAAGGCCAGCCCGAAGTCCCGGGCGGTGGGCACCCCCTCCGGGTCGAGGTGGTCGCCGGCCACCGGGCGGAACGACGGGCGGGCGCTGCCGGTGCGGCGGCGCAGCACCCGGTCGCTGAGCGCGGCCAGGTTGGCGGTCTCGGCGGCGCACTGCGGATCGTCCCGGTTCCACGGCTCGACCACGGTCACCCAGGCCGGGTTGCGCCGGGCGAACTCGGCCACCAGGGCGGCTCGGGCCGGATCCTGCAGCACCCAGCGGTCCAGCAGCAGCACGCCGGGGCCGGTGGGCTGCTCCAGCTCCATCAAGTGGTCGACGCGGGCGTCGAATTCGTGCACGGTCGGGTTGAGGTCGCACTGCCGGGCCAGCTGGGCGGCCTTGTCGGCGAGCGTGGTGTCACCGCCGCGGACGTACGGCTGCCAGTCGGTGCGCAGCGCGCCGTACCAGCCGGCGTCGCGGTGCTCGGGCACCTCGCTGTCCTTGAACGACAGGACGGCGATGGTGAGTTCGTCGGCCGGCGAGTGGCTGGGGAAGGCCGAGGGGTTGGTGGTGAAGTCGACCGGCTCGACCACCGGGACCACGGTCTCCAGCGCCACGTCGACGATCCGGCGGGCGATCTTGTAGACCACCTGCTCGTAGAGCCCCTGGTGGTGCCGCTGGGCCATCAGTGCGTAGAGCCCGTCCTCGGTGTAGGCGAGCGGCATGCTGGAGTGGTTGTACTGCACCTCGGACGCCACCCGGGGCAGTGCGCCCTCGCGCATGCCGACCCACAGCACCGGCACGACCGCGGTGTTGTGGGCCGGTCCGCCCGGGGCTTTGGCGGCCCGCTGGGCGAAGGTGTACCACTCCTGCCCGCACGGCGTGGAGCGGAACAGCCGCGGGTGGTAGAGCGGCACGAAGACCCGGCAGGTGGCCAGTGCCTCGGAGATCTTGGCCGCCCAGTTGTCGCCCTGGTGCATGGTCTCGTCCATGAACCCGACCGGGTCGGCGGTGGGCAGGGGGGTCAACTGCAGCACCGCCTCACAGAGGTCCTCGTAGAACTGGCTGACCCGCAGATTGGGATTGCGGGAGCCGACTGTCGGCATGTGTGCGTAGGAGAGGAAGAAGTGCGGCTTCGCCGAGGCCTGCCGCACGCCTTCAGCGTCGTTCACTCAGCCTCCCCCGGGCGCCGACCGCTCCTCCCCCGCAGGGGGACCTTCAGTGTAGGAAGGACGGCTTCCTGGAGGGAATAGCGCCGAGCCTGCCCTACTGCCACTGATCATGCGTCAGAGCATGGTCAACTGTCAGGAGTTTGCCCGGATCTCACCCCTCGCCTGGGGCACCGCACGGCGTGTCGGCTCGGCGCGCAGCCACCCGGTGGCGGCGTCCACCGCCGCGCGGACCGGCAGCAGCACCGCGGGGGCGCCGCCGACCCGGCCGGTGCGTGCCCCCAGCGCGGGCCAGATCACGGACAGCATCCGGGCGAAGTGCAGGTCGTCGACGTCGACGCCGTCGAAGTGCACCCAGCCCCGCCCGGCCACCCGGGCGCTGTAGCGCTTGCGCGGCGGATCCGGCAGCCGGTACTCGGCCAGGTGCAGCACGGTGCAGGTGGTGAGGGGGGCGCCCAGCATCAGTACCCGCGCCTCGGCCCGGTAGAGCGCGCCCACCGGGGAGCGGTCGCCCAGGTGGCTGGAGAGCTGGTGGTCGCACGTCAGTTCGGCGGCTCGGGGGCCCAGCGCGGCGAACGAGGTCTGCGGGTGGCCGCTGCGCAGCGCGCCCGGGGTGCGGCGCAACTCCTCGGAGAGCCGGCCGACCGTCGGTGAGCTGGGGGTGGTCAGCGGGTCGAAGGCGGGCATCGCGGCGCGGTAGGCGACCAGCTCGGCGGGGGTGAGGGCGGCGGTGGCACGGGTGTGCAGCCGGGAGGTGAGCGAGTTCTCCGGGGTCGCGGTGTAGCCGACCACGGTGCCGGCCGGCCCGAGGGCGGCCCGCAGCGCGGCCAGCACCGCGGCCGAGTCCCGCGCCGGGGCGTCCAGCGAGCGCAGCGCGGCGTGCACCAGCAGCACGCCGGTGTCGGGGCCGACGCCGAGCGCGCGCAGCTCGGCGGTCAGCCGGATCACCGGGGACATCAGGCGGGCAGCTCGGCGGGCTTGGCGGCCGGTGCCGGCAGCGGCGCGGCCTCGGCCCGCACGGAGCCCCAGCGGTCCAGCGAGGCCCGCATGCCGCGCCCGAACCGCTCGCCCAGCGGGGTCAGCGCGCCGCAGCCCAGCAGGGTGTCGATCGCCCGGTCGGTGTGCCCGCGCCAGCACGCCAGCTGCTCGCGGGCGTGGTCGGCGGCCTCCCCGCGCAGCCCGTCGTAGGCCCGCACCCGGGTGGCCCAGAACTCGGTGACCGCCAGATGGGCGTAGGTGCCCTGGAAGAGCCCCTCCAGCGGCCGCTTGTCCGCCCGCCAGGGCGCGTCGAAGAGCCGCTGGTCGGCGCGGTCGAACAGGTCGTGGAAGTCCAGCACCGCGCCCAGCTTGACGTGCTGGAACTCATGGGCGAGCAGCAGCGCCAGGATCGGCGCGGTGGCCGGGCGGGCGATGCCGACCGCCCCGAAGGCCTGCCGGGCGGCCGCACTGACGTCCCGGCCGCTCGGGCCCGGGCGCAGCGGGGTGATGGTGTTCAGCCCGGCCGCGATCCCGGCCGCGTACTGCGGCAGGTCGCGCTGGGTCAACTCCCAGGCCTCGCGCAGTGATCCGGTCCAGTCGGCGAGCGCCGCCGCGGTGAGCCGCTGCTCGGCCGGCCACTGGTGGCTGTCCCGGTACGGGTCCAGGTCCTCCAGCGCCACCGTCCAGCCCGCCGGCAGCTCCACCCGGCGCACCGGCAGCCAGCGCTCGCCGGCCGGCTGGTCGTGCGCCACCCGGAACTCGGCGCCGCCGGGCGCCCGCACGGTGAACGCGGCGGCGCCCCCGCGCAGCACCGCGGTGCCGCTGCCACCGACCAGCAGCCGCCCCAGCGTGGGCAGTTGCACCGCTCCCCCGCGCACCGGCACGGCCACCTCGGTGCTCCGGCCGGCGCGCAGCGCGGCAGCGGCGGCGATCTCGGCCAGCGGACCGAGGTCCGCCTCGCCCGTCCCGTCGCTCAGGCAGCGCACCGCCCAGGCCCGCACATACGGGTGGGTGAGCACCGCGTCCACCGCCAGCGGGGCCTCGGTGTCCAGTTCGGTGAGCAGCTCCCAGGCCGGGCCGGCCGCCGGGCCGACGGCGGCCAGCAGCCGCCTGGTCAGGTCGAGTTGGCCGGCGGCCAGGGCGCGCACCGTCGCCCCGTCCCCGTAGCCGCCGGCCAGCTGGTCCAGTTGGTCCTCGGTCAGTCCGGCGCCCGTGCCGGCGGCCGCCGGCTGCACGGGGGCCACCCGGTCCCGGATGGTGGTGATCAGCCGCATGAGGTCTCCGCAGAAGACGGACGGGTTGTCGAAGCCGGCGCCGGTGCGCCAGCGGTGCGCGTAGAGCCCGCCGCCGCAGCTGCGCACCACCGGGCAGGCCCGGCACTGCGCGCTGAGCCCGGCGAGCCCGGACTGACGGGCCATCATGCCAGGGTGCCGGGCGACCTCGTCGAGGCTGTTCGCGAAGATGTCGAATCCGGTCGCGGGTGCACCGTCATATGCCGTTTTCAGACTGTCCGCCTGCTCGAAGGTGCCATCGGTCTCGATCACCACCAGGTCGGCCGGGTCGAGGCCGAGCGACTCGGTCAGGCTGGAGCGGCCGCCCAGGGTGCGGACGATCGAGTCGAAGGTGCGCACCGGGACCGGGCGGCCGAGCCGCAGCCAGTGCTGATGGATCGTCAGCAGCCATTCCGCATAGGGGGTCCGGCGGCCGTGCCGGGGCGGCGGGGCGTCCCAGGTGGCGTGCGGGAGCAGGAAGTCGATCTTCGGGGGGGCCAGCTCCAGCAGGGCGTCCAGCACCGCGACCGGGTCGTTCTCGATGTCGATGGTGCAGAGCAGGCCCGCGTAGAGATCGCGGTAGCGCGGGGTGCGGAGCAGCTCGACGGCGGCCAGCACCTGGGGGTGGCTGCTGCGGCCGTCGGCGAACCGCCGGTGCCGGTCGTTGGCGGCCCGGTCGCCGTCCAGCGAGATGCCGACCTTGATCCCCAACTCGCTGAAGAGCTCACAGAATTCCTCGTTGAGCCGGACCCCGTTGGTGTGGATCCGCAGGTCCAGAGCGCAGTCGGCGGGCAGCCGGGCGCGCAGCTGCTCGGCAGCCCGGCGCAGCAGCACCGGGCCGGCCAGCAGCGGCTCCCCGCCGTGCAGCACGACGTGCACCGCGGGGAGCCGGTGGGCCAGGGCGTGCTCGGCGATCCGGTGCGCCGCCTGGTCGACCACCGCCTCGCCGATCGCCCTGGGGCGGCCGCGCCAGCTGGTGTCGGCGTGCTCGTAGACGTAGCAGTGGTCGCAGGCCAGGTCGCAGCGACTGTGGACCTTCAGCACCACTTGCGAGAACGGAACCAGCACGGGAGTCCGAACTATCTATCCGTCGCTGTCAGTTGTCGTTTCGGGTCGGATCAGATGGAGGAGTTGAACGCCGCCACCGCCACCTGGCCGGACTCCTCGCCGGGCAGGGCGCGGTACAGCGCCGCGGTGAGTTCCGCGACCCCCAGGGCAGCGAGTTGGTCGAGCGGGATCCGGGTGTCGGTCTGCGGGCCGGTGTGCTCGGCGGGCTCGACAGTCAGGACAGTGGTCATAGCGTCAGATCCTTCTCAGCGAGAGATGCGATTCAACCGCACCCGATGTGGGTAAAGGTAGCCCGCTCAGAGCGCCCTAGCATGCCGCCGTCCACCGCCCGCGGGGACACCGGCACGTGCCGTAGTCCGGCCCGGCGCCCCCGAACTGCGCCTACCTGCGGCGACGCCGAGCCGATGGCCCGAAGAGGTCACCGAATACCATCCGACCGGACTACTCCGATCCGCGTAAGTCGTCCGCGTCGCGTCTACCTGACTCGGCATCGGAGCATGTCGGTCCCGAGGCCCGGGCGCCTGGACCCGGCCTGCCCGGGACGCCCGGGACGCCCGGCCCGGGCCTGCTCGGGGCCCCGGGTCCGACGCCGGTCAGGGGCAGAGCCGCTCGACCGTCCAGCCCGACTCGGCGGCGACGTAGCGCAGCCGGTCGTGCAGCCGGTTGGGCCGCCCCTGCCAGAACTCCACGCTCTGCGGGATCACCCGGTAGCCGCCCCAGAACGGCGGCACCGGCACCCCCTCGCCCTCCGGATAGCGGGCCTCCAATTCGGCGAACCGCTGCTCCAGCACCTCGCGGGAGGCCACCGGGCTGGACTGTTCGCTTGCCCAGGCGCCGAGTTGGGAGCCGTGCGGGCGAGTCCGGAAGTAGGCGGCGGTCTCGTCCCGCCCGGTGCGCTCCACCCGGCCGATCACGATCACCTGGCGCTCCAGCGGATACCACGGGAACAGCAGCGACGCCTGCGGGTTGACGGACAGTTCGGCACCCTTGCGGGAACCGTAGTTGGTGAAGAAGACGAAGCCTCGCTCGTCGAATCCCTTGAGCAGCACGGTCCGTGAGCTGGGTCGGCCGTCGGCGTCGGCGGTGGAGAGCACCATGGCGTTGGGCTCCAGCACACCGGCCCGCTCGGCCTGGGCGAACCATCTGCTGAACTGGGCGACCGGGTCGGGGGACAGATCCGTTTCGGACAGCCCCTCCTCGGCATAGTGACGGCGCATCCGGGCGAGATCGGGGGCGGAGTTCTGCGGCGCGGGCTGGGCGCGGTCCGGGGTCTGCACGCCAACATCATCCCGTACGACAAGCGGCGCACGACGCCCCGCCTATGGAATCTCGACATCAAGAGATATGGTGGCTCGCCACCGCTTGACCAGCAGCGGGCCGGGCATTTGTCCGGCAGTGGCCGGTTTCCACCGGAAAGTCCCCCGGTCTTCACCGGGTGCGTGCATAAGGTCGAGCTTCCTTCGGGAAACATCACCGCCGTGGTGTATGGCGCAATGCACCCAGTGCCTGTCACTCTGGCACCGAGTGCCAAACACCCAACGGTCACCGGCCGGTCGCCCCACCAGCGGCGGACCGGCCCTCACGTCACTGAGGAGCCGCGTGATGTCCGATTTCGTACCTGGTCTTGAGGGAGTCGTCGCCTTCGAGAGCGAGATCGCCGAGCCGGACCGCGAGGGCGGTGCCCTCCGCTACCGCGGTGTGGACATCGAGGAGCTGGTCGGCAGCGTCTCCTTCGGCAACGTCTGGGGCCTGCTGGTCGACGGCAAGTTCAACCCCGGCCTGCCGGCCGCCGAGCCGTTCCCGATCCCGGTGCACTCCGGTGACATCCGGGTCGACGTGCAGTCCGCACTCGCCATGCTCGCCCCGGTCTGGGGCCTGAAGCCGCTGCTGGACATCGACGCCGCCCAGGCCCGCGACGACCTCGCCCGGGCCGCCGTCATGGCGCTCTCCTACGTCGCCCAGTCGGCTCGCGGCCAGGGCCTGCCGATGGTCCCGCAGCGCGAGATCGACAAGGCCGAGACCGTCGTCGAGCGGTTCATGATCCGCTGGCGCGGGGAGCCGGACCCCAAGCACGTCAAGGCCGTCGACGCCTACTGGACCTCCGCCGCCGAGCACGGCATGAACGCCTCCACCTTCACCGCCCGGGTGATCGCCTCCACCGGTGCCGACGTGGCCGCCGCCCTCTCCGGCGCGGTCGGCGCGATGTCCGGCCCGCTGCACGGCGGTGCCCCGTCCCGGGTGCTGCACATGATCGAGGAGATCGAGCGCACCGGCGACGCCGCCGCCTACGTCAGGAAGACCCTGGACAAGGGCGAGCGCCTGATGGGCTTCGGCCACCGCGTCTACCGCGCCGAGGACCCGCGCGCCCGCGTGCTGCGCCGCACCGCCAAGGAGCTCGGCGCGCCGCGCTTCGAGGTCGCCGAGGCGCTGGAGAAGGCCGCCCTGGAGGAGCTGCACAGCCGCCGCCCCGACCGGGTGCTGGCCACCAACGTGGAGTTCTGGGCCGCCATCATGCTGGACTTCGCCGAGGTGCCGGCGCACATGTTCACCTCGATGTTCACCTGCGCCCGCACGGCCGGCTGGTCGGCGCACATCCTGGAGCAGAAGCGCACCGGCCGCCTGGTCCGCCCGTCCGCCCGCTACATCGGCCCCGGCCCGCGCAGCCCGCGCGATGTCGAGGGCTACGACTCGATCGCGCACTGATCGGATCCGCATCCGATCCGGTGATCCAGTGATCTGGTGATCCGGTGATCCGGTGATCCGGTGATCCGATCGTTCGCTGACGATCCGACAGGTCCACATCCCCGCCCGGTCGCTGAAGATCCCATCTCAGCGGCCGGACAGGGGGCGGACCAGGGCGATACGGAGCAGTAGGCTGCGCCCGTGGCCCAGATTCAGATCCCCGCTGACCTCAAGCCCGCCGACGGCCGTTTCGGCTGCGGCCCGTCCAAGGTGCGCCCCGAGGCCCTCAGTGCCCTCGCCGCCACCGGTACCTCGCTGCTCGGCACCTCGCACCGCCAGGCTCCGGTAAAGAACATCGTGAAGCGCGTGCGCGAGGGCGTCGCCGGCCTCTTCTCCCTGCCCGAGGGCTACCAGGTGGTGCTCGGCAACGGCGGCTCCACCGCCTTCTGGGACATCGCCGCCCTCGGCCTGGTGCGCCAGAAGTCGCAGCACCTGAGCTTCGGCGAGTTCTCGTCCAAGTTCGCCTCCTCGGTCAAGGCCGTGCCGTGGCTGGACGAGCCGACCGTGATCAAGAGCGAGGTGGGCAGCCACCCGCTGCCGGTCGCCGAGGACGGCGTGGACGTCTACGCGCTCACCCACAACGAGACCTCCACCGGCGTGGCGATGCCGCTGCGCCGCCCCGCGGGCACCGCCGGCGACGGCTCGCTGGTGCTGGTGGACGCCACCTCGGGCGCCGGCGGCCTGCCGGTGGACATCACCGAGACGGACGTCTACTACTTCGCCCCGCAGAAGTCCTTCGCCTCCGAGGGCGGGCTCTGGCTGGCCTCCTTCTCGCCGGCCGCGCTGGAGCGGGCCAACGAGATCGCCGCCTCCGGCCGCTACGTCCCGCCGTTCTTCGACCTGCCGACCGCGATCGACAACTCCTCGAAGGACCAGACCTACAACACCCCGTCGATCGCCACCCTGTTCCTGCTGGCCGACCAGCTGGAGTGGCTGAACGGCAACGGCGGGCTGGAGTGGGCCGTCGCCCGTACGGCTGAATCGTCGGGCCACCTCTACGGCTGGGCCGAGAAGTCCTCGTTCGCCAACCCGTTCGTCGCCGACCCGGCGATGCGCTCGCAGGTGGTCGGCACCATCGACTTCGACGACTCCGTCGACGCCGCCGCGGTCGCCAAGGCGCTGCGGGCCAACGCCATCGTGGACACCGAGCCGTACCGCAAGCTCGGCCGCAACCAGCTGCGGATCGCGATGTTCCCGGCCGTCGACCCGGCCGACGTGCAGGCACTGACGGCCTGCATCGACTACGTGGTCGAGCAGCTCTGAGGGCTGTCCGCGGCTGAGGGCCGTCCGCGGCTAGCCGAAGGGCCGCCACCGGGTGACCGGGGCGGCCCTTCGACGTGCCTGGGAGCTACTTCCCGAGGACGGCAGCGATCAGCACGGCCACCAGGATCAGCCCCAGGGCGCCGGAGACGATGCGGGTACGAGTCTTGGGATCCACGCTTCCCGAGGGTACCCGGCCGACTCAGACACCCAGATGCGAGCCCCCGGTGGCGTCCAGCACCTGGCCGGTCACCCAGCGACCGTCCTCGGAGGCCAGGAACGCCACCGCGTCCGCGATGTCGGCAGGCTCGCCGACCCGGTTGAAGACCGACATGCTGCCCCACTCCGCGCGCTGCGCCGGGTCGTCCAGCTGCGGGTTCATGTCGGTCGCCACGATGCCCGGGGCCACCGCGTTGACCGTGATCCCGCGCCCGCCGAGCTGCTGGGCCAGGGTGTGGGTGAAGACGTTCAGGGCACCCTTGGTCATCGAGTAGGCGATCGTCGCGGTCAGGGCGATCCGGGCCACACCGGACGAGACGTTGATCACCCGGCCACCGTCCCGCAGCCGGTCCAGGCCCTGCTGCACGATGAAGAACGGCGCCTTGACGTTCACCGCGAAGACCTGGTCGTAGTCCGCCTCGGTCACCTCGTGCACCTGGGAGAGCAGGCCGATCCCGGCGTTGTTCACCAGGATGTCCACGCCGGGCGCGGCGCCCCGCTCGGCCAGGGCCGCGTCGAAGGCCGCCCAGAGCGCGGCGGCGTCGCCCGGCACGCCCAGCTCGGCCCCGACCGCGAAGGCCTGCCCGCCGGCCGCCTCGATCTCGGCCACCGTCTCCTTGGCCGCCTGCCCGTTGCTGCCGTAGTGCACGGCGGTCAGCGCCCCCTCGCGCGCCAGCCGCAGCGCGATCCCCTTGCCGATGCCGCGGCTGCCGCCGGTGACGAGAGCGGTCTTGCCAGTGAGTCGATCCATGGCCGTCGCCTTTCTGTAGCGATCACTATGGAAAGAACCGTAGCACGGGATCTGTAGCGGTCGATATAAAATTAGCTCCATGACCGGAACCCGCGGGCGCCCCCGCTCCTTCGACCGCGAGGCCGCCCTGGCCACCGCCACCGAGCTGTTCTGGGAGCGCGGCTACGAGGCCACCTCGATCGCCGACCTCACCGAGGCCATGGGCATCCGACCGCCGAGCCTCTACGCGGCCTTCGGCGACAAGCGCGGACTCTTCGACAAGGTGGTGGCCCGCTACGGCGAGCACTACGGCCTGCGGGCCATGGACGAGGAACCCACCGTGCGCGCCGGCGTGGCCCGCCTGCTCCTCGACGCCGCCCGCGAGTACACCGCACCCGAGCACCCGCGCGGCTGCATGATCATCAGCGCCGCGGCCAACTGCGCCGACCCCCAGGTGCGCGATGCCCTGCGCGCCATCCGCAACGCCAACATCGCCGACTTCGAGCAGCGGATCGCGGCGGCGGTGGCCCGCGGCGAAGAGCCGCCGCAGACCGACCCCGCCACCCTCGCCCGCTTCACGGGCGCGGTGCTGCAGGGCATGTCCCAGCAGGCCCGGGACGGCGCGGGGCGCGAGGAGCTGGAGGCGGTGGCCGCGGCGGCGATGCGGGCCTGGCCGCCGGTCGACTGACCGGACGTCAGCCGGATCACATGCGCCACGCCGAGTCGACCAACATCAACTCCGTCGGCCGAGCCGGTACAGTTCTCCCTCGTGCCACGCCGACCGCACACCAGTACGAGGCGTGCGTACGGTAGTTGGCCGGCCGTCAGGGTCCGGCGCACACACTTTTCCGTTCATGGGGGAACACCATTTCAGCCCGTCACGCCGCCGCCGCGGCCCTGCTCGCTGCCACCGCACTCACGCTGACCGCCTGCGGTCCGGACGACACCTCCAGCAACGGGGCGTCGTCCACCGCACCGTCCGCCGCCGCTTCCGCTCCCGCATCCGCCCCGGCCACCGGCAAGCCCGCCAAGCCCGTTGCGTCCGGTAGCGCCAAGCCCTCCGACTGCCCGACCCTCGCCCCCGGGCACACCGCGATCCGCGTCGACAACGTCAACGGCGCCATGAACCACGTCGAGGCCTACATCGCCAAGGCCGACTGCGACCCCAACCTCCCGGACGGGCCGCAGTGGGACCCGACCACGCAGGCGGTCGAGTACACCTTCTCGCAGACCGCCAAGACGAAGATCATCTACGACGACGGCGGCCTCAAGCTCGTCCCCTGGGACACCGCCCTGCGCCACGTCCAGTCCTGCGGCCAGCCCGACAAGTTCCCGACCCCCAAGGGCGAGGAGTGCATGGGCAACTTCTACGACGTGGTGATCAACTCCAACAAGCAGATCACCGAGATGACCCAGCTGTACCACGTCTGATCATCGGTCAGTAGCACCCGCCCACCGGGCCGGGCCCCTTCCAAGGGGTCCGGCCCGTTCGCGTTTCCGGCCCGGTTTTCCGCCGATCACCACCGAAGCCGACCCCGGCGGGCTGGCAATAAGGAGTCCAACCACGGGCCACGCCCGCCGATAGACGGAGTTGACATGCATGATGCACGGGGACCAGCCGACGAGCCATCGGCCCAGCGTCTGTTGATGGACGCCTACATAGCCCTGACAACAGGCCAGTTGGCCACCGATGCAGAGATCATCGGCGAGTCGGCGACCGTGCCCGAGCGCTTCGGTGAGATCTACGACCGGCATGCCACCGAGATCCACCGCTACCTGGCGCGCCGGATGGGGACGGCCGTCGCCGACCGCAGCTGACGTCCCGTCAGGCTAGGCTCGGCCCTCAGTCAGCCCATGGGGAGGCGCGGTGCCGGAGCGCTTGCGGATCGTTCTGTTGTCCTACGGCGCTGAGGGGTTCGCCGACCTGCACGGCCCGTGCATCGCGGCGGGGCACGAGCCGATCGCCTACGTGTTCGCGCCCCCGCGCCAGCCGGACCAGCGGAGCGCATCCGTGGCGGGGACCGCCGTCGGCAACATCCTGGCTCAGCTGCCGCCGGGCCCTGACCTGTTGCTACCGCGCAGCCCCGCCGGCCTAGCCCGTGCACTCGCCGGCTGTCAACCGGACCTGGTGGTGTGCAACGGGTTCCCTTGGAAGCTCCCGGCCCAGGTGCTGCGGATCCCACGCCTCGGCGTGCTGAACGTCCACCCCTCGTTGCTGCCCCGCCATCGTGGGCCGATGCCGATCCACTGGGCGGTACGCCACGGAGATCCGGAGACGGGGGTGACGGTCCACTGGATGGACGAGTCCTTCGACACCGGCCGCATCCTCGTCCAACGCGGCGGCGTAGAACTGCCGGACGACCTGGACGGCGATCGCGTCTTCGCCAAGGTCCAGGCGCTCTCGCGCGAACTACTCGCTGAGGCGCTGGAACTGGCCGACAGTGGCTTCGCCGGGACGGCCCAGTCCGACGATCGCGCCAGCTACGAAGGTCTGTTCGGCCCGCAGCACTCGATGATCGACTGGTCGGCGAAGCGGCACGACATCCACAATCTCGTCCGCGCCTTCCGCTTCGGACTGTTCCCGGTCCCCGGTCCGCTCGCCATGGTCAACGGCCAGTGGGTATCTGTGCTGAAGTCCCGCACGACACCTGGCGACGGAGTTCGGGTGGAGTGCGGCGACGGTCCACTGTGGGTGGCGGAGTGGGTTCCGGTGCCGACGCGCGCGGCTTGGCTACTCCCGAGCTGACAGTCAGCCTCGCGTGAGCCGCTCGCGCAGGCGTTCTGCTCTCGGGTCGGTGAACTCCCCGAGCAGCGCGAGCGCTTCGCTGCGGTGCCGGGACGCGTCCGCAGAGCCGCCGGTGGCGTCCAGGGCGTCCGCGAGATGGCTCAGAGCCACGGCGCGCTGCCACCGGTCGCCGAGCTCGCCATGCACGGCCGCAGCGCGGCGGTGGAAGTCGGATGCCTCTTCGGCGCGCCCGAGGTCGAGATAGGCCTGCCCCGCGCCGTCCCAAGCCAGCGCCTCGCGGCTGCGGTCCCCGAGCGTGCGCTGGATGACGGCCGCGCGGTGGTAGGAGCCGAGCGCATCCTCCGGGTGCCCCGCCGTGCGTTGCGCCGTGCCGAGTTGGGCCAGCCAATGGCCCTCCGCCACTGGGCTGTTCAGCTCCAGAGCGAGATCGACGGCCTGCTGGGCGGTGTCCAGTGCCTCGTCCTCACGGCGGGTTTCGAGCTGGATCAGGCTGAGGAGCCGTAGCGTGTTGCCCTCGCCCCAGCGGTTGGCCCGCGCCCGGAACGTCTCCAGCCCGGCGCGGACCAGGGGCTCCGCTTCCTCGTATCGGGCCAGCGCCAGCTCGGCCTCGGCGAGGTTGACCGCGACCAGCGGCGCCCAGTAGGCGTCGTCTAGCCCCTGGAAGAGCGTCCGAGCACGCTCGAACGCCTGCCGCGCACCGAAGAGTTGCCGTTGACGCAGTTCTAGCAGTCCGAAGCCGTTGAGGGTCAGCGCCTCGCCGAACGGGTCGCCGAGCTCCCGCCGGACCTCCAGCGCCGCCCGGTACTGCTCGGCCGCCTGGTCGAGCTGGTGGGACTGGGTGAAGGCCATGCCGAGGCTCTCGTGCAGCTCCGCCTGCGCATGCCGGTCACCCTCGCACCTGGCCGCTTCCAGACCCACCAGCGAGACCGCGAGCCAGTCCTGGAACGGATTGCGAATCATGTAGAAGGCGCGCAGCACGACAGCGAGCTGCCAGGCGTATCGGTCAAGACCCAGTGCTGCCGCAGTCCGGGTGGCGGCCACCAGGTTCTCCTGCTCGTGCTCGAACCACTGCATCGAGGCCGCCTCGTCAGCGAGGCTGGCGGGTTCCACCTCGGGGTCGAGCGGGTCCAGCGGGACTCTGGGCTCCTGCGGGGCGATGCGGGCCTGGGCCGCGTCCGCCGTGTGCAGGTACCAGGCGAGCACCCGCCGCAGCGCCTGCTCGCTCTCCTGCGGCTCCTGCTCACCACGCGCTTGGTCGATGGCGTAGGCGCGCAGTAGATCGTGGAACCGGTAGCGGTCCGGGGCAATCTGGTCGACCATGTGGGTCGCGACTAGTCCGTCCAGTAGACGGCGCGTTCGGCGCGTGCCAACAGCTGTGAGCGCGGCGGCGGCACCGGCGCTGAACTCCCCGGTGGGGTGCAGGCCCAGCATCCGAAACAGCCGCGCGGCATCGGCGGACAGCGCGCGGTAGGACCAGGCGAAGACCGAGCGGACCGCCTCCGACTCCTCCTCGTCCTCACTGGAGAGCGCGTCCCACAGGCTGGATTCGTCGCGCAGGTCCTGGATCAGGTCGTCCAGCGGCATCCGTGGCCGTCCGGCCGCGCGCTCGGCCGCGATCCGCAATGCCAGCGGCAGCCGGGCGCAGAGGCGGGCCAGCTGAGTGAGCTCCGCCGGGTCGTCCTCGCTGCGGTAGTCCGCCGTCACCGCTCGCAGGAGGTCCACGGCGTCCTGCTCCGCCAGCACCTCCAGGGTGAGATGCCGGGCGCCTTCCCGCACGCTGAGGCCCGAGAGACGATGGCGGCTGGTCACCACGACCAGTGAGCCCGGAGCGCCTGGCAGCAGTGGGCGGACCTGGGCCGCCTGCGAGGCGTTGTCGAGCACGATCAGCATCCGGCGACCGGCCATCTGCGACCGGTAGGCCGCCGCCATCGCCTCCGGGTCGGCGGGGATCGCGGCAGCGGGTACGCCGAGGGCGCGCAGGAAGCGTTCGAGCACCTGCGCGACGGCGGCCGGTGGCTGCGGATCGTAGCCGTGCAGGTTGGCGTACAGCTGACCATCCGGGAACTGGGCCCGGACTGCGTGCGCCCAGTGCAGCGTGAGTGAGGTCTTGCCGACTCCGGCGGTGCCGGTGACCACCAACACCTGGGCCGCCGAGGGGTGTTCGGCGAGTAGGCGGTCCATGGCCTGCCGTTCCGCTACCCGGTTGACGAACCCGCGCAGGTCGGTGGGCAGCTGCCAGGGCACCGGTTCACTGTGGTGGGCGGGCAGCGGGGGCGCGTGGAAGTGCAGGCCCTGGATGTTCTGGGCCTGCACGACCTGGCCGGCGGTCCCCGACATCGACGAGCTGGTACTGCCTGGGGAGGTCTTCGGTCCCTCCCCTACCGCGTCGCTCACTTGACCGACACCCGGGCGGCTACCTCGCGCGCCATGAAGCTCTCGATGTCCTCGCCCTGGTCGTAGAGGTGGGCGATGAATCGCGCGACGCGCTCCCTGGTAGCGGCGTCCGTGTAGCGGGTCGCGCCGTCGCCGAGGCCGGTCGCGTCGTAGGAGATGTCGTAAACAGTGTCCGGCCCCAGGGTGATCAGCTCCGGCAGCTGCTGCCCGCCCTGTTCGTACTGGGAGATCTGCTCGGGGCCGACGATCCGGATCAGCTCGCCGCACTCGGCCCGCACGCGCAGCAGGTGCAGCTCCCAAATGAGATACAGGGTGACGGGGAACTCGACGACCCGCACGCGCAGCAGGCGGCAGTCGTGGTCGGCGGCCAGTTGGGAGAGCTGGAGCAGCTCGCCGCGCCGGGCCTCGATCAGCTCCAGCGCCCGCGCCCAGTCGCCCTCGGAGTAGGCCCGCCAACTGGCGTCCCCTGGCTCCACGAAGTGCTGGCGGCGTTCCAGCTTCCACGAGTCCCAGCCGTCGACGGCGAAGTCCCGCTTGCGGAAGTCCGCCCGGTAGACATCGAGGGCGAGGCGCTCGCCGCGGGAGGAGGAGCCGAGGAGGTCACGCATCCGGCAGGTCCGCCTTCGCGGCGAGGAGCGTGATCCGGGGGATGACCACCAAGCGCTCACCATCACCGATAACGAGGTCTTGAGGCAGGCCCGCCCGGTAGGCCTCGGTCAGGTCGCGTCCGACGACGGCGATGTCGCCGTTCTCGAGCTCCCAGACGTCCGGACAGCCGTCCCGCCCGCCGGTCGTCCCCAGCTCAGCCGGCGACTTGCCCAGGCGCCGGGTCAGCACGGCGTCGGGATCCGCCTCCCAGGGGTGGCTCATGGCACTCCTTCGGGCTTGCACGTGAGCAACTGGATACTCAGCGTACATGTAGCGCCTGACCGACCGTCAATATCGGCGAATCCGCCATTGGGGCGTGGAGTCGGCTCCGAGAGGAATCGGTCGGCGAGCCGGAAGTCAACTCAGGCTAAGAATAACGACTTTGAGAGAAGATAGGAAGGCAGTGAAGGAGGGGAAGGGGAAGGCAAGGGAGGGGACATGGGGGTCCTTGAGTCACGGACGGGGACGACGCCGTGGATAGCGGACTGCGGGGCGCATTCGACGCACTGGACACACGCTTCCGACCGTTCGGCAGCTCAAGAATGGTCATGCCACTCGTCGGGCCGGAGTAACCGCCCCGCCGCAAACGGCAGAACCTGAACCTTGACGTTGGGCAGTTGCATCACGGTCAGCACGTGCGCGTGCTGCTCCCGCATCACTGCGGGCCCACCCACCACGCGCCCCGACGGCGTGCAGCCGCCCGAGCTCCCCTACGAGCCGTTCGGCGCGGGGAGTTGATCTACGACGTGCTCAACCAGCGCACCGGCGCGTTCATGGACCGCAGCCGCCAGCTCGTCTACCTGCCTGAGCGCGGTGGCAGCGAATGGGAGGTGGGCGTCAAGTGGCTGACGAAGTCCGCTCCGTGATGCCGTCCATCCGCCAAGCACCGGCCCCCTCGACGAGTTGGAGGACGCACTCGTGGACCGGGAACTCGATGTCCCCGACCTTTCCGCCGCCCTCCGCGTCACCCCCACCGGGACCGTCCTCGTCCAGCTCCGCCCGCTGCTCCCCACCGAGCTGCTGCTGATCACCGAGGCCCTCCGCCGCTGAGTGCTACGCGGGGTGCAGCGCCCAACTGCGCACCCGCGTGTACTGCGCAGGGCCGCCGTGGAACTCGCTGCGCATCAGATGCACCGCAGCCACCGTGAACTCCGCGCCCTTGAACGTCTCCAGTCGCTGGGCCGCCGTCCGGAGCGCCTTCCGCTCCTCGGCGTCATGGTGGCCCCTGGGGCCGGTGCGAGCCAGGGTCAGATGCGGGTGGAAGGCAACCTCCTCACCCAGGTCCGGTGCCTCCTCCCCCAGCACCTCGCCCGTCACCGTGGTCACCGAGCGCGCCAGCCCCCGCAGCGCCCAGGTCTCGCCGGCCAGCCCGACCCAGAGCACCCGGTCGTGGAAGTGCCCGCCCCCGGCGAGCCGCAGCCGGTGCACCGGGTGTCCCAGTACCGCCTGCGCGAGCCCGTCCTCCAACGCCGGCAGGCGCTCCTCGTCCACCGCGCCCAGGAAGGCCAGCGTCAGATGCCGCCCCTGGGGTGCCGTCCAGCGCAGCCGCTCCGCACCCGGCAGGTCACGCAGCGGCGCCACAACGGCGTCCAGCTCGGCGAGTACCTCGGACGGGGGCAGCACCGCGACGAAGAGCCTCATGACTCCATTCTCTGCCCGCCGCACCTCTTTCACGCTTCGCCGCTCTGGTCACGGGGGCCGGAGAGGTCCCCGTGACCAGCTGCGCAGCTCGCCGTCCGCATCAGGCGGCGTCAAGGGCATTGGTGATCTTGCGGATCATGTCGGTCATGGTGGGGCTGGGCTCGCCGCGGTGGGTGGCCGCTTCGAGAGCGAGGAGGACGATGCTGCGGAAGTTGTCGGCCTCGGCCGGGTCCTGCCGCTTGAGCAGGCTCATGGACTCCGTCAGGGCCGGCAGCACCTGGTCGGCGAGGGCGGCCACGGTCTTGTCGTTCAGCTTCACGGCCCCCGGCTTCTCGCCGAGCACGTGCCCGACCGCACCGGTCGCGGAGGCCAGGGCGATGGAGCCGTCGGTGGAGATCCGGTGCGGCTTGCCGCCGGCCACACCGGCGGCCGTCAGCAGCGCGACGGCACCGTACGCGGCGATCCGCAGGGTGGCCTTGTCCTGGTCGGTGAAGGTGATGCTCATGGTTGGTGCGCTCCCTTGAATCAGTGGTGTGAAAACGGTTGGTCGGATGGACTTGCGGGCTCAGGCGCGGGCGGTGGCCCGGTCGACGACGTCGTGGATCGCCTGGACCACGAGATCGGCGCGCTCGAAGCACAGCTGGCTGTGGTTGGTGTCGGTGAGGATGCGCTGCTCGCCGTCCGAGACCGCGTTCACCATGGACGCGTACAGCCGCGTCTTGCCCTCGTGCATCTCACGCAGCGCCTCCTCCGACATCAGCGCCTGCTGGGCGGGGTCGACGGCCAGCGGGGTGAGTGCGATCAGCGGGACGTCGGGGATGTCCGCCCCGGCCCGCAGCTCCTGCGCCAGCGCGGCCATCGAGGCGCGTTCGGCGATGCCGGCGTGGATCCACCGGTCGCTCACGTGGTACTCGACCAGCGACTCCCGCACGTGCTCCGGGTAGTCGGCCAGCATCTGGGCGACGAACTCGCGCATGAACGGCAGCGCCTGGCGCAGCTGCTCCTCGGTCGGGGCGAGCTCGTCGCTGGCCGCCAGGCTCAGCTCGGCGGGCACGAAGTCGTCCCAGTCGCGGTGGAAGGCGTCCAGCCAGACCAGCCCGGCAACCTCCTGCGGGTAGAGCTGCGCGAACCGGTGCGCGTAGGCGCCGCCGAGGGAGTGCGCCACCAGGACGTACGGGCCGGCGATGCCCTGGGCGTGCAGCAGCTCGTGCAGTTCGGTGGCGACCTCCGCGGCGGTGCGCGGCAGCGCGGCCGGGTCGCTGTAGCCGGTGCCGGCGCGGTCGTACACCACGGCGGTGGTGAACTGCGCGACCTGCTGCTGGATGCCGAAGTAGTCCAGGCCGACCGCGCTGGCGCCGGGCAGGAACACGACGGCCGGTCCGTCGCCGCTGCCCGCCCGGTGCACGAAGATGCGGCGGCCGTCGATGTCCTGGAACCCGCCGAGTGGAGCAGCGAGCGGAGGAGTCAGCTGGGTCGAAGCGGTGTTGTTCGAGGTGGTGTTGTTCGAAGTCATGCGTCAACTATCGGCGGCTCGCCTGACACCACCCTGTCGCCGTCCTGACACGGCCGCTGACACGGTGTTCCACCTGGTTCGCGCGTCAGTCGACCGGCCCGCCCGCCACGTAGACCACCTGCCCGGAGACGAACCCGGCACCGGGGCTGACCAGGAACGACGCGGTGTGCGCGATGTCCTCCGGCTGGCCCACCCGGCCGACCGGGATGTTGACCAGCACGGTCGGCGGCCCGAACGCGGCAGCGACCTGGGCGATAGCAGCCGTGATCGCCGCCTCGTCCGCGACGTCGGCGGCAACGGCCAGCGCCGACCCGCCGGCGCGCGCGATGGCGTCCACGGTGTCGGCGCAGTCCGCTGCGTCGAGGTCGAGCACGCCGACCGCCAGGCCGTCGCCCGCCAGGCGCTTGGCCACCGCCGCGCCGATGCCGCGGGCCGCCCCGGTGACAATGGCCGTGCGCTGCTGCTGAGTTGGGTGCGTCATGAGGGGAATTCAAGCGCGGCAGCGGTGCGTCGGCAATCGATGTAGCGTACGGCTTAATGATCACCTTCGTACTCGGCGTCGAGGACCTCGCGGACACCCGGTTCGCCGTCTCGCCCATGCATGAGACGCTGCTCAGCCTGCGGATGCTGCGAGACCCGGGGCTCTCCGCGCTGCATCTGCCGTGGCGCAGGTCGGTGCTGGGGCAACTGGGGTCGCTGGACACCGCGCTGCTGCTGTCGCTGGTCGCCCCGCGGCTGATGATCCCGGACTTCCTGACCCCGCAGCCCACCAGCTTCGCACCCACCTTCGAGGAGCAACTCGCCCTGGTGCGCAAGGTGTCCGCCGCCCGGGTCCGCCAGGACATCCAACTCGCCCACGCACCCGACCAGTTGCCGGAGGCGCTGCGGGATGCCGCCGCTCGCGACGATGCCGCGGTCATCGCGCTCCGTGATGCCATCTGCGAAGTGCTGATTCACTACCGGCAGTTGGCGATCGCACCGAGCTGGCCGCGGCTGCGCCTGCTCCTGGAAGCCGACATGACCTACCGCGCACGCCAACTCGCCCTGGGCGGCGCGCGGTTGCTCTTCGCCGACATGCACCCGAATCTGCGCTGGCAGGACGGGGAGCTGCGGATCGGCCAGATGCTCTGCACGCACCGGGTCTCGGCGGCCGGGCGAGGGCTGCTGCTCGTGCCGTCGGCGTTCGCACACAAGCCCGCGCCGCCACTCAGCCCCGAGACGCCGCCACGGCTGGTCTATCCGTGTCGTGGGGTGGCGACGCTGTGGGAGCCGACGCCGAAAGTCGACTCGGCCGACCTCGTGTCCCTGCTAGGTGCGCCGCGCGCCCGGCTGCTCGGCCTGTTGGAGGAGCCGCTCGCCACCGTGGAACTCGCCCGCCGCCTCCGGGTCACCCCGAGCGCGGTCTCCCAGCACTTGCGCGTCCTGCACGCCACCGCCCTGGTCACCCGGGCCCGCGCCGGGCGGCAAGTGCTCTACCAGCGCAGCACGCTCGGCGACCAGCTGGCCCCCTCGCCCACATGACACAGGCGCGTCCTGCACGCCACCGCCCTGGTCACCCGGGCCCGCGCCGGGCGGCAAGTGCTCTACCAGCGCAGCACGCTCGGCGACCAACTGGCCCCCTCGCCCACATGACAGGCGCGTCCTGCACGCCACCGCCCTGGTCACCCGGGCCCGCGCCGGGCGGCAAGTGCTCTACCAGCGCAGCACGCTCGGCGACCAGCTGGCCCCCTCGCCCGCGTGACGCAGGTCACCACTGCCGGGTGCAGCAGCTGGCGGCCGGCCGCCGTCATGGGGGCAGGAACCGTAGCAAGGAGAATCTGTGGGTAGCTGGCAGCGGGCCGAGCGGCTCGACTTCGTCGAGTTCGTCCAGCAGCGCTCTGCGGCACTCTTCCGGACCGCCTACGTGCTGACCGGCCATCAGCAGGTGGCCGAAGACCTGGTGCAGGAGGCGCTGGAGAAGGCGTGCCGGCGCTGGCGGCGGATCGCGGCGACCGACTCGCCGGAGGCGTATGTGCGGCGGATCCTGGTCAACCTGGCCAACGACCGCTGGCGGCGCGCCAAACGGGCCGGCGAGCGGTTCGAGGTGCCCGAGCGAGCCGACCCGCACGACTCGTACCGGCAGGTGGAGCTGCGCGACGGGCTGGTCCGGGCGCTGCACGCGCTGCCGATCGGCATGCGCACCGTGGTGGTGCTGCACTACCTGCACGACCAGGGACCGGATGAGATCGCCGAGACGCTGGGCATCACGGCGAGCTCGGTGCGCTCCCAACTCTCCCGGGGCATAGGCAAGCTCCGTATGTCCGAGATCAACTTCCCGCAGTTCGAAGGTGCCTGATGACGATCCCTCAGCACGGTTCCGACATCCCTGATCCCGAGTTCGGAAAGGCACTGACCCACGCTATGGAGAACTTCGCGAACGACCCGCAGCCTCCGGTCTTCGACGCGCCCGCGATGGTCGGCCGGGCCAGGCGGCGCCGCCGCCTGGTGGTGGGCGGCGCGGCGGCCGCAGTGGTGGTGCTGGGGGCGGGGGTGGCCTTCGGGGCACAGGCCGCGCGACCGGGGGCGGGGCAGGTGAACGCGGCGGCCGGCGCGGTCGCCACGAACACCGCGCCCGCCACACCCGCCTCCTCCGGCACCCCCTCCCCCGGTCCGAGCTCGACCCCCGCCTCCTCCGGCACCCCTTCCGCCGGGCCGACCTCGACCCCCGCTTCCTCGGGCACGCCCTCCGCCGCGTCGACCCCGACCTCACCCGCAATCGCGGGTTCGGCCGTGGTGCCGTCCGTCGTCGGTCAGTCCGAGGCCACGGCTCGGCAGCTGCTGGCCGCCGCCGGGCTGCAGGTGGGCACGGTGCACGACTTCACGGACTGGCACATGGCGGCGGGGCTGGTGATCTCCGTGCAGCCCGCCGCCGGCGCGACCGTCCCGAAGGGCACGGCGGTCGATCTGTTCGTGTCCAAGGGAAAGCCGTAGCTGGAGCCCTGACACACCGCCACCACTCGGTGTAAACAAGATCGTATGAAGATTCGACCCGGTGGCCCCGACGACGTCCCAGCCATTCTCGCCATGCTCGACACCACCATGGAATGGCTGGTCGCCCAGGGGCGCACCGGTCAGTGGGGCGACCAGCCGTGGTCCACCAGTGAGGCCCGGGTGGCTCAGCTGATTAAGTACGCCACCGACTACCTGATGCGCATCGCGGAGGACGACGACGGCCGGCTGATCGGCGTCTGCGTGCTCGCCCAGGAGCTCTCGGAGTACATCCCGCCCGCCGACCTGCCCGAGCTCTACCTCCGCTTCCTCGCCACGGACCGGACCCGCAAGAACACCGGCGTCGGCGCCGCCCTGATCGCCGACGCCCGCGCCGAGACCGCCCGCCGCGGCCTGCCCCTGCTGCGCGTCGACTGCTACGGCGGCGGCGACCGCCGGCTGGTCGCCGCCTACCGCGCCCTGGGCTTCACCGAGACCGAGCCCTTCGAGGTCCCGCGCCCGGACGGCACCCCGTGGCCGGGCCAGCTCCTGGAGATCCGGCTCGGCTCGCCGCAGGACGGTGGTGCGTCGTGACCGCGCCCGAGCCGACCATCCTCGCCACCTCCGGCGGCCACCGCCCCGGCGGGCGCACCATGGTGGCGTTCAACTCCCTGGTGCACCACGCGGTCGAGCTGTCGGGTGCGCACGGCCGCCGGCCCCGGGTGATGTACATCGGGACGGCGATCGGCGACGCCGAGCACTTCACCGCGCGGATGCTGGAGGCAGCCAGGGTCGCCGGATTCGACCTGACGCCGCTGACCCTCTTCCCGATGCCCAACCTCGAGGACGTCGAGAGCGCCGTTCTCGAGCAGGACGTCGTCTGGGTCATGGGCGGTTCGGTGGCCAACCTGCTGGCCGTGTGGCGGGTCCACGGGCTCGACGCGATCCTGCGGCGCGCCTGGGAGGCCGGCGTGGTGCTCAGCGGGGTCAGCGCCGGATCGATCTGCTGGTTCCAGGGCGGCGCCACCGACTCCTTCGGCCCTCAACTGCGCCCGATCACCAACGCACTCGGCTTCCTGCCCTACGGTAATGGCGTCCATTACGACGTCGACGCGGGGCGCCGCCCGCTGATCCACCGGCTCGTCGCGGACGGCACCCTGCCGGAAGCGCACTGCACCGACGACGGCGTGGGCCTGGTCTACCGCGGCACCAAGCTGGTCGAGACCGTCACCGAAACCCCGGGCAAGGGCGCCTACCTGGTCACCCGTGACGGCACCTCAGCCATCGAGGAGCGCCTGGAACCCCGCCTGCTCCCCGCCCCGCGTCACTGAGGCGCCCGGGCACCGGGGCGGGCGCTCCAGGGCGGGCGCTCCGGGGCGGGCGGCACCGCCCGCCCCGGCCAGGCGTCAGCAGGCCGCCGCCAACTCCCGCCGCTCCGGCGCCACCTGGGACTCGTGCCGGCGCGGGACGAAGGCCACCACGCGGCCGCCGTTGCCGCGGTGGAGGTCGACCCGCAGGCGCAGGTCGGCGCAGCGGGCCAGGACCAGGCCGACGGCCAGGGCGGCGAGCAGCGAGACCGCGCCGCAGGCGAGCAGGCCGAGGCGCGGGCCGTAGCTCGCGGTCACCCAGCCGACCAGCGGGGCGCCGACGGGCGTGCCACCGGTGAAGACCAGCACCAGCAGGCCCATCACCCGGCCGCGCATCTCCGGGTCGGTGGCCAGCTGGACGTAGGAGTTGACCGTGGTGTTGAAGGTCAGCCCGAAGACGCCGATCAGGGTGAGCAGCAGCGCGAAGCTCCAGTAGCCGGGCGCCACCGCCGCGACCGTCTCCAGCAGGCCGAAGGCCACGGCCGCACCGGTCAGCAGGCGCAGTCGGGGGTTGCCCCGGCGGGCGGCGATCAGGGCGCCGGTGAGCGAGCCGAGCGCCATCGCGGTGTTCAGCAGGCCGTAGAGGCCGGGGCCGACGTGGAAGGTGCGGTAGGCGAAACCGGAGAGCAGCGTCGGGAAGTTGAAGCCGAAGGTGCCGATGAACCCGGCCAGCACCAGCGGCCACATCAGGTCCGGACGCTCCTTCACATACCGCAGGCCCTCGCGCAGTTGGCCCTTCTCGCGCGGGATCCGCCCGACCGGGCGCAGCTCACTGACGCGCATCGCCAGCAGGCCGCCGATCACCGCGGCGAACGAGACCGCGTTGAGCGCGAACGCCCAGCCGCTGCCGACCGCGGCGATCAGCAGGCCGGCCACCGCCGGGCCGACCAGGCGCGCGGTCTGGAAGTTGGCCGCATTCAGGCTGACCGCGTTGGCCAGGTCCTTCGGGCCGACCATCTCGGAGACGAAGGCCTGCCGAGTCGGGGTGTCGACCACGGTGACCAGGCCGAGCAGCAGCGCGAAGGCGTAGACGTGGTACTCGGTCACGGCGCCGGAGATGGTCAGCGCGGCGAGTCCCGCCGCCAGCGCGCCCATCGCGCCCTGGGTGGCGATCAGCAGTCGCCGCTTGGGCATCCGGTCGGCCAGCACCCCGCCGAAGAGGCCGAGCAGCAGGGTGGGCAGGAACTGCATGGCGGTGGTGACGCCCACCGCGAGCGGGCTGCCGGTCAGGCTCAGCACCAGCCAGTCCTGGGCGATCCGCTGCATCCAGCTGCCGGTGTTGCTGACGATCTGACCGGCGAAGAAGTACCGGTAGTTGCGCACCCGCAGCGAGGAGAACATCCCCCCGGGTCGGGTGAAGCGGGCCCCGGTGGGGCCTGCCGTGGCCGTTGGGCCTGGTGCGGCGGGGCCAGCCGCCGCGGTGCGTTCCTCGGGGTCGTTGGTATGGCTTCCCTTGCTCATATGGTCGGTTCCTCTCGTTCGCGGTTCGCCGGGCTACCGCCACCCGGCCGTGCCAACCCTGTCCGAGAGCTACAGATGCGCCAGCCGGTACAGCGCGGGAGCCGCCTCCCGCACCGCCGCCCACTCCTCGTCGGTCAGCTGGGAGGCGAGTTCGGCCAGCCAGGCGTTGCGCCGCCGCCGGGACTCGTCGAGGATCTCGGCCGCCTGCTCGGTCATGCTGACCACCACCTGGCGCCGGTCCTGCGGGTGCGACTCGCGCCGCACCAGACCCTTCTCCTCCAGCATCGCGATGATGCGCGTCATCGACGGCGGCTGCACGTGCTCGCGCCGCGCCAACTCCCCAGGCGTGGCACTGCCGCACCGCGCCAACGTGCCGAGCACGCTCATCTCGGTCGGGCTGAGCGACTGCTCGACGTGCTGGTGCTTCAGACGACGGGACAGACGCATCACAGAGGACCTCAGCTGATTGACAGCGACGAGGTCCTCCTCGGACATCTCGGACATGATACTTAGCTTACGTCATTACTCTAGCTAAATAAAAATCGGCATGCGCGAGCCGACCGTCCGAGCAACCCGGAAGAGGGAAAGAGACAGGTCAGTGCGGGAACGCCCGGTGGCTGCGCCAGCTGGTGTGCTCGCGGGACACCGCGTCCTCCACGTCGCCCGCCAGGCTCGCCCACTGGGCCTCGGCCGCCGGGTCGTTGAGGTCGAGCACGGTCAGCTTGCCCCAGACCACGTCGAGCTCCTTGGCCGCCAGCCGGTAGGTGGAGACCAGCGGGCGCAGCTGCTTCAGCTGGTTCCAGGCGATGATCGCGGCGGCCGCCGCCGCGCAGACGCCGAACAGGCTGACCGAGAGCACCCCGGCCGCCTGGGCCACCGCCGCCGCGCCACCCAGGATCATCAGCGTCACCGTGCCCAGCCCCCAGGAGACCGCCTGCGACTCATAGGCGCTCGCCTTCGCCAGGTACCAGGTGCGCTGGCCCTCCACCCGGACCCGCAGGTACCCGGTCCGCCGGTCGACCAGCCCCGCGGCCCGCAACTCCCGCATGCCGTCGGTGATCTCCGGTGCCGCGCCGGCCGGCAGCGCCCCGGAGTCCTCGAAGGTCCGCAGCACCTCGGCGACCTGCGCGCGGTACTCCTCGTCCACCTCGGGGGAGTCGGCCGGGCCGCCGAACGGCCGGGCCCGCACCGTGTACTTCCAGGCCAGCGTCTTGACCGATTCGGCCGCCGCGCGGGCCTCGAACCAGCGGGCCTGCGGATTGACCGCCCGCAGGCGGGACCAGAACCAGCCGGCCACCACGAAGGCGGCCACGGATATCAGCGGCGCGACCCCGGAGTCACCGCCCGTCGCCGCGCCGACCGCAGCCGCGACCACCAGCATCACGATCATCCCGCGGTTCCAGCGCAGGGTCTGGCGCTGTGCGGCGATCGAGGCCTGGTCGGCCGTCTGGAACGGCTCTGGCAGGAAGTCGGCCTCGTCGATCCCGGACGGGTCCCATCGCACCATCAGAGAGTGCCCCCTCACGACTCAGGAGGCAGTATGCCCACCGTCAACACGGCTACACAGAGCGCTTTCCGGCCATCTGGCGCCAAGTGGCCACCCGGCGCGCAGCGGCCGCCCCGCCGTTGACGGCCCGTCAGCGCCGCCTGGCCGGCACCACGGCGGCCACCAGCGCCATCACCGCGCCCAGCACCCCCAACTCGCCCAGCAGCAGCCAGCGCACCGGCACCGCCGCCGCCGGACCCACCGGAGCCGCCGCGAGCCCCAGCAGACCGCCGAGGACGGCCAGCACCACCAGGACCGCCAGCACGGCGGCCCCGCGCCCGGACTCCCGGACCATCGGTCGAGCTTGCTGCCTCACCATCGCCATGAGTCCAGCGTCCCGGACCGGACCGCCGCGCGGTACCCGGGAACGACCCCGAAATTCCCCTGAGTCCGCCTACCCCCGAGGGACGAGCGGAGGATGCGGGAGGGAGGAGCACGGGTGGACCAGAGGATGAGCCGTGCGGACGATCTGCCCCATCGTCACCATGCCGTGGACGGACCGGCGGAACCCCATTGAGACCGGTCGCCGGCGACCGATACCCTGCGCTCGGCCCATACGTTGTTCACACCGTATTACAGGCCCCTCACACTTCCGCCGGCCTCGCCGGCACCCACCGGGGGAGGAACCCTGATGAGGGAGCGCAGCCGCGCCCCGCACCGCCCTGGCAGCCGCGCCCCGCACCGCCCTGGCAGCCGGTCTCGCAGGCTCACCGCGGTAGCGGTACCTGCCACCGCCGCGGCCGGCACCAGCGTCCCGGCCATGACTGGCGGAACGTCATCGGCCAGGCCGACCGACGGCAACCTCGTCTGCGGCATGGTGCCGCGCCGGCAGCCGGTCCGGGCATCAGGCACCTGGGACCGCAGCGGCGCCCACGCGGCCATGCAGCCCGGATGGCCCCTTCGTGGTCTACGGCGCCGACCAACACCCCGCGGTGGTACTACACGCGCTGAAGACGCGGCAGTAGGACCCAACTCGCGTATCTGACACATCTCTTGGGGGAAACAGCATGAGACTCGGCCACCTGGCCGCCACATCCCTGCTCGCCACCGCACTGGCGGCGAGCGCCGCGAGCCCCGCACTGGCGGCGAGCGCCGCGAGCCCCGCACTCGCGGCCGGCTCGCCCTCGGCCCGCGCGGCGAGCGCCGGCACCGGGGTCCCGGGCGACATCGACGGGGACGGTACCCCGGACGTCGTGCAGGGCGTCGGCAACTACCTCGGCGCGTTCCCGGTCGGCGCTTCCGCGTTCACCGCCTCGACCCAGGCGGCCGCTCCGGAGTCGTCGATGACCTGGGGCCAGTATGCGATCACCCACCGAGGCAGCCTCACCGGCGGCAATACCGATGACCTGGTGCTCCTCAACCCCGGCTCGCACCATGTCTACGTCTATCCGAACGACGCCGAATTCGGCGGTACGCCGGGGCACTTCACCCACAAGGACAAGGTCCTGACCGTCGCCAAGCCGGCCACCTGCGCCGCCGGCGACTGCACCGGCTACGACCAGACCTGGAACTCCACCACCCAGATCCTGGCCACCGACGGCGGCAACGGGGCCAACACCCAGCCGGCGCTGATCACGGTGGAGAACGGCAAGCTCTGGTACTACCCGGCGGCCAAGAGCGGCCCGTCCTTCGGTAATCCGGTGCTGCTCGGCACCGGCGACTGGAGCGGCACCTCCCTGATCGCCCCCGGCAAGGTCGGCGGCGTGCCGACCCTCTGGGTACGCGGCTCGGGCGAGACTGGCGCGATCGACAGCTTCCCGCTCACCTTCAAGGCCGACGGCACGCCCACCACCGTCCTCACCGCCCCCCTGCCGCAGCCGCTGCAGAACGGGCTGGTGCAGACCGACGGCACCCACCTGTGCCTGTCGGCCTTCCCCGCAGGGGCCACCACCGGGCACGTCCCGCTGACCCTCGCGGCCTGCTCCAACCCGATGACGGCGCACTTCCAGTTCGGCAACGACGGCACCGTCCACGCCTGGGGCGACTGCCTCGACGCCGCCACGGCCGGCCTGTCGACCTGCGACAGCCGTGACTCGGAGCAGCACTGGCAACCGGGCAACTACGGCTCGCTGGTCGACTCGGCCTCCGGAAAGTGCTTCGGCTTCCCGCCCGTCATCTTCACCGACTCACTGCCCTCGATGGCCTCCTGCGACGTCTCCCAAGGCCAGCGCTTCGGCGCCGCCGGCGGTGACACCCCGGGCCCGCTGCCCGGCCGGCTGGACCTGCTGCCGGGCTCCTACTACCAGACCGGCACCTCGGGTGGCCCGGTCACCTCCGCCGGCGATGCCGACGGCACCGGCAACCCGGCCCTGCTCTGGGACTTCAACGGCCGCGTCTACAGCTACCCGGGCCTGCCGCCGGTCAACGGAGTCGCCCAACTCAGCCCCGCGCGCATCCCGCTCGGGTCCGACCTTCCGTACTCCATGACGGCGCCCGGCGACCTCCTGGCCCTCCAGGGCATCCCCGGCGACGTCAGCTACGGTCCCTGCGCCAAGCTGACCATGCAGGAAGACGGCAACCTGGTCTACAGCGACTACCAGGGCAAGGTCCTCTGGTCGACCGGCACCGCCGGTCACCCGAACGCCGCAGCGGCCTGGGACCCCGCCAAGGGACTCGTCGTCCAGGAGGCCGGCCAGACCCTGTGGAGCGCCGGGCCGGCCACCCTGAACGGCCGCTACCTGGCCCTCACGTCCGACTGCGACCTGGTGGTCAAGGACCAGAACGGCAAGGCACTCTGGGGCACCGGCAGCTACGAGCCCGCCCATGACCCGAACGGCTACGGCATCGCGCCCGGCACCACCCTGCACGCGGGCAGCTCCCTGCCCGGCACCACCGGTGTCCACCTCCAGGTGACCGCCACCGGCGACCTGGAGCTGGTCGGCACCGACGGCAAGCTGCTCTGGACCGCCGGCACCTACGGCCACCCGGGCGCCTACGCCACCCTGCAGACCGACGGCGACCTGGTGCTCCAGGACGCCGCCGGCAACCCGCTCTGGTCCAGCCGCACCGGCGGCCACCCGGGTGACCACCTCACCGTGCAGAACGACACCAACCTCGTCATCTTCGACGCCGACGACACGCCGCTCTGGAGCAGGGGCACGTCCGGTGCCGCGTTCGCCGCCGGGAGCAGCCTGGCGAGCGGTCAGTCGCTGCAGGGGCAGCGCGCCCGGCTGACCATGCAGGCCGACGGCAACCTGGTGCTCTACTCGCAGGCAACCGGCCGCTCCCTCTGGTCCACCGGCACCTGGGGCCACCCCGGCGCCACCGCCACCCTTCAGGCCGACGGCAACCTGGTCGTCTACGGCACCGGCCACAACTCCCTCTGGTCCACCGGCACCTGGGGCCACCCCGGCGGCCGCGCCATCCTGCTGGACACCGCCGACCTCGCCGTCCTCGACAGCCTGGGCAACCAGCTCTGGCACAGCGGCACCGACGTCACCGGCCCGCTCTACCGCGGTGCGGTGGTCAACCCGGGCGACCGGCTGCCCTCGGGCTACGTGATCGACAACTCCCGCTACCAGGGCACCAAGCTGAGCATGCAGGCCGACGGCAACCTGGTGCTCTACGGATCCAGCGGCCGCTCCCTCTGGTCGACCGGCACCTGGGGCCACCCCGGCGCCACCGCCGCCATGCAGGCCGACGGCAACTTCGTGCTCTCCGGCACCGACCGCAACTCCCTCTGGTCCACCGGCACCTGGGGCCACCCCGGCGCCTACGCCGTCGTGCAGTACGACTCGAACGTCGTGCTCTACGACGCCGACGGCAGGTCCCTCTGGTCCACCGGCACCTGGATGCAGCACTGACCCGATCCCGGTAACCGGCCGAGCCCGGCCCCGCGCCAGCGGGACCGGGCTCGACCGCCTTGCAGAGGCCGCTACTTGGCCAGCCCCAGCGCAGGCATCATGTAGTAGAACGCGAAGACCGCCGCCACCGCGTAGAGCGCCACCCGCTCGGCGACCTCAGTCAGCCGTCCCCGCCGGGACGACCCAGCGCATGGGCTGGCCGGTGATCGCCGCAATCATGTCGTAGTCGCCGTCGTAGTGCAGCACGGTGACCGCATGCCGCTCCGCCGTGGCCGCGATGAGCATGTCGGCCATCGACAGGGCACGGTGGTTGCCCCGGAACAGGGCCTGATGCCGGATGAACTTGGCGCGGTCCCACACCTCGTCCGTGCACGGCAGATAGTCGAATCCCGTCAGCAGGTGCTGAAGGCGGTCCGCTTCGGCAGCCGTCCGGGCGCTGTGCAGGACCTCCATCTCGACCGCCGCACTGACCGCGAGGAGAGCCCGCTGTGAAAGGTCGTCGAGGACCGGCCGCACAGAGGGTTTGCCCCACCGTGCGAGAGCCGACTTGTCGATCAGGAAGCGCTCTCGGCTCACGCCACAGCCTTGCCGCCGGATTCGCCGAGCAGGTCGAACTCCCCGCTGGCAATCGCGTCCGCCAGCTCTATCCGGCGGGCCAGCTTGACGGCCTCCAGCAGGGCGGCATTGACCGTCGCAACCTTGGTGGTCGTGCCGAAGAGGCGCTGCGCCTCTTCGAGGAGGTCGTCGTCGAGGTCGACAACGGTGCGCGTCATGCTCACTCCAAAGGAGTTGGCTCCACAGGATTGGCCCGGGCTCCATGATATCGCCAAGGCCATGGAAGAGATATCGAACGGCCTGTACCGGTCATCCGGAAGGCCCGCAACGCGAAGCGCCGCCCCGGCGGCAGGCTCCGGGGCGGCGCTTCGCAGGTGCGGCGGGCGGCTACTTGGCCAGCCCCAGCGCCGGCATCATGTAGTAGAACGCGAAGACCGCCGCCACCGCGTAGAGCGCCACCGGCACGCTGCGCCCGCGCCCGACGGCCAGCCGCAGCACGCAGAAGACGATGAAGCCCATGCCGATGCCGTTGGTGATGCTGTAGGTGAACGGCATCAGCACCATGGTCAGGAACGCCGGGATGGCGATGGTGTAGTCGGACCAGTCGATGTCGCGGATCGAGTTGGCCAGGATCAGGAAGCCGACGGTGACCAGGGCCGGGGTGGCGGCCTGGGCCGGGACCATGGTGGCCAGCGGGGTGAGGAAGAGCGCGAGCATGAAGAGCGCGCCGGTCACCAGGCTGGCGAAGCCGGTGCGCGCCCCCTCGCCGACGCCCGCGGTGGACTCCACGAAGCAGGTGTTGGCGGAGGAGGAGGTGGCGCCGCCGGCGGCGGTGGCGATGCCGTCCACCATCAGGACCCGGTTGATGCCGGGCAGGTCGCCGTTCTTGTCCAGCAGGTGCGCCTCGTCGGCGACGCCCAGGATGGTGCCCATCGCGTCGAAGAAGGCGCTCATCAGCACGGTGAAGACGAACAGGATGCCGGTGAGCGCACCGACGTGCTGGAAGCCGCCGAACAGGCTGACCTTGCCGACCAGGCCGAAGTCGGGGGTGGCGACCGGGTTGCCGGGCCACTTGGGCACCGTCAGGCCCCAGGAGTCGGCGGGCAGGTCGGCCGCCTTCTGGATCACCACGGCGACCACGGTCATCGTCGCGATGGAGATCAGGATCGCCCCGGGCACCTTGCGGACCACCAGCACCAGGGTGAGCAGCAGGCCGAGCACGAAGACCAGCACCGGCCAGCCGTGCAGGTGGCCGCCGATGCCCAGCTCCAGCGGGACGGTGGTGTGGGCCGCGTCCGGGATCCGGCTGACGAAGCCGGAGTCGACGCAGCCGACCAGCGCGATGAACAGGCCGATGCCGATCGCGATGGCCTTGCGCAGGCCGAGCGGCACGGCGTTCATCACCCGTTCCCGCAGACCGGTGGCGACCAGCAGCATGATGCAGAAGCCGGCCAGCATCACCATGCCCATGGCGTCGGGCCAGGTCATCTTGGGCGCCAGCTGGAGCGCCACGATGGTGTTGACGCCCAGACCGGCGGCCAGTCCGATCGGCACGTTGCCGATCACGCCCATCAGCAGCGTGGTCAGCCCGGCGGTCAGCGCGGTCGCGGTGACCAGCTGCGGGAAGCTCAGCGTGTGCTTGTTGATGTCCACGGCGTTGGACAGGATGATCGGGTTCAGCACCAGGATGTAGGCCATGGTGAAGAAGGTCGCGACGCCACCGCGGATCTCCCGGGGCAGGCTGGAGCCGCGCGCGGAGATCTTGAAGTAGCGGTCGATGGCACCGGTGGGGGAAGCGGGTGCCGGGGGCTCGGGCGACTCCACGGTCGGCTGGGCCACGGAAGGCATGCGTCGTCCTCAAATGGGGGTGGAGGAAGTCTTCAGTATGGGTCGGCCGGTCGTGCACGCGCCATCTTCGCGCGTAGATACGCGCGCCTCCATGACGGTGCGCGCGGACACGTACGCTACGTCCCATGCCGAAGAGCCCGATCCACCCCGCGCCGCCGCCCCTGGAAGCCAATGACGTCGCGATCGTCGGCGGCGGCACGGTGCTCTGGTTCCTGGGCTTCCTGGTGCTGCTGCCGTTCCAGGACACGCTGAGCCGGCAGGGGCACGGCAACTGGCCGTGGATCTGCCTGTCCGGCGGGCTGCTCGGACTGATCGGGCTCTGGTACTGCCGGGCCCGGCGGGACGCGATCCGGCGCGCCCAGGCGGCCGGCTCCGAGTAGCGGCACCCCACCGTCCACCGGGCGCCCGCCCGGCTCGCCCGACTCATCCACCCGGCTGACCCGCCCCCTCCTTCCGGCCGCTCGACACCGGCCTATAGGAGGACGCACCGGACATTTGCCGCACGTAGAGTCGGTGCCATGACGCACCCCTCGGAGCAGCGCGACCCCGGCGCCCGCGCCGGCGGCCCGGCCGCCACCCGCCAGCGCGGGCTGAGCACTGCCGAGGTCGCCGAGCGGGTGGCCCGCGGCCAGGTCAACGATGTGCCGGCGCGGTCCAGCCGGTCCGTGCGGGAGATCGTCCAGGCCAATGTCTTCACCCGGTTCAACGCGATCATCGGGGTGCTGTTCGCCATCATCCTGGTGGTCGGGCCGATCCAGGACGGGCTGTTCGGCCTGGTGATCGTGGCCAACACGGCGATCGGGATCATCCAGGAGATCCGCGCCAAGCGCACCCTGGACAGCCTGGCGCTGATCGGCGAGGCCCGCCCGGCGGTGCGCCGGGACGGGCAGGCGATACAGATCCCGGTCTCCCAGATCGTGCTGGACGAGACCGTGCTGCTCGCCATCGGCGACAAGGTGGTGGTCGACGGCGAGGTCATCGAGGAGGACGGCCTGGAGGTCGACGAGTCGCTGCTCACCGGCGAGCCCGATCCGGTGCTCAAGCAGCCGGGCGACCAGGTGATGTCCGGCAGCTTCGTGGTGGCCGGCGCCGGCGCCTTCACCGCCACCAAGGTCGGCCGTGAGGCCTACGCAGCCCAGCTGGCCGAGCAGGCCAGCCGGTTCACCCTGGTCAAGTCCGAGCTGCGCAGCGGCATCGACACCATCCTGCGGTACGTCACCTATCTGCTGATCCCCACCGCGATCGGCCTGGTGATCAGCCAGTGGGCGGTGCGGGGCAACGACTGGCGGGAGGCGGTCCGGCGGACCGTGGCGGGCATCGTGCCGATGGTGCCGGAGGGGCTGGTGCTGCTCACCTCGGTGGCCTTCGCGATCGGCGTGATCCGGCTCGGCCGCAGGCAGTGCCTGGTGCAGGAGCTGCCCGCGATCGAGGGCCTGGCCCGGGTGGACACGGTCTGCCTGGACAAGACCGGCACCCTCACCGAGGGCGGCATGGACGTGCGGGAGCTGCGGCCACTGGCGCCCGAACTGGCCGACGAGGCGACGCTGCGTCAGGCGCTGGGCGTGCTGGCGAGCGCGGACGCCCGGCCCAACGCCAGCATGCAGGCGGTGATCGACGCCTTCGGCGAGGGCGGGCCGGAGCGGGAGCGCTGGCTGCTGCTGGAGGCGATGCCGTTCTCCTCCGCCCGCAAGTGGAGCGGGGCGCAGCTGCTGGAGCCGGGCGGCGGCGAGGGCAGCTGGCTGCTCGGCGCACCGGACGTGCTGCTGCCGGAGGGCCATCCGGCGCTGGAGCAGGTGGACGAGCTGGGTGCGCACGGCCTGCGGGTGCTGCTGCTGGGCCGCTCCCCCGTGCCGCTGGACGCTCCCCCAGCCTCCGGCCGGGGGGACCACCATGACCCGGCCAAGGACCTGCAGCCGCTGGCCCTGGTGGTGCTGGAGCAGCGGGTGCGGGCGGACGCGGCCGACACCCTGCGGTACTTCGAACAGCAGCGGGTCGTGGCCAAGGTGATCTCCGGAGACAGCGCCGTCTCGGTCGGCGCGGTGGCGGCGAGCCTGGCGCTGCCGGGGGCCGAGCACCCGGTGGACGCCCGCACGCTGCCCGCCGACCCGCCGGCGCTGGCCGACACCGCCGAGCGCACCACCGTCTTCGGCCGGGTGACCCCGCAGCAGAAGCGCCGGCTGGTCGGCGCCCTGCAGTCGCGCGGCCACACCGTGGCGATGACCGGTGACGGCGTCAACGACGTGCTGGCCCTCAAGGACGCGGACATCGGCGTGGCGATGGGCTCGGGCAGCGACGCCACCCGGGCGGTGGCGCAGATCGTGCTGCTCGACGACCGGTTCGCCACGCTGCCGATGGTGGTGGCCGAGGGGCGCCGGGTGATCGGCAACATCGAGCGGGTGGCCGGGCTCTTCCTGGTGAAGACGGTCTACGCGGTGCTGCTGGCGCTGCTGGTGGTCTTCACCCAGCTGCCGTATCCGTTCCTGCCCCGGCACTCCACCCTGCTCAGCAGCCTGACCATCGGCATCCCGGCGTTCTTCCTGGCGCTGGCACCCAACCAGGAGCGGGCCCGGCCGGGCTTCGTCCGCCGGGTGCTGCGGCTGGCGGTGCCCTGCGGGCTGATCGCCGGGACGGCCACCTTCACCTCCTACGCCCTGGCCCGCGCCAACCATGCCACCGACCTCAAGGCCGACACCAGTGTGGCCACCCTGACGCTCTTCCTGGTCGCCCTATGGGTGCTGGCGATCGTGGCCCGGCCGTACACCTGGTGGCGGTTGCTACTGATCGCCGCCATGGCCGGGGCCTTCGCCCTGGTGCTGCTGATCCCCTGGCTGTCGGACTTCTTCCAGCTGAAGCTGGCCGGCTACCGCGACCCCTGGACGGGGGTGGCGATCGCGCTGGTCGCCGGCCTGCTGCTGGAGGTGTCCTGGCGGTTCGTGCGGCGCGGGCTCCCCCCGGCGGCGGAGCAGCCGGCCGAGCCCCGGCCTATGCCGCGCTGAAGAAGGTCTTCGCCCGCGTCATCGCGCCCTCGTCCTCGACGACTCGGCCCGGCTGGTTGGCGTAGCCGAGCAGCGCGCCGCCCCAGTGCATCTTCAGGTACTCGCCGCTCATGCGCAGGGTGGTCACCAGCGCGTCCGAGGCGGCCGGGTCCTCGGTGGAGCTGGCGCTGACCGTCCAGAGCGTCTTGCCGGCCATCCGGGCCCGGAAGTCGTAGCCAGGCACCCGCATCCAGCCCGCCCAGTAGTCCAGGTAGAGCTTGGCATCGGCGGAGACGCTGTACCAGTAGAGCGGGGAGGCGATCACCAGGTCGGTGGCGGCGAGGGTGGCCTCCAACAGGGTCCGCTCGTGGCCCTCGGGCCGCGGGTAGATCCCCTCGCCGTCGTGCCGCCGGTCGGCGAACGGCGCGAGCGGCAGCTCGCCGAGGTGCAGCCAGCGCTGCTCGGTGCCGGCAGGCAGCTGTTCGGCTGCCCGCCGGGCCAGGAGTTCGGTGTTGCCGTCGTGCCGGCTGCTCGCCAGCAGGAAGAGGAAGCTGCGCCCAGGGTTGTCGATCATGACCGACACCCTAGGCACGCCCCCGAAACGCTGTCACTCCCGTTCGGGTCAACTTTCGACCCGTTCGGTTCACCCCTCCGGGATCTGCGCCACCCCTCGGGGATCTGCGTCACCCCTCGAAGTCGCGGGCCGCCGAGAGCTCATAGGCGCGGTCCGGCTCGGTGAGCGCGGCCAGCACCTCGAAGCGGCGATGCCACTGCCCCACCGACCAGGCCAGACCGGCCGCCAGGCCCTCGGGGGTGGCGGCGTGCAGCAGGCCGGGCACCGGCGGCACCTCGAACTCGCCGTCCTGCTCCGCCTCGGGGTCCTCCGGGTCGTACGGCAGCTCCGGGCTGGGCGCCGCCGCGTCCCAGCGCCAGTCGACGGCCGCCTCCGAGCCGTCCGGGCCGACCACCAGCAGCTCCTCGTGCTCCTCGTAGGCCGCCGGGCAGCCGGGCAGCAACTCCCGGACGAACGGCGACACCCGGTGCAGGGTGCCCTCCGAGAGCACCCGGCCGCCGGCGATCTCGCTGGCCAGCGAGACGTGCAGCCGCTCGGCCAGCACCGGCGCCAGCGCGGGCGCCACCGGCACCAGGGGGTACGGGTGGAGCAGCGCCACCAGGTCGGGGGCGTCGGCCACCACCGCCTCGGTGGCGTCCACCACCACGGTGTGCGCCGGGCGGCGCCCGGTCTCCGGATCCAGCGGCGGCAGCGCCCGCACCACCTCCAACGGCTCCGCATCGAAGGCCTCGACGCGACCCAACGACGAGTAGATGCCGTGCAGTTGGCGATGCGTCACCTCACCGTCCGGGTCGGTGAGCCGGTCGAGCAGCTCCTCCGAGCCGTGTGGCTCGGCGAGCAGCGACGCCAGCGTGGTGCGCACTCCGAGGGCGTGCAGGAACTCCGGGTCCAGCGTGGTGCGGGCCTCGTCGTAGAGGCCGCGGAGCAGCCAGTCGGCTCCGGCCGCGCGCAGCCCGGCCGGCTCCCGCCCGTCCAGCACCGGGTGGTCGCGCAGCCACCAGGCGGTGTACGGCGGCAGGTCGGCGTACCGCCCGTCCGGCAGCAGCGCCCGCACCGGCGCCACCACCGCGTCCCGGTAGGGCGGCCGGGCCAGCAGGGCCAGCGCCTCGGGCCAGGCCTGATCGTCCACCAGGTCCAGGTCCCGCACCACCAGCAACTCCCCGGCCACCGGCGGCACCCCCAGCTCGGCCTGGTCCTCGTGCAGCGCCTCGACCACCTCCTCGCACCAGTCGGCGAGCCCGTCCGGCGCCTCGTCCAGCAGCCCGGTCGGCCGGCCGCCCACGGCGCGGTCGGCGGGCGCGGTCGGGTCGAGCCGCTCCAGGTCGTCCGGGTCGAGCACCGCGTCCTCGGCGCGGACCAGCACGAAGTCGGCGAGCACCCCGACCGCCGCCAGCACCTCGGGGCCCCAGCGGTCCAGCAGGTCCTCGTCCACGAACGGGGCGTCGTCGGGCCGGGCCAGCTGGGCGAACGGGCTGTCCGGCAGCAGGAGTTCACCGGCCCGGGCGAGCTCGCCCTCGTCGTCCGGCAGCGCCAGCCGGGCCAGCCAGGGGTGCTCGCCGGGCTGGGTGCCGGCCGCCTTGACCAGGCCGAGCACCGCGTCCGCCAGGTCCACGGCGCCGTCGAAGTCCTCCTCGCCGACGTCCAGCGAACGGACCACGGCGGCCCGCAGCTCGGGGGTGGCCAGGATCCCGGCGGGGGTGGCGGTGGTGGCGCCCAGCTTGGCCAGCAGCGGGTGCGCCGCCTCCGGGTGGGCCAGCCGCAGGTCGAACAGCTCCAGCGCCTCGGCCAGCGACTGCGGATAGTCGGGGAAGCCGGCCCAGTCGGCGTCGTCCGAGGGCAGCAGCACCCGGCGCGGCCCGGTCAGCATCCTCCCGGTGGCCAGCGGCACCGGCAGCGCGCCCAGCGCCTCCGGGTCGGCGCCGGCCAGCGCCCCGTACAGGCTGCGCCACCAGGCCGGTTCCCGCTCCAGGCCGCCGAGTTGGTCGACGACCTCGGCCAGCGGCACCCGGCGCACCTGGAGCGCGCGCAGCTCCGGGCGGCGCTCCAGGCCGGCCGGCAGCAGGCCGGGGAAGATCGGCGCCAGCGCCTCGACCACCGAGCGGTCGGCGCCCTCCAGCAGGGTGGCGTCAACGGGGCGCAACGCCGGGGCGCCCTCGTCGACGGCGTCCGGGTCGACGGCGGCCGGGTGCGGCAGGAACGGGGTCCGCGGCAGCCGGGCCAGCACGCCGGTGCGCAGCGCGTTGTCCAGCGCGCCCTGGCCGAGCGGGCCCGGCACCAGGGAGAGCGAGCCGAGGTCGGCGCCGCGGGCCCGGAGCAGCTCGGCGTAGGCGTCGGCGGCCCGCTCGGTGAGGAAGTCGGTCAGCGGGCCGGGGGCGACGTGCCGGCGGGTGGAGTCCAGCGGGTAGGAGGCGATCAGCAGCGCGGGGATGCCCAGCGGCTCCTCGCTCGGGGTGGGCGCGTGCAGCACCGGCGTGACCGGGACCGGCTCGGGGGTGCCGTCGGCGGCGACCGGGACGGCCCAGGTGACGGTCCAGTACGGGCGGGACCGCTCCTCCACCGGACGGTCCGCCAGCAGCTCCGGGTCGAGCGCGCCGGTGGCGGTGACGGTCTGCCAGCGGGACTCCTCGCCCCCCTGCTCGATCCCGCCGGCCTCGCCGGTCCGGTCGGTGATGACGACCTCGGACAGCCCGCTCTCGGAGCGCTCGGCGGCGGCCCGGGTGAGGGTGCGCACGGTGCCGTCCGGGGTCTCCACCACCACCTCGCCGAGGCCCGGCAGGGTGAGCAGCAGCGCGTCGTCGATGCCGTCCAGCAGGGTGCGGGCGAGATCCTCGGCCGCACCGTCGCGCAGCGGCAGCAGCACCACCGTGTCATAGCCGACCGGCGGCTCGCCCGAGGCCGCGAACGGTAGCCGCAGCAACGGGAGATGGCCTTCGCGGCGGCGCAACTCCTCGGCCAGCTCGGGCTGTTGGGCGGCCTGACCGGCAATCAGCTCGCGGGCCTCGGCGAGCGACCAGCGCACGCCGCCGGCCTGGCCGACGATGGCCGGCTCGTCGCTGACGGCGACCACGGCGGCGAAGCCGACACCGAACCGACCCACCGTCATGGTGGCGTCGGAGCGCTTGGAGGAGGCCCGCAGGGTGGCCAGCGACTCGATGGCGACGGCGTCCAGCGGGGCACCGGTGTTGGCGGCGGCCAGCACCCCGTCGCGCAGCGCCAGCCGCAGCCGGCCGGGGCCGCGGCCGGCCCGGGCGGCGGCGTCGGCGGCGTTCTGCGCCAACTCGATGATCAGGCGGTCCCGGTAGCCGCCGAGGGCCAGCTCCTCCTCGGCGTTGGCGTCCTCCCGGAACCGGGCCGGGGAGGCCGTCCAGGCGTCCAGCACCCGACGCCGCAACTCGGCCGTACCGAACCGGTCGCCGATCTGCTCGTCACTGCCGCCACCGATGATGCGAGGCTCCACTGGACCCGCCGCCTTCCCCGTCTGTCACACCGGACACTGCTACGGGGGGCATTGTCTCGCGTTTCACCGACAGACTGCGCCCGGGCCCATCGGCGTGGACCCGGGCGGATCGGGCGCCGATCAGGAGTGGCCGAGCTCCTCGGCCGGAGCGTCGGGCTCGACCGAGCCGCCGGCCCGGTCGGGGTGCAGGTGCAGCGGCTCGACGACGGTCTCGTCCAGGATCAGCTCGGCCGGCACCGGCGGAGCCGGCAGCACCGCGGCCTCGGAGTGGCCGCCGCAGCCGTAGGCGAGCGAGACGATCTGGCCGTCGGCCGGGCCGAACTCGTTTCCGCAGATGCCGAACGCCTGGCCCAGCGAGCCGCCGATCGGGATCAGGAAGCCGCAGCTGGTGCAGGTGGCCGGGGCCGACTGGGCCATCGGGGTCTGCGGGCCGTGGGTCTTCTCCCAGCGGTCCGCGGCCAGGTGCAGGCCGAGCCGGGAGAGCACCCGGGGGCGGCTCATGCCGAGCTCGTCGGCGACCGCGCCGATCTCGGCGCGGGCCGGAGCCGGCTGCACGTGCGGGTCGCTCACCACGAGGTCGTCCTCGCGGTCGAAGAGCTCGGCGCCGGCGGCGCCCGGCTCGTCCTCGCCGGTCCAGCCGGGCTCCAGGCGCAGGTCGTCGGCGTCGGTCGGCAGCAGGTCGCCGGGGCCCATGTCGCCCGGGCGCAGCCGCTCGCTCCACGGCACCCACTCGGGGGCCAGCACCGCGTCCGGGCCGGGCAGCATCACGACCTCGTCGAGGGTGACCACCTTGGCGCGCGGCGCGCGGGCCACGGTCACCGCCCAGTGCCAGCCGCGGTAGGCCGGGTCCAGGCATTCGAAGGTGTGGGTGACCACCCGCTCGGCCTCGGCGCGAGCCACCAGGTGCTCGCCGACGGCCTCGGCGCCGACCGACTCGACCGCTGCCTGCCTGGCGAGCTCGACGGCCTCGGCACAGAGCCGGTCTGGGGTACGGCTTCGCATCGCAGCACTCACGGCGTCGGTTCTCTCCAGTCTTCTTACCTGCAGCCTAGTCGCCCGGTCACTCGCCCGGGCCGTTCCGAACCGTCCGGGGCCACCGGGTCGGTCACGGTCACCGGCCGGTCAGAACCAGCTCACCGCCCTATTCTGCGTGACCCGGAGCCCTGCGGGGACCGGCCGCGCCGCCGTCGGCTCCGGCCGAGGCGGACGCGCACGCTCCGGCGCAGCGGCACGCGGACAGCAGGCTACCCGTCAAGAAGGTCTCGGCGACAGCCCGGCGAGCCGGGACCGGCGAGCGCCGCGCCGACCGGGCCGCGCCGCGCGGGGCCAATGCCCCGCACCTGTCCGGTTTGTCAGGCAGGATGGCGGTGTGACGGACGAGAACCCGTCGCAGCGCGCCCGGTCCGCGGCCGGGTCGAGCGGTGCGGACCCTGAGGATCCGCGGCTGGCCGACCGAACGGCGGCTCAGGCGGGCGGTGTGCCGGGGCGGCAGTCGGCGGTCCCCGCCGCGGAGGACGGTCCGCGGTCGGCGGCCGACGCGGGGCTGCGCGAAGCAGCCGCAGGGCCTTCCGAGGAGCTGACAGGGCCGTCGGAGCCTTTCGAGTCGTCGGAGCCCAAAGAACCCGCGGAACCCAAGGAACCCGAGGGGCCCGAAACGGCTCCCGTGGACACCACGCCACGGCGCAATCTGCTGCTCCGCGGCGCCTCCGCGGCCGGGATCGGCACCGGCAGAGTGGTGCAGGGCACCGGGCGCCGGATCCGCAGGGCCACCTCGGCCCAGGGCGCCGGGGAGTCCGGCCTGTCGAGCCTGATCGAGCTGCACGCGCTGAACTCCTTCGGCGACATGCTGATCACCATCGCACTGGCCTCCACCATCTTCTTCTCGGTGCCCACCGACCAGGCCCGCGGCCGGGTGGCGCTCTACCTGCTGGTCACCATGGCGCCGTTCGCGGTGCTGGCCCCCGTGATCGGCCCGCTGCTCGACCGGGTGCCGCACGGCCGGCGGGCCGCGATGGCGACGTCGATGCTGGTCCGGGCCATCCTGGCGTGGTCCATGGCCGGCGCGGTGGTGAGCGGCAGCCTGGCGCTCTATCCGGCGGCGCTGGGCTGCCTGGTCGCGTCCAAGGCGTACGGCGTGGTGCGCAGCGTGGTGGTGCCGAGGCTGAAGCCGGCCGGGGTGACGCTGGTCAAGGCCAACTCCCGGGTGACCCTGGCCGGGCTGCTGGCCACCGGGCTGGCCGCCGGGGTGGGCGGGCTGCTGCATCTGATCGGCCCCGGCTGGCCGCTGCGGGGCGCCTTCGTGGTCTTCCTGATCGGCGTCCTGATGGCCTTCCACCTGCCGCACCAGGTGGACTCGGCCAAGGGCGAGCAGCGCGCGGTGCTGCACGCCGAGCCCGACCCGGCGGCCACCGACGAGCAGCCGCAGCCGGCGGCCGACCGGCCCACGGGCCGCCTGCGCACGGTCGGCCCCGCGGTGGTCCTCGGGCTGCGCGCGGTGGCCGCGCTGCGCTGGCTGGCCGGCTTCCTCACCCTCTTCCTGGCCTTCCTGCTGCGGGTCGCCCCCGTCGGCGGGCTGACGCCGACGCAGTCGCTGGGCCTGCTGGCGGTGGCGGCCGGCGGCGGCAACGCGCTCGGCTCGGTGTTCGGCTCCTGGCTGCGCACCCGCGGCTCGGAGGCGATCATCACCACGATGCTGGCGCTGGCCACCGCCGCCGCGGTGGCCAGCACGCTCTGGTACGGCCTGGGGACGGTGATGCTGGTGGCCGCGGTGGCGGGCATCGCCGCCTCGCTGGCCAAGCTGGCGCTGGACTCGCTGATCCAGCGGGACGTGCCGGAGGCGGTCCGCACCTCGACCTTCGCCCGTTCGGAGACCCTGATGCAGCTGTGCTGGGTGGTCGGTGGCACGGTCGGGATCCTGCTGCCGCTGGACGGCACGCTGGGGCTTTCGGTGGCCGCCGGGGTGCTCGCGGTGGCACTGGTGTGGACGGTGGTGAGCCTGATCCGGCTGGGGGCACGCCGCGGCGCACCGCACCCCCGCGTCGCGTGAGTGGCGGAGTTGGATAGCCTTCGTCCATGAGCCTCGACACCCGTGTCATCGCCGCCCTCGGCGCCGTGGTCGTGATCGGCGCCGGCACGCTCGGCGGGTCCATCGCGTACGCCTCCGGCCAGACCGAGCCGCTGTCCACCCAGGCGACCGTCACCATCGGCCGCGACTCCACCCGCTTCGAGCCGTCCTGCTACAACGGTGGCAAGCCGTTCGACGACGCCACCAACACGGCCTGCGCGGCGCTCTCCAACGACCCGACCAAGTTCAAGTCGCTGAGCATCACGAGCGTCGACCGGATCGGCGTCGGCATCGACGTGGACAGCGCCAAGAACGGCTGGAGCGCCTACACCAACGGCGGCGGCCAGGGCAACGTCGCGCTCGCGCGCTACCAGAAGGACAACACCTTCTCGGGGCTGGTCCCGGCGACCAACGTGCTGACCCAGGTGCGGGACACCAGCCTGACCATCGTCGAGTACGACCCCAAGACCGCGAACTCGGGCAAGCCGAACTACATCGCCGTCTGGTTCGTCAACCTGGAGAACAACGCGGCCCCGGTCGGCTCCGCGCAGCCGCAGGACGCCCCGCAGGGCCAGTGACCCTGCCGCACCCCGCTGACGGGCAGCCGACCCCCGTGCCTTCGAGCCGGGGTCGGCTGCTCGTCGTCGTCGCGGTGGACGCCGAGGCCGAGGCGGTGCTGCGCGGCGCGCCCGCCGGCCGGGTGACCGTGGTGACCGCCGGGGTCGGCCCGGCCGCCGCCGCCGCGACCACCGCCTTCGCACTGGCCGCCGAGCCGCACCCGCTGGTGGTCTCGGCCGGCATCGCGGGCGGTTTCGCGCCCGCCGCGCCGATCGGCGCCACCGTGGTCGCGGACCGGATCGTCGCGGCCGACCTGGGCGCGCAGACCCCGGACGGCTTCCAGGACGTGGCCGCCCTCGGTTTCGGCACCGTCGCGCACATCCCGCCGCCGACCGCCGTCGCGCGGGTCGCGCAAGCGCTCGGCGCCGCCGCCGGGCCGGTGCTCACCGTGTCGACCGTCACCGGCAGCGCCGAGCGGGCCGCCGAGCTGACCCGCCGCCACCCGGGCGCGGTGGCCGAGGCGATGGAGGGCTTCGGGGTGGCCGAGGCCGCCGCCCGGCGCGGTGTGCCGGCCCTGGAGCTGCGCACCGTCTCCAACGCCGTCGGCCCCCGGGACCGGGCCGCCTGGCGGATCGGCGAGGCGCTGGGCGCCCTGGAACGGGCCTTCGCGCGCCTGCCCTACGACTCCCTGCTCACCTGACGTTCGAGGAGGCCCGACATGGCTGAGCCGCTGCGGATCGCGTACTCGCCCTGCCCCAACGACACCTTCGTGTTCCACGCCTGGACGCACGGCCTGCTGCCCGGCGCCGAGGCGCCCGAGGTGCTGTTCGCCGACATCGACGTGACCAACGGCCTGGCCGAGCGCGGCGGGCTGGACCTGCTCAAGGTCAGCTACGCGGCGCTGCCCTGGCTGCTGGACGAGTACGCGCTGCTGCCCTGCGGCGGCGCGCTGGGGCGCGGCTGCGGGCCGCTGGTGCTCACGCGCCCGGAGACGGCCGGCGACCTGACCGGCAAGACCGTGGCGGTGCCCAGCGAGCGGTCCACCGCCTACCTGCTGTTCCGGCTGTGGGCCGCCGAGGCGGTACCGGGCGGGCTGGGCGAGATCGTGGTGCTGCCGTTCCACGAGATCATGCCGGCGGTGCGGGACGGCCGGGTGGATGCCGGGCTGGTGATCCACGAGGCGCGGTTCACGTACCAGAACTACGGGCTGGTCAAGCTGGCCGACATGGGCGAGGCCTGGGAGGCGGCGACCGGGCTGCCGATCCCGCTGGGTGCGATCATCGCCAAGCGCTCGCTGGGCGCGGCCCGGCTGCGCGAGCTGGCCGCCGCGATCTCCGCCTCGGTGCGGGCCGCCTGGGACGATCCGGCGGCCTCCCGGGAGTACGTCATGGCGCACGCCCAGGAGATGGACCCCGAGGTGGCGGACCAGCACATCGGGCTCTATGTGAACGAGTTCACCGCCGAGCTGGGCGAGGACGGCTACGCGGCGGTGCGCGGACTGCTCGACCGGGCGGCGGCGCAGGGCCTGGTGCCGGCGGTGGCGCCGGACGCGCTGGCCTTCCCGTAGGAGGCCGGCGCGCCCGGCACGGCGCTGCCGGCCGTCAGATGTCGAACTGGTCGGCGACCGCGCGCAGCGCCTGGGCCAGCTTCTGGCCGGTCGCCTTGGCCGGGTAGCGGCCGTGCTGCAGGCCCGGCAGGACGGCGTCCAGCATGGTGATCAGGTCCTGCACGATCGGTGCCATGTCGTCGGCGCTGCGGCGCTGGGCCGCGGCCACCGAAGGCAGTGCGTCGAGCAAGGTGACCCCCATCGCCTGCTCGCCACGGTGCCCCGCGACCACGCCGAACTCCACCCGCTGCCCCGGCTTGAGGCTGCTCACTCCGGCGGGCAGCGCCTTGCTGTGGACGAAGACGTCCTCACCGTCGTCCCGCGACAGGAAGCCGAAACCCTTCGTCTCGTTGAACCATTTGACCTGGCCGGTGGGCATCTCGAATGTCCTCGTGTGTGTGAAGGCGCCTAGGCGTCGTCGTCAGGGGCCTTGGGGGAAAGTGGGGGCGGACCGGATCGGCCGCGTGGGCGGCGGGACCGGTGCGCGGCAGGCCGTCAGCGCTTGGGCGGACGAGCAGTCGGGGGTTTCACTCGCACACGGCCCAGGGTTTCCGCTGGAGTCTGCCGTGGCGGGCCGGCCAGGGCACGGCACGGCCGGGCGACAGCCGTTCGGCGGTCGTCATGGCACACCCCCTGACTGGAATGCGGGATCGGGTTGACCCCGTGCGACACCTGCATACCCCCGTCACAGGGAGTTCGAAACTCCCTGTCCCCGGCGAACCGCAGCCAGTGACGGCGTGAGCATCCGCGCAGGTGACGGGCGGTCAGTTTAGTCGTTCGTAAACCCGACGGCAGGGAGATTTCCGGAGCGCATGGGAGACTGGGGCGTCGTGCGCACATCGGCGGAGGTGGTGCGCACATCGGCCGAGAAGGAGTCAGCGGTGCGGGAGTCCGGCGAGCGCCTGGTCAAGGTCGGAGCGGTGGTCTTCATCGTGGGGGCAATGGCCACGGTGGTGACCTTCATTCCGCTGTTCTTCCACCTCACCCCGCTGCCCACCCCCGCCTACTTCGCCAGCATGCTGATGCCGCTGGGCTTCCTGCTGGCACTGGTCGGCCTGTTCGGCTCGGCCCGGGCGCAGCGGCGCCGGGCCGACGCCGCCGAGCAGGCTGCCGCTCAGTCCACCGGCGCGGGCGCGGCCGCGCGGTAGCCGGCCAGCCAGGCGGGGAACTCGGTCAGGTCGGCCAGCACCACGTCGGCGCCGGCCTCGGCCAGCTGCTCGGCGCCGTACGGGCCGGTGGCCACCCCGACCGCCAGCGCGCCGCCGGCGCGGGCTCCGACGATGTCGCCCAGGTGGTCGCCGACGTAGACCTGGGCGCCCAGCTCGCGCAGCGCCGCGCCCTTGGTCTCCGCCCACAGGTCGCCGACCAGCGCGTCGTGTTCGATGCCGGCGTGCTCCAGGTGCAGCTTGGCGTTCGGCTCGTACTTGCCGGTGATCACCGCGACCCGGCCGCCCGCCCCGCGCACCGCCTGGACCGCCGCCAGCGCGCCGGGCAGCGGCACGGTGGACTCGAAGGCGTGCTCCCGGTAGAGCTCGCGGTAGCGGTCGACCGCCGCCTCGACCTGCTCGGCCGGGAACCAGTGGGCCAGCTCCACGGCGAGCGGCGGGCCGAGCCGGGTGACCACCAGATCGGCGTCGATGAAGACGCCGGTCTCGGCCGAGAGCACCCGGTGGGTGGCGGCGATCCCGGGCCGGGTGTCCAGCAGGGTCATGTCGAGGTCGAAACCGACGGTGAACGCAGACATGCCCCAACCCTAAGCGGGCGTGCCACCGGATTTCGGTGGACGAACCGGACATACTGCCCTGATGCACCGTCACCTCTCCCGCCGCGGCCTGCTCGGGGCGGCCCTGGCGCCGCTGCTCGGCGGCTGCGACCGGTCGCCCGGCGGCCGGGCCCCGCTGCCGGAGATCCCGGCGCCGCAGCCCAGCACCACGGTGACCGCCGCCACCGGCCTCGTCGCGGTTCCCGGCGAACCGCTGCGGGTGGTGGTGCTGGACACCGCCGAGCTGGACTCCGCGATGACCCTGGGGATCACGCCGGCGGGCGCCTGCCGGGTCGCGGCCGACCCCGACCCCGGCGGCTACTGGGACGCGGGCCGGCTGGCGAAGACGGCCGCCGTCGGCATCGTGGGCGACCCGGACCTGGACCGGATCCGCGAGCTGCGCCCGCAGCTGATCCTGGGCAACCAGACCCGGGACGGCGCCCGCTACGACGCGCTGCGCGCCATCGCCCCCACCGTGCTCACCGCCACCACCGGCTACCCGTGGCGGGAGAACTTCCTGCTGCACGCCCGGGCGCTGGGCCGCCAGAGCGCGGCGGACGCGGTGGTCGCCGCGAACCGCACCCAGCTCGCCCAGACCGGGCGGGCGATCGGCGGCGCCGGCGCGGGCGGGCGGCGGATCAGCGTGGTCCGGTTCGTCGAGGACGGCCGGATCCGGCTCTACGGCCGGCAGAACTTCCTCGGCACCCTGCTCGCCGACCTGCCGCTCGACCGGCCGGACGCACAGAACGTCGACCGGTTCGACGTCGAGGTCGCCCCGGACCAGCTCGCCGGGGCCGACGGCGACCTCCTGATCTACGCGACGCACGGCGCCCGCGGCGCCGCCCAGGCCGCCGCGGTGCTCGCCTCCCCCGCCTGGCAGGCGCTCGGCGCGGTCAAGGCGCACCGGGTGTTCCGGGTCGACGACCGGCTCTGGTTCGAGGGGATCGGCTACACCGGCGCGAACCTGGTGCTCGGTCAGCTGCAGACGATGCTGGGCGCCTGACGCCCGACCCTTGTGACGAACGCCACAGCGGGACCACCATTGGCCATATGACGGACACTCAGTTCCGAGGCGAGTCACCCACCGATCCGGCAGTCGCGGCGCACCGCCGCAAGCAGGCCCTGGCCCACGGCTTCTCGCTCGCCGCCGAGGAGTACGACGCGGCCAACGGCGGCTTCTTCAATCCGATCGGCGCCCGGCTGGCGCGGCTGGCCGGGCTGCGCGCCGGCGACCGGGTGCTGGACGTCGGGTGCGGGCGGGGCGCGGTGCTGTTCGCCGCGCTCGGCGAGGTCGGGCCGGACGGTTACGTGGTCGGTGTCGACCTGGCCGACGGCATGGTGCGGGCGACCGCCGCGCAGGCCGCCGGGCGGGGGCTGCGCAACGTCCGGGTCCGGGTGGACGACGCGGAGGCGCTGGGCTTCCCGGACCGCTCCTTCGAGGCGGCGCTCTCCTCGTTCGCGGTGATCTTCACGCCGGACCCGGTGGCGGCGCTGAGCTCGCTGCACCGGGTGCTGGTGCCGGGCGGGCGGTTCGGCTTCACCGCGTTCGGCGCGGACGAACCGGGATGGGAGCGGCCCGGCGCGGCCCTCAACGCGTTCCTGCCGCCGCGCATGGCCCGGCTGCGGCAGAGCAGGGCGGCCCGCTACAACGCGCTGGGCCGCAGCCCCGAGGAGGCGGCCGACCTGCTGCACCGGGCCGGCTTCACGGACGTCCGCAGCCACGAGCACCCGGCGGTGACCCACTACCCGAGCGCCGACGCCTGGTGGCAGGCCCAGCGGGCCGGCGGCTGGCGGGCGGCCCTGGAGGCGATCCCGGCCGCGCGCCTGGACGAGGCCCGCCAGGCCGTACTGACCGAGCTGTCCCGCCTGGCCGCCCCCGACGGCGGCCTACGACGGCGAACGGCGGTGCGCTACACGACGGCACTGCGCGAATAGGCGCCGCCGCGGGGACGCTCGCCGCTGCGGGGACGAGAACCACGACGGGGGCGGGCGCCACGACGGGGGTGGGCGCCACGACGGGGGTGGGCGCCCCGGCGGGGGCGGGCACCCCGGGGCGTTATGCCTTGCGCCGCCGCATGGTGATCGCCGTGACGAACAGCGCGGTGCCCACTGCGGCGATCCGCAGTACGGCGGGGGCCGCCAGCATCGCCGCGTGCGTCATCGGCGAGCCCGAGGCCAGCGGCGTGCCCCAGCTTCCCTGGGTGCGGCCCCAGTACCAGAGCGTCGAGGTGCTCATGGTGATCAGCGGGATGCCGAAGACCGCGAACTTCTTGGTGAAGTCCCGCAGCGCCTTGGACAGGTAGACCAGCCCCCAGCCGATCAGCAGCACCAGGAACAACCCGGTCACCGCCCCGCCGACCAGCACCGCGGCGGCCAGCAGCAGCAACGGCGACGGGCGGCGTCCGGCCAGGAGGGGGCGCTCCGGGGGGACGGCGGCCCCCGGGTCCGGGTCGGCACCGTCCTCGGCCGCGGCCGGCTCGGCGGCGGCGCCGGTCCGCTGACCCGGGATCAGCTGCTTCGCACCCTCGGCGGTCCCGCCGGCGTCCTCGGGCTCGTCCTCGAAGGGGAAGTCGATGGTGACGGCGTCCCACCCCGGAAAGTCCGCAGCCGTGAACGCCCGGCCCGCGCCGGACGGCGGCGGGGCACTCGGCCGCTCGGGGATCGCCGGCCCCGACCCGCGCTGCCGCGCCGGCGCCTCGGGCCGGGCGACGTAGACGCCGTCGTCGGCCTGCTCCCCCGCAGCGCCGCCGAGCGGCTGCCCCGGAGCGTCCGGCTGCCACCACTCGCCGCCGGAGAGCCCCCCGGTCAACCCCGACGACCCCGCGCCCGAGGCCTCGCCAACGGGCCCGCCGCCCGACTGCTCACCCGCCATCGCCCGCCACCCCGTTCCACGCTCCAGGCCCCGCCGTCCGCTGACGCTACCGACTGAGCGCCGACCATGCGAGGCCTACCCGCCGTTTCGCCGCCCCCTCCTGCCGCCCGCTCACCCCGACCGTCGGATCCGGCCCGGCTCCGTGCTCCCGCCCCGCCACCCCGCACCGGCGACTACTCTGGATCGGATGACCACCGAGCCGAACGGACGACCGGGCCGGTCCCGCGCCCGCACCCTCGCCGACGAGCTGCGCGCCGGCACCGACCAGGAGCTCGCCACCCTGCTGCGGCTGCGCCCCGATCTGCTCAACCCGGTACCCACCGACCTGACCCAGCTGGTCGCCCGGCTCTCCAGCCGGGCCTCCGCGCTGCGCGCGCTGGAGCGCCTGGACGCCTTCACCCTGCAGGTCGCCGAGGCCCTGGCCGCCGCCCCGGACGGCACCCCCGGCACCGTGCTGCGCGATCTGCTGGCCGGCCCGGCCCGCGGTGTCAGGCCGCACCCGGGCGCCGAGCCGGTGGACCGCTCGGCGGTGCTCGCCGCGCTGCCCGGCGCGCTGGCCGCCCTGCGGGAGCGGGCCCTGGTCTGGGGCCCGGACAACGCCCTGCGCCTGGTGATCGCGGTGCGCGAGGCGCTCGCGCCGACCGCCACCGCACCGGGCGGCACCGGGCTCGGCCCGACCCTGTCCGAGGCCACCCTGGGGATGTCGCCGGCCCGCCTGCAGGAGCTGGTGCAGGGCGCCGGGCTGCCGGGCACCCCCGACCCGGTGACCGCCGTCGCGGCGCTCACCGAGTTGCTCACCGACCGCAGGCGGTGCGCCGCGCTGCTCGCCGAGGCCCCGCCGGCCGCCCTCGGGGTGCTGGAGAAGCTGGTCTGGGGCCCGCCCACCGGCACGGTGCCGGACGCGGCCCGGCCGGTCACCGCCGAGCAGGCCCGCAGTCCGATCGAATGGCTGCTGGCCCGCGGCCTGCTGCTGCCCTCCGGCCCCGGCACCGTGGTGCTCCCCCGCGAGCTGGCGCTGCATCTGCGCGGCGGGCGCAGCCACCGGCTGGTCGAGCCGGGACCGCCGCCGCTGCTGCCGGGCGCCGAGCGGGATCCACAGGCTGTGGACAACGCGGCGGCCGGGCAGGCCCACACCGCCGTGCAGACCGTCGAGGAGCTGCTGGAGGTGTGGGGCCTGCAGCCGCCGCCGGTGCTGCGGGCCGGCGGCCTGGGCGTGCGCGACCTCAAGCGCACCGCCGCCGCCCTGGACCGCACCGAGCCGGAGACCGCCTTCTGGCTGGAACTCGCCTACGGCGCCGGGCTGTTGGCCCCCGACGGCGAGGCCGGCGAGGTGTGGGCCCCCACCCCGGCGTACGACCAGTGGCTGCAGCAGTCGACCGCCGAGCGCTGGGCCGCGCTGGTCGGCGGTTGGCTGGCCGCCACCCGGGTGGCCGGGCTGGTCGGCAGCGTCGACGGCAAGGGCAAGGCCCGCCCGCCGCTCGGCCCCGAGCTGGACCGGGTGCTCGCCCCCACCACCCGCCGCGCCGTGCTCAGCCTGCTCGCCACCCTGCCGCCGGGCGGCGCGGCGGGCGCCGAGGCGCTGCTCCCCGTCCAGCGCTGGCACCGCCCGCTGCGCGGCGGCGCCACCGGCCCGGACGGGCGCGATCTGCGCACCCGGCTCACCGAGTTCACGCTGGCCGAGGCCGAACTGCTCGGCGTCACCGGCCGCGGCGCGCTCAGCTCCGCAGGGCGCGCCCTGCTGGCGGGCGACGACCCGGTGCCGGTGCTGACCCCGCTGCTGCCCGAGCCGCTGGACCAGGTGATCCTGCAGCCCGACCTGACCGCGATCGCCCCCGGGCCGCTGCTCACCCCGCTGGCCCAAGCGCTGGCGCTGTGCGCCGACATCGAGTCCAAGGGCGGCGCCACCGTCTACCGGTTCACTCCCGGCTCGGTGCGCCGCGCGCTGGACGCCGGCCGCACCGCCGCCGAACTGCACGGCTTCCTGGAGCGGCACTCCCGCACCGCGGTCCCGCAGCCGCTCGCCTATCTGATCGACGACGTGGCCCGCCGGCACGGCGTGCTCCGGGTCGGCGCCGCCTCGGCCTACCTGCGCTGCGACGACCCGGCGCTGCTGGGCGAGGTGCTGGTCGACCGCCGGGCCGCCGAGCTGCGGCTGCGGCTGCTCGCCCCGACCGTGCTGGCCGCCCAGGCGCCGCCCGACACCGTGCTCTCGGTGCTGCGCGCGATGGGCTACGCACCGGCCGCCGAGTCGGCCGAGGGCGACTTGGTGATCACCCGCCCGGATGCCCACCGCACCCCGCCGCGCACCCCGCCGGTGCCGGTCGCCGACGGGCCCACCGCCCCGGACGAGGTGCTGCTCGGCGCCGCCGTCAAGGCGATCCGGGCCGGCGACCACGCGGCCACCGCCCAGCGCCGGGAGACCGTGCCCGGCCCCGCCGCCGCCCGCCAACTCCCGCGCACCGCGGCCGCCGACACCCTGGCCGCGCTGCAGACCGCGGTGCTGCTCGGCGAGCGGATGTGGATCGGCTACATCAACGCCGAGGGCCTGGCCACCCAGCGGGTGATCGACCCGGTCAAGGTGGAGGGCGGCTTCGTCACGGCCTTCGACCACCACGCCGAGAAGATCCAGACGTTCGCGCTGCACCGGATCACCGGCGTCGCCGAACTGGCCGACGGCTAGGGTGCTGCGCATGATCGTCCAGGAGCTCGCCCCCGGAATCCGGTACGCCGTCACCGACCGCCACGGCGGGGTCAGCCAACCGCCGTTCGACAGCCGCAACCTCGGCGGCGCCACCGCCGACGACTTCCAGTACGTCCTGAGGAACCGCCGACTGACCGCCGAGAGGCTCCGTCTGGCCACCGACCGGGTGGTCTGGATGCGCCAGGTGCACAGCCCCGACGTGGCGCGGGTGGACCGCCCGTGGGGCGCCGACGCACCGCCCGTAGACGGCATCTGGACCACCGAGCCGGGCCTGGCGCTGGCCTCGCTCGGTGCCGACTGCGCCGCCGTGCTGCTCGCCGACCCGGTCGCCCGGGTGGTCGGCGCCGCCCACTCCGGCCGAGCCGGCACCCTGGCCGGTGTCGCCGTCAACCTGCTCACCGCGATGGCCGAGGCCGGCGCCGACCCGGCCCGGATGACCGCCCTGATCGGCCCCGCCGCCTGCGGCCACTGCTACGAGGTCCCGGCCGCGATGCGCGACGAGGCCGCCGCCGCCGTCCCCGAGACCTTCGCCACCACCCGCCAGGGCACCCCCGCCCTTGACCTCCCCGCCGGCATCACCGCGCAGCTCACCCGCGCCGGCCTCACCGACATCCGCCGCGACCCCCGCTGCACCATCGAGGACCCCGACCTCTTCTCCCACCGCCGCGCCAACCCCACCGGTCGCTTCGCCGCCTACGTCTGGCTCGCCGAGGCATGAAACCCGGGCCTACGGTCCGGTAGCACTTGTGCCCTGCCCGCCACCGGCGGAACGTCGTACCTAGGAAGACCCGCAAGCGACGACGGGAAGTGCCATGTACGTACGCACGACCTATGCCACCGGTGATCCCGCGAAGATCGAGCAGGCCCTCCAGAGGATCACCGCCGAGAGCCCGAAGATGCTGGCCGACCAACCGGGCTACCGGGGCTTCAGGCTGTCTGCCGACCGGGAGCTCGGGAAGCTCACCATGGGCAGCTGGTGGGAGACCGAGGAGGCCGAGCGGAACAGCGACGAGCAACTTCGGGAGCTCCGCGGCCAGTTGCTGGAGGGGCTCGCGGCCACCGTCACCACCGACGTGTGGGAGGTGGTGGCGGTCGCGCGGGCCCATGTGCCGGCCGGCAGCGGACTCCGGATCGGCCGGCTGGAGTTCGACCCGGCCAAGGTCGACCAGGCGATCCGGACGTTCAACCAGACGCTGCCGAAGTTCCAGGAGATCCCCGGGAACATCGGGTCGGCGGTGTTCGTCGACCGTGCCCGCGGCCGGGCCATGGTGGGCACCCTCTGGGCGGACCGGGTAGCGCTGGTGGGCTCACGCGGACCGCAAGCGGCCATCCGCGGCGAGGGCGTCCGGGCCGGCGGGTTCCGGTTGCTGAGCCTGGAGGAGTTCGAGGTGGTCTTCGCCGACAACCGGTAAGCCCCGAGCCCAACGTCCGACCGGGCACTCCGGGTTTCCACCGCGATGCGCCACACTGGAGGGTCTGCGCCTGACCGTATGGAGGACTGCTCAACGTGAACGACGGGCCACTGATCGTCCAGAGCGACAAGACCCTGCTCCTTGAAATCGACCACCCCAAGGCCGCCGACTGCCGGCGGGCGATCGCGCCGTTCGCGGAGCTGGAGCGGGCGCCCGAGCACGTGCACACGTACCGGGTGACGCCGCTGGGGCTGTGGAACGCGCGGGCCGCGGGGCATGACGCGGAGCAGGTGGTGGACGCGCTGGTGACGTACTCGCGGTACCCGGTGCCGCATGCGCTGCTGGTGGACGTGGCCGACACCATGGCGCGGTACGGGCGGCTGCAGCTGCTGAAGCACCCGGCGCACGGGCTGGTGCTGACCACCACCGACCGGCCGGTCCTCGAAGAGGTGCTCAAGTCCAGGAAGATCGCGCCGCTGGTCGGGGCCCGGGTGGAGCCGGACACCGTGGTGGTGCATCCCTCGGAGCGCGGGCAGATCAAGCAGGTGCTGCTCAAGCTGGGCTGGCCGGCCGAGGACCACGCGGGCTACGTGGACGGCGAGGCGCACCCGATCGAGCTGGAGCAGAACGGCTGGCAGCTGCGGCCGTACCAGCAGCAGGCGGTGGAGGGCTTCTGGCACGGCGGCAGCGGTGTGGTGGTGCTGCCCTGCGGCGCCGGCAAGACGCTGGTCGGCGCCGCCGCGATGGCCGAGGCCAAGTCGACCACGCTGATCCTGGTGACCAACACGGTGTCGGCCCGCCAGTGGAAGCACGAGCTGGTGAAGCGCACCTCGCTGACCGAGGAGGAGATCGGCGAGTACAGCGGCACCAGGAAGGAGATCCGCCCGGTCACCATCGCCACCTACCAGGTGATGACGACCAAGCGGAAGGGCGTCTACTCGCACCTGGAACTGTTCGACGCGCGCAACTGGGGCCTGGTGGTCTACGACGAGGTGCACCTGCTGCCCGCGCCGGTCTTCAAGTTCACCGCCGACCTGCAGGCCCGCCGCCGGCTCGGCCTGACCGCGACGCTGGTCCGCGAGGACGGCCGGGAAGGCGACGTGTTCAGCCTGATCGGTCCCAAGCGGTTCGACGCGCCGTGGAAGGAGATCGAGGCGCAGGGCTACATCGCGCCGGCCGACTGCTGCGAGGTGCGGGTCACCCTGAGCGACTCCGAGCGGCTGGCCTACGCCACCGCCGAGCCGGAGGAGCGCTACCGGTTCTGCTCGACCACCGCGACCAAGCGCCGGGTGGTCGAGGCGCTGGTCAAGAAGCACCAGGGCGACCAGACGCTGATCATCGGCCAGTACATCGACCAGCTGGACGAGCTGGGCGAGGTGCTGGAGGCGCCGGTGATCAAGGGCGAGACCAGCAACGCCCAGCGGGAGAAGCTGTTCGAGGCATTCCGCAGCAAGGAGATCAGCGTGCTGGTGGTCTCCAAGGTGGCGAACTTCTCGATCGACCTGCCGGAGGCGACGGTGGCGATCCAGGTCTCCGGCACCTTCGGTTCCCGCCAGGAGGAGGCGCAGCGGCTCGGCCGGGTGCTGCGTCCCAAGGCGGACGGCCATGCCGCGCACTTCTACTCGGTGGTGGCCCGGGACACCGTGGACCAGGACTTCGCCGCGCACCGGCAGCGCTTCCTGGCCGAGCAGGGGTACGCCTACCGGATCGTCGACGCCGACGACATCTAGCCGGCGCCATCCAGCAGAGCGTCGACCCGGACGACGTCCGAGGCGGCTGCTACAGGTTGACGCCGTCGCGCCCGAGGAACACCACGCGCGCGGCGGTGTCCAGCACGATGCCGACGGCGCGCACGGCGCTCTGCACGGGTCGGCGGCGGTGCGGCCGGTCCAGCTGGGTGGCGCCGGGGGGCCTGTCGGTGGTGGGCAGGGACTCGGTACTGGTGCGCGCCCGGGGGGTGCTGGCCGCTGCCGGGTGCGCCGTCAAGTGAACGGTGCTCATGTCTTCCACGGTAGTTTTCCGACACCGCGGGCACATCAGCCGAAAGGCCGCAACCGATGGGGCCGAAGTCGTCCGCCAGGCGTACAAGGCCCCTACGGCGGATGTACGGCGACCCTGACGTCCGCCGACAAATCGGCTGGCCCGCGGTGCCGCCACGGGTCTAAGCTGTCCGGTCTGCCCCCCTCCCGATCAGCGGCGCCGTGCCCGGCTGCCCTGGGGAGGCCCTGGCCGCTCGGCAACCGGCCAGGCTCACCGTGAGCTACGACGAGACCGCCGTGCCCGATCGGCGCGGCCGGGAAGGTTCGCTGTGCATTCCGCCGCCCCCACCACCACCGACCCCGCCGACCCGTTGCAGCGGGAGCGGAACCACCTGGCGTCCTCCAGGGCCGCCCTGCGCGCGATGCGCGAGGACGCCGAGCAGCTGGACATCTCGGACGTGGCCGGCACCTGGGTCACCCAGCAGGTGCTGCACGACCAGATCCAGCGCCGGATCGCCGCCCTGGCCGACCTGGCGGACACCCCGCTGTTCTTCGGCCGCCTGGACTTCCTGCGCGCGATCGGCGAGGACGCGAGCGAGGGCGCCGGAGGGTCCCAGTTCTACATCGGCCGCCGCCACGTGCACGACGGCGACGGCGATCCGATGGTGATCGACTGGCGGGCCCCGGTCTCCCAGACCTTCTACCAGGCCAGCCGCAAGGACCCGATGGACATCGCCAAGCGGCGCCGATTCGGCTACACCGGCGGCGAACTGACGGCCTATGAGGACGAGAACCTGAGCGACCCGGCCGAGATCGAGCAGGCCTCGGCCCTGCTCGCGGCCGAGATCGAGAAGCCCCGCGTCGGCCCGATGCGCGACATCGTGGCCACCATCCAGCCCGAGCAGGACGAGATCGTCCGCGCCGACGTGAGCGGCACGGTCTGCGTGCAGGGCGCCCCGGGCACCGGGAAGACCGCCGTCGGCCTGCACCGCGTGGCGTACCTGCTCTACGCGCACCGGGAGCGGCTGGCCAAGGCCGGCACCCTGGTGATCGGGCCGAACAGCTCGTTCCTCTCCTACATCGAGCAGGTACTGCCCGCACTCGGCGAGTTGGACGTGGCGCAGGCCACCGTGCAGCAGCTGGTGGCGCATGTCGAGGTACGGGCCCAGGACACCCCCGAGGCCGCCGTGATCAAGGGCGACGCGCGGCTGGCCGAGGTGCTGCGCCGCGCCGTGCGGGACGGCATCACGATGCCCACCGAGCCCTGCGTGGTGGTCCGCGGCTCCCGGCGCTGGCGCGTTCCGGCCTATGAACTGATCGAGATCATCGAGGAGTTGGCCGGCCGGGAGATCCGCTACGGCGCGGCGATGGCAGCGCTGCCGCAGCGGATCGCGCATGCCGTGCTGCTCAAGATGGAGCAGGGCGGCGAGGCCCCCGACGACCGGGTGCAGGACGCGGTGGCCCGCTCCCGCGAGGTCAAGGCGGTGGTGAAGGCCTGCTGGCCGGCGGTGGACCCGGCGAAGCTGGTGCTGCGGCTGCTGGGTGACGCGGAGTTCCTGGCGCGCTGCGCCGAGGGGATCCTCACCGCCGAGGAGCAGGCGGCGATCCTCCCCCAGACTTCGTCCGGGGGTGCCCCCACGCCCAAGCCGGGCCGGTCGGTGAAGACCGCGCCCTGGACGGCCGCCGACGCGGTGCTGGTGGACGAGGCCACCGACCTGGTGCAGCGCACCCCCTCGCTCGGCCATGTGGTGCTGGACGAGGCGCAGGACCTCTCGCCGATGCAGTACCGCGCGGTCGGCCGCCGCTGCACCACCGGCTCCGCCACCGTGCTCGGCGACCTGGCGCAGGGCACCACCCCGTGGGCGACCGCGAGTTGGCCGGAGGCGCTGCGGCACCTGGGCAAGGACGGCGCCCACGTCGAGGAGCTGACCACCGGCTTCCGGGTGCCTGAGCAGGTGATCTCCTACGCGTCCCGGCTGCTGCCGTCGATCGCGCCTGGCCTGGCCCCGGCCACCTCGATCCGTACCGGCCAGGACACCTTGGCGATCCGCCGGGTGGAGGACGACCTGACCGGGGCGGTGCTGGCGGCCTGCCGGGAGGCGCTGGGCCGGGAGGGCTCCACCGGCCTGATCGCGGCGGACGACCGGCTGCCGGCCCTGGAGGCGGCGCTGCACGCGGCCGGGATGCCGTTCCTCACCCCGGGCACCGAGACCACCGCCGAGGCCCGGCTCACCCTGGTGCCGGCCTCGCTGGCGAAGGGTCTGGAGTACGACTACGTGGTGCTGGACGAGCCGGCCGCGGTGGTGGCCGGCGAGCCGGACCGGCGCACCGGGCTGCGCCGGCTCTATGTGGCGCTGACCCGTGCGGTGTCGGGGCTGACCGTGCTGCACGCCGATCCGCTGCCGGCCGAGCTGGGCTGAGACGGCGGCAGGCCCTGACGGCGGGTCGGTCGACTCGGCGTCAGGACTGCGTTCGGTCGAACCGCCGGGAGTGCTCCGCCGGGAGTGCGTTCAGTCGATCAGCTCGCGCCAGCGCGCGACCTTGGCCGGGTCGACGCCGCCTGCCCAGCCGTCGGTGCGCACCGCCCCGCCGACGTGGAAGGCGTCGAAGCCCTCGGCGAGCAGCCCCGGCAGGTGCTCCTCGCGCAGGCCGCCGCCGATCAGGATCCGCTGGCGGTAGCCGGGCTCGCCCGCCTTGGCCAGCTCGCCGGAGAGCACCTGGCGCCCGGCGTCCACCCCGGCGGCGGCACCCGAGGTGAGGAAGGTGTCCAGGCCGGGCAGTTCGGCGACCGCGGCCCGCACGGCGGCCCGGTCGGCGCTGTGGTCGATGGCCCGGTGGAAGGTCCAGCGGCAGCCGGCCACGGCCGCGGCGACGGCCCGGACGGCGGGCAGGTCCACCGCGCCGTCGGGGGTCAGGAAGCCGAGCACGAACTCCTCGGCGCCCTCGGCGTGCAGTGCGGCGGCCCGCTCGCCGAGCTGGTCCAGGTCGCCGGGACCGAAGCCGTCGCGGATCCGCAGCATCACCCGCAGCGGGAGGTCCACCGCCGCCCGGATCGCGGCGAAGTCGGCCACCGCCGGGCTGAGTCCGTCGGCGGCCATGTCGGTGACCAGTTCGAGGCGGTCGGCGCCACCGGCCTGCGCGGCCTGGGCGTCCGACGCGGTCAGCGCGATGACTTCAAGAATTGGTCTAGACATATCGGTAGCCTGCCACACCGGCGGCTCACCCCGCGAGCCCCCTGCCGCAGCCGGGCGACACCGGCCGCCGGGCCGCTAGGACGCCAGCGATCCGACCGGGGCCACCACCACGCCCCGCTTGCCGCACACCCAGTGCGGATCGGGGCCCAACTCCGGCTCCACGCCCAGCGCGTGGAGATCGCCGTCGGCCGCCTGGCAGTCCAGGCAGATCGGCCACCGCCCGTACTGCTCCAGCAGCGCGTCCTGCACGTCCTGCGCCACCAGCCCGAGCACGTACTCGGCCCCCTGAGGCCACTGCTCCAGCCACCACCGCCGGTGCGTCACGGCGTCCTCCACCAGCGACACCACGGCGGCGTCCGCCGCATCACGCGCCGACAGGTCGGCCAGGATCGCCGCCCGGGCGGTGTGCAGGGCGGCTTCAAGATCAGGCTTGGTCATTCAGTCATTTTCGCGCAGTTTTGGCCGCTGCCGGAAAGTCCTTCGTGACCAGCTCCACGCCGAAGGGGTCGGGCAGTTTCACCGGCTCACCGAAGGACGCCCGCACGGTCCGCCGGTAGGCGCCGTTCTCGGGCTCCTCGAAGAGCGTCACGGTCGGTCCGGCCGGGTCGAAACGATCGATGAGCAGGTAGAGCGAGACCGGGGCGTGGGCGTATGCCCAGAGCTTCTTGGTCCGGTCCTGGCGGGCGTTGTCCTTGGAGGTGATCTCCACGGCCATCATCACCGCCCCGGCGTCGACCGAGCTGTCCTCGGGGTCCAGCAGCGCCTTGTCCACCACCACCAGGTCCGGCATGTACAGCTTCTCCAGCGGGACGATCTCGGTGCCGAGGGTCTGGTAAACCCCCACGCTGCGCGGCAGGCACCTCTTGAGGGCCCAGTGGACTTCCTCAGCGATCATGTTGTGTCCCACACCGGGCGGAGGCACCAAGGCGATCTTCCCCTCGTCGATCTCGGCGCGCCAACCCTCCGGGACGTCCAACTCCCGCCAGGTGTCCAGCAGGTAGCTCCACTGCAGCCCCGGCTCCACGGCCATCGCGGTCACCGCCGACCTCCCCTCCTCCTCGTGACGCTGTGCATCGTCACCGTGGGGGCACCCCCGGCCGGAGGCTGGGGGAGGGTCCTCAGGGGCGCCGATACCGTCCATGCCCCCAGCGTCCCACGAACGAGTGACTGTTGCCGGAAACGCCGCGAGGGCGGCCTCCCCGGTGGGGAGACCGCCCTCGCGAAGCGATCAGAACGACCGATCCTTGACGAAGGATCAGAAGTCCATGTCACCGCCCGGCATGCCGCCGCCGGCCGGGGCAGCGGCCTTCTCCGGCTTGTCGGCGATGACGGCCTCGGTGGTGAGGAAGAGCGCCGCGATGGAGGCGGCGTTCTGCAGCGCCGAGCGGGTGACCTTGGCCGGGTCGATGATGCCCTCGGCGACCAGGTCGACGTACTCGTTGGTGGCGGCGTTCAGGCCGTGGCCCGCGGGGAGGTTGCGGACCTTCTCCACCACGACGCCGCCCTCGAGGCCGGCGTTGGTGGCGATCTGCTTGATCGGGGCCTCCAGCGCGACCTTCACGATGTTGGCACCGGTGGCCTCGTCGCCGTCCAGCTCCAGCTTGTCGAACGCGACAGCGGCCTGCAGCAGGGCCACGCCACCGCCGGCGACGATGCCCTCCTCGACGGCCGCCTTGGCGTTGCGCACGGCGTCCTCGATGCGGTGCTTGCGCTCCTTGAGCTCGACCTCGGTGGCCGCGCCGGCCTTGATGACGGCCACACCGCCGGCCAGCTTGGCGAGGCGCTCCTGGAGCTTCTCGCGGTCGTAGTCCGAGTCGCTGTTCTCGATCTCGGCGCGGATCTGGTTGACCCGGCCGGCGACCTGGTCGCTGTCGCCGCCACCGTCGACGATGGTGGTCTCGTCCTTGGTGATGACCACCTTGCGGGCGGTGCCCAGCAGGTCGAGACCGGCGTTCTCCAGCTTGAGGCCGACCTCCTCGGAGATCACGGTGCCGCCGGTGAGGATGGCGATGTCGCCCAGCATGGCCTTGCGGCGGTCGCCGAAGCCCGGGGCCTTGACGGCGACGGACTTGAAGGTGCCGCGGATCTTGTTGACCACCAGGGTCGACAGGGCCTCGCCCTCGACGTCCTCGGCGATGATCAGCAGCGGCTTGCCGGACTGCATGACCTTCTCCAGCAGCGGGAGCAGGTCCTTGACCGAGCCGATCTTGGAGTTGGCGATCAGGATGTACGGCTCGTCGAACGACGCCTCCATCCGCTCCAGGTCGGTGGCGAAGTAGGCCGAGATGTAGCCCTTGTCGAAGCGCATGCCCTCGGTGAGCTCCAGCTCCAGACCGAAGGTGTTGCTCTCCTCGACGGTGATGACGCCTTCCTTGCCGACCTTGTCCATGGCCTCGGCGATCAGCTCGCCGATCTGGGTGTCGGCGGCGGAGATCGAGGCGGTCGCGGCGATCTGCTCCTTGGTCTCCACGTTGCGGGCCTGGGCCAGCAGCTGGTCGGAGACGGCGGCGACGGCCTTCTCGATGCCGCGCTTCAGAGCCATCGGGTTGGCGCCGGCGGCAACGTTGCGCAGACCCTCGCGCACCAGGGCCTGGGCCAGCACGGTGGCGGTGGTGGTGCCGTCACCCGCGACGTCGTCGGTCTTCTTGGCGACCTCCTTGACGAGCTCCGCGCCGATCTTCTCGTAGGGGTCCTCGAGCTCGATCTCCTTGGCGATGGAGACACCGTCGTTGGTGATCGTGGGGGCGCCCCACTTCTTCTCAAGGACGACGTTGCGGCCCTTGGGGCCCAGCGTCACCTTGACGGCGTCGGCAAGCTGGTTCATGCCGCGCTCAAGGCCGCGGCGAGCTTCCTCGTCAAACGCGATGATCTTGGCCATTGGAAGTGGTCCTCCAGGACACGGTCGACTGCTCGGACCAGAGGTGCCCGCGACGGACGGCCTGGAGCGCGGGGGTCCTGTCCCCTGCCGCACTCCGAGCCTCACCGACCCGGTCCGTTTGTCACTCTCAAGCTGTGAGTGCTAACGCCAATGATTAGCACTCCGGTGTGGCGAGTGCAAGCTCCTTCGAGCTGAACGACGCGCCGGGATGAACCGCACGGCGACGACAAGCGGCCGAGCCCGCGGCCGACTCCCGGATGGGAAGTCGGCCGCGGGCTCGGCCGCTTTGGTCCACCAGCTCGGTCTGAGCCGAGGCCCCCGAGGATCGGAAAGGTCAGACCGCGGCGCGGACCATGTCCGCCTGCGGGCCCTTCTGCCCCTGGGAGATCTCGAACTCGACCCGCTGGCCCTCCTCGAGGGTGCGGTAGCCGTCCATCTGGATCGCGCTGTAGTGGACGAACACGTCCGCACCACCGTCGACCGCGATGAAGCCGTAGCCCTTCTCCGCGTTGAACCACTTGACGGTGCCCTGAGCCATTCCGAACTCCCCTAGTGCTGTGCTGGCCCTTCACGGGTTCGCCGGTCGCGGACCCGGGTCTGGCGGACCATGCCGAAGGTGTCCCCCCGGGGCGTGGCCCTGCATGCCGCAGCAACCCACGCCAGGGCGCCAGTTGGCGCCCCGAGGCAGGCAAATGCGTCGACCGCGGCTGAATGTATCCGGAGCAGCGCCCTGAGCAACAGGGTCACTGGACGCCAATTCGACGGCCCCGCCAAGGGACAGCTGGGGAGGAATGCGACAGAGTCGGCAATTCGCCTGGGACATAGCGGACTTAAACCACGAATTGCCCGAGAATTTCTGACGCGTCCCGAGCACGATTCCAGTGGTACCTCGGCAGTTGCGTCCCGGCGACCAGGACGTCCGAACCGCTGCCGGCACGGACAGCCTATGCCCTGCCGGCGGGCGCCGCGGACCACCCCCGGACACGGCACGGGGCGCCGTGCGGCCCGCCATGACCGCACGACGCCCCACAGGGCCCTGACGGGCCGTCAGCAGCCGCCCGCCACGGCCGGGATGATCGAGATGCCGGCGCCGCCGGGGATCTCGGTCGCCAGGCCCTCGGCGAACCGCACGTCGTCGTCGTTCACGTACACGTTGACGAACCGGCGCAACTTGCCGGTGTCGTCCAGGAGTCGGGCGCCGATGCCGGTGTGGTTGCGGTCCAGGTCGGCGATCACCTCGGCCAGGGTGGCGCCCTCGGCGGTCACTTCGGACCGGCCGTCGGTGTAGGTGCGCAGGATGGTGGGAATGCGGACGGTGGCGCTCATCGGGGGTACTCCTTGCTCAAGGCGCTCATGGCGTTCGGGCGGTTCCGGGTGGGGGATGCGGGCGGACTCAGACCAGGCCGGCGGCCCGGAACGACTCCAGGCTCGGCCGGATCACCGCGGTCAGGCCGGCCCCCGCCGCCGCGTCCAGCGTCTTGAGGCCGTCGCCGGTGTTGATCGCCACGGTCTCCTTGCCCGGGTCCAGCTGTCCGCTCTCGACCAACTTCTTGAGCACGCCGATGGTCACGCCGCCGGCGGTCTCGGCGAAGATGCCCTCGGTGCGGGCCAGCAACCGGATCGCCTCGACCACCTCGGCGTCGGTGACGTCCTCCACCGCGCCGCCGGTGCGCCGGGCGATGTCCAGCACGTACGGGCCGTCCGCCGGGTTGCCGATCGCCAGCGACTTGGCGATGGTGTCCGGCTTGACCGGACGGATCACGTCGCGACCGGCCTTGAACGCCTCGGCCACCGGGGAGCATCCGGTCGCCTGGGCGCCGAAGACCCGGTACGGCCGGTCCTCGACCAGTCCGAGCTCGATCAGCTCCCGCAACCCCTTGTCGATCTTGGTGAGTTGGGAGCCGGAGGCGATCGGGATCACGATCTGCTCCGGCAGCCGCCAACCGAGCTGCTCGCAGATCTCGAAGGCCAGCGTCTTGGAGCCCTCGCCGTAGTACGGCCGCAGGTTGACGTTGACGAAGCCCCAGCCCTCGCCGGCCGGATCGCCGATCAGCTCGGAGCAGAACCGGTTCACGTCGTCGTAGTTGCCCTCGATGCCGACCAGGTCACCGCCGTAGACCGCGGCCATGACGATCTTGGCGTGCTCCAGGTCGTGCGGGATGAAGACGCAGGAGCGCAGGCCGGCCCGGGCCGCCGCGGCGCCCACCGCACCGGCCAGGTTGCCGGTGGAGGAGCAGGACAGGGTGGTGAAGTCGAAGGCCCGGGCCGCCTCGATGGCGCAGGCCACCACCCGGTCCTTGAACGAGTGGGTGGGGTTGCCGGAGTCGTCCTTGACGTGCAGCCGGGCGGTGAAGCCGAGCTCCTTGCCGAGCCGGTCGGCCTCGACCAGCGGGGTCCAGCCGGGGTTGAGGTTGGGCTTGGTCGCCACGTCGGCCGGGACCGGCAGCAGCGGGGCGTAGCGCCAGATGGAGGCCGGGCCGGCCTCGATCCGGGCCCGCAACTCGGCGGTGTCGTGGCCGCTGTAGTCGTAGGCGATCTCCAGCGGGCCGAAACACTCCAGGCAGGCGAAGCTGGGACCGAGCGGGAACCGGGTGCCGCACTCCCGACAGGACAGGGCGGCGGCGGGGCCGAGATCAACGGTGGACGTTGCGGCAGGGGTAGCGGTAGCCATGGGCGGCGAGGCCTCTCTCCTCATCTTCCCCGTGACGCGGTCGCGCCCGGGCCGGAATTGGCACCTGTCTCGCCGGGGCCTGCTACAGGCCGGTCGAGAAGGTTGCCGGGACGTCAACGGGCCGTTCCCTCAGTCCCTCTGGATGAGCTCTGTGAAGTTGTCATCGGCGCACCGCACGGATGCGCGAGCCGACGTTTTCCTGGCGGTCCACCCCGGTGTGCGAAGGTCTGACCGCAGTACGAAGACTGTATCCGAAGGCACCACAGCGGAAAGGGGCCGTCCGCCACGCGAGACGCCCCGGACCATTTCCACGCGTACAAGGAGCGAGATTTGCCAGCCGAGCAGAGCCCCGCGCTACTCCCGGAGGCGGCCCGCTGGTTGCGCCGCAGGTCCTGGACCGCGGCCGACCGGCCGGTGCCGCGGTTACTGGCCGCGAAGGAGGCGGCCGGGGCGGCCGGCACGGTCAGCGTGGTGCTGCCGGCGCTCGACGAGGAGTCCACGGTCGGCGAGATCGTCGAGGTGATCCGCCGTGAGCTGATGGAGCGGATCCCGCTGGTGGACGAGCTGGTGGTGGTGGACTCCGGCTCGGTGGACCGGACCGCCGAGGTGGCCGCGGCCGCCGGTGCCCGGGTGGTGCACCGGGACGCGATCCTGCCCCGGCTGCCGGCCGTGCCCGGCAAGGGCGAGGTGCTGTGGCGCTCGCTGCTGGTGACCAGCGGGGCGATCGTCTGCTTCATCGATGCCGACCTGCGCGAGTTCGACCCGGCGTTCGTCTCCGGGATCGTCGGCCCGCTGCTCACCGACCCGGAGATCCAGCTGGTCAAGGCGATGTACGACCGCCCGCTGGAAGTTTCGAACAGCGGCTCCGCCGCGGGCTCAGGCACGGTGGTCCCGTCCGGCGGCGGCCGGGTGACCGAACTGGTCGCCAGACCCCTGCTCAACCTGCACTGGCCGCAGCTGGCCGGCTTCGTGCAGCCGCTCGGCGGCGAGTACGCGGCCCGTCGCTCGCTGCTGGACCGGCTGCACTTCCCGACCGGCTACGGGGTGGAGCTGGGCCTGCTGGTCGACGCCCTGGACCTGGTCGGGCTGGACGCGCTGGCCCAGGTGGACGTCGGAGTGCGCCACCACCGCCACCAGGACAGCCAGGCACTGGGCCGGATGGCCGCCACCATCTACCGCACCGCGCTGGAGCGGCTGGACCGCACCAACCGGCTCAAGGCCGCCGACGACCTGGCCCGCCCGGTGCTCACCCAGTTCTCCCGGGACCCGGTGACCCGGGACTTCACGGCGCACGACCACCCGGTGACGGCCCTGGAGCGGCCGCCGATGATCGAGCTGCCGGAGTACCGGAACCAGCGGATGTGACAAAGGCCCTGGTTTGCCACCCCGCGACCCCGGCAAGGTTGCCGGTATGGCCGAGCAAACGACCGCACGCGTCCTGGTCGCTTCCAACCGCGGCCCGGTCGCCTTCCGCCACGCCGCGGACGGCAGCCTGACACCGCGCCGCGGTGGCGGCGGCCTGGTGTCCGGGCTGTCCGCGATCGACGACCCGCACGCGGTCTGGGTCTGCGCGGCGCTCGGCGAGGCGGACCGGGCCGCCGCCCGGCAGTCCCCGCAGGGCCGCCTGGACCTGGCCGGGTTCGACGTCGGCGGCCAGGCCGTCCGGATGCTGGACATCGATCCGGTGGTCTTCGACCAGGCGTACAACGGGGTGGCCAACTCCACCCTGTGGTTCCTGCACCACCAGCTCTACAACACCCCCACCGCGCCGGCCTTCGACCAGGCCGCGGCCGAGCGGTGGGCCGGGTTCCGGGAGTACAACGAGGCCTTCGCCGCGGCGCTGGCCGCCGAGGCCGCGCCGGGCGCGGCGGTGCTGGTCCAGGACTACCACCTGACCCTGGTGCCGGCCCTGCTCCGGGAGCGCCGCCCCGACCTGCGGATCGGCTACTTCCTGCACACCCCCTGGGCGCCGGTCGACTACTTCCGGCTGCTGCCCGACGGCCCGGCCGCCGCCGTGCTCACCGGGGTGCTGGGCGCGGACCGGGCCGGCTTCCACACCCGGCGCTGGGCCGAGGCGTTCGCCGACTGCAGCGAGCGGGTGCTGGGCGCCACCGTGGACCGGGCGGCACTGACCGTGACCTTCCAGGGCCGCACCACGGCGCTGGGCGTGCACCCGCTGGGCGCCGACGCGGAGTTCCTGCGCGAGCGGGCGCACCGGCCGGACGTCGACGAGCGACTGGCCGCGCTGAAGGCCGCGGTGGGCGACCGGCGAACCATCGTCCGGGTGGACCGCACCGAGCTGAGCAAGAACATCGTGCGCGGCCTGCAGGCCTACCGGCACCTGCTGCGCACCCGCCCCGAGTGGCACGACCGGCTGGTGCACATCGCCTTCGCCTACCCGTCCCGCCAGGACCTGGCCGAGTACCGCGACTACACGGCGGCGGTGCGGCGGATCAGCGAGGAGATCAACGCCGAGTTCGGCACCGCCACCTGGCAGCCGCTGATACTCCAGGTCGAGGACGACTTCGCCCGCTCGCTGGCCGCCTACCGGCTGGCCGACGTGGCGCTGGTCAACCCGATCCGGGACGGCATGAACCTGGTCGCCAAGGAGGTGCCGGTGGTCTCCGAGGCGGGCTGCGCGCTGGTGCTCTCCCGGGAGGCGGGCGCCTGGGCGGAGCTGGCCGAGGACGCGATCGGGATCAACCCGTACGACGTGGTGGGGACCGCCGACGCGCTGCACCGGGGCCTGACCATGCCCGCCGCCGAGCGCACCGAACGCACCAAGCGGCTGGCGGCGGCGGCCACCGCGCTCTCGCCGCAGCAGTGGTTCCTCGAGCAGTTGGCCGCGCTGACCGCCTCCTGAGCGGCCCAGCAGCGACTCAGCAGCGACTCAGCGCGTCGGCACGAGCTCCTCGCCCAACTGGTCCAGCAGCTCCACCACCCCGCCGGGCCCCGGCACCACCAGGTCGGCCCGCTCGGCCACCTCGCGCACCGGCGGCTCGCCGGTCACCGGGCCGCTGGCCACCAGCAGCCCGGGCAGCCCGGCGGCCCGCAGCCGGTCGACCGCGTCGAAGGCGGCCAGGTCGCCCAGGTCGTCACCGGCGTAGAGCACTGCGCCGGCCCCGCGTTCGCGCACCAGCTCGGTGAGCGCGGCGCCCTTGTCGACGCCCGGCGGGCGCAGCTCGATCACCATCCGCCCCGGCTCCACCGCCAGGCCGTGCGCGGCGGCCAGGTCGGCGAGCGGCGCACGCAGGCGGTCGAGCACCGCGTCCGGGTCGGCGGTGCGCCGGGTGTGCACGGCCAGCGAGCGCTCCTTGTCCTCCACCACGGTGCCCTCCGGGACGCCCAACGAGGCCAGCAGCGCGGGCAGTTCGGCCCGGACCGCGGCCACGCCGGGGTGGCTGGCGGGCGCGGTCAGCTGCCCGGTCGTGGAGTCCCAGCGCTCGGCGCCGTAGTGGCCGAGCACCACCAGGTGGTCCAGGCCCGGGGCAGCGGCGAAGCCGCCGAGCCGCACCGCGGCCAGTGCCGGACGCCCGGTGACCACCGCGACGGTGCCGACCCGGCCGGACAGCCGGGCCAGGACGCCGGCCGCGCCCGGGTGCGCGAAGGCCTGCTCGGGGTCCGCGACGATCGGGGCCAGGGTGCCGTCGAAGTCGAAGGCGAGCAGGGCGCGGCGGGGCTCGGCCAGCAGCGCGGCCAGGCCCGCACGGCCGGCGGGGGTGGTCGGTTCCAGCAGGGTGCCCATGGCGGCCAACCTACCCGCAAGGTCGCTCACTTAACGCTCCGCACGCCGGGCTTCCCGGATCCGCCGCAGCCGGTTGACCAGCACCGGGGCGTGGGCGAGCGCCTCCGGCCGGTCCAGCAGGCCGTTGAGCAGCTGGTAGTAGCGGGTGGCCGAGATGCCCAGCTCCTCGCGGACGGCCTGCTCCTTGGCGCCCTGGGTGCGCCAGGGGCGGGCCTCCAGGGCCAGCACGGCGCGGTCGCGGTCGGTGAGCTCGGTCATGCGGCCATTATCCCGGGGCCCGCGGCACCACCCCGCGGGCACGCGGCCATCCTCCCCGGGGGCACTCGGCCACCATCCCGAGGCGTACAGCCACCACCCCGGTGCGTACGGCCGCCACCCCGGGGGCCGGCCGGGTCAGACGGTGAGCACCCGAATCCCGGCCTCGGCGAAGCCGGCCACCATCTCCTCGGGCGCCGCCGAGTCGGTGACCAGGGTGTCGATCGCCTCCAGGCCGCAGATCCGGGCGAAGGCGCGCCGGCCCAGCTTGGAGGAGTCGGCGGCCACCACCACCCGGCGGGCCCGCGCGGCGAGCAGCCGGTTGACGCTGGCCTCGCCCTCGTGGTGCGCGGTCGCGCCGGCCTGGACGTCCAGCGCGTCCACGCCCAGCACCGTGACGTCCATGGTGAGTTCGCCGAGCACGCTGGCGGCCAGCGGGCCGATCAGCTCATAGGACTGCGGGCGGGCGACACCACCGGTGACCACGATCTTCACGGCCGGCCGGACCGTCAACTCATTGGCGATGTTGAGCGCGTTGGTCACCACGGTGAGCGACTGGCCGCCGGCTTCCGGCCGTTCGGCCAGCTCCGGGCGGACCGCGAGGGCCCGGGCCACCTCGGTGGTGGTGGTGCCGCCGTTCAGGCCGACCACCTCGCCCGGGTCGATCAGCGCCGCCACCGCCTGGCCGATCCGCTGCTTGGCGCCCGCGTGCCGGGCGGTCTTGTAGCGCAGCGGCAGGTCGTAGGAGACGTTGTGGGCCACCGCGCCGCCGCGGGTGCGGGTGACCATCTGCTGGCGGGCCAGCTGGTCCAGGTCGCGGCGGATGGTGGCGGCCGAGACGCCGAGTGCCGTGGCTGCCTCCTCGACCTCCAACCTGCCGTGCTCGGCGAGGAGTTCGAGGAGACCGTTCCATCGCTCGTATCGGGACACGCCGCGCCTTCCAAAGCTGATCGACCACCGCTGCCCGGACAGCGTCGCACAGTGCCGTTCACCGCCGTAGTGCCGTTCCGTACTTGCCGACCCTATTGCGCATTACTGATCGAAACAGCTATAAAACAAGCACGTTCACGCAGACGGAAGGAACGCCATGAGCTCTCTGACCGCCCAGGAGCTGGCCACCCAGCCGGCCACCTGGCGCCGGGCCGCCGCGCTCGCCGAGCCCTCGGACACCGCGCTGCCGCAGCCCGGCGAGCGGGTCGCCGTGGTCGGCTGCGGCACCTCCTGGTTCATGGCGCAGGCCTATGCCGCGCTGCGCGAGGCCGCCGGCCAGGGCGAGACCGACGCCTTCGCGGCCTCCGAGTTCCGTTATGCCCGGCAGTACGACCGGGTTCTCGTGATCTGCCGCTCCGGCACCACCACCGAGGTGCTGGCCCTGCTGGACCGGCTGTCCGACCGGACCCCGACCGCCGCGCTGACCGCCGACCCGGCCACCCCGATCAAACAGGCCGCCGACCGACTGGTGGTGCTGGACTTCGCCGACGAGCGGTCGGTGGTGCAGACCCGGTTCGCCACCAGCGCGCTGGCCCTGCTGCGGGCCCACCTGGAGCTGCACGGCGCACTCCCGGCCGGCGTGCACCCGGTGGCCCGAGCCGCCGACGACGCCGAGCAAGCGCTTGCCCAGCCGCTGCCCGACGGCTTGCTGACGATTGATCAGATCAGTTTCCTGGGCGCCGACTGGACCAACGGGCTGGCCCTGGAGGCCGGGCTGAAGATGCGCGAGGCGGCCCGTTTCTGGACCGAGGCCTACCCGGCCATGGAGTACCGGCACGGCCCGATCGCCATCACCGGGCCCGGTCGCGCGGTCTGGATGTTCGGCGCACTGCCGGCCGGCCTGGACGCCCAGATCGCGGAAACCGGCGGGCTGCTGGTGGCCGACTCGGCACCGGCGGGTATGGATCCGATGGCCGATCTGGTCCGGGTGCACCGACTGGCGGTGGCGCTGGCCGAGGCCCGCGGGCTGGATCCGGACCGTCCGCAGGCCCTGACCCGGTCGGTACTGCTCTGACCGGCGGCAGTCACCTCGACCGGGCCAGACCAATCCGACCACTGGACTAGACCTCTTCTCCTTGGACAAGGGAAACTGTCCCCCGTGAAGCACGTCATCGCACTCGATGTAGGCGGCACCGGCATGAAGGCCGCGCTGCTCGCCCAGGACGGCTCCGTGCTGTTCGAAGCACGCCGACCGACCGGGCGGGAGCACGGCACCGACGCCGTGGTCGCCGCCATCCTCGACTTCGCCGCCGACCTCGCCGAGGAGGGCCGCAGCCGATTCGGCCAGGGCCCGCTCGCGGCCGGCGTCGCGGTGCCGGGGACGATCGACGAGAAGAACGGGATCGCGGTCTTCTCCGCCAACCTCGGCTGGCGGGAGCTGCCGATGCGCAAACTGCTCGGCGAGCGGCTCGGCGGCCTGCCGGTCGCCCTCGGCCACGACGTCCGCTCCGGCGGGCTGGCCGAGGGGCGGATCGGCGCCGGCCGCGGAGTCGGGCGGTTCCTCTTCATCGCACTGGGCACCGGCATCGCCGGAGCCATCGGCATCGACGGCCGGATCGAGTCGGGTGCGCACGGCTACGGCGGCGAGATCGGCCACGTGGTGGTCCGTCCCGGCGGCCCGGCCTGCGGCTGCGGCGCCCGCGGCTGCCTGGAGACGCTGGCCTCGGCCGGCGCGGTCTCCCGGGCCTGGGCCGAGGCGTCGGGCGACCCGGGCGCCGACGCCGCCGACTGCGCGCTGGCGGTGGCCGCCGGCGACCCGGCCGCGACGGCCCTGTGGCAGCGCGCCGTGGACGCCCTCGCCGACGGCATCGTGCTGGCGCAGAGCCTGCTCGACCCGTCGACGGTGATCGTCGGCGGCGGGCTGGCCGAGGCCGGTGACACGCTCTTCACTCCCCTGCGCGCGGCGGTCGCCGAGCGGCTGACCTTCCAGGTGCCCCCGAAGGTGGTCCCGGCCATGCTCAAAGACACCGCCGCTTCCCTGGGCGCCGGCCTGCTCGCCTGGGATCTGCTCTCAACGGAGGTGACCGCGTGACCGCGGAGGAAACAATCCTGGCCGGTGCCCGGCTGGTGCTGCCCGGCGGCGTCGTCGAGGACGGCCGGCTGGCCTTCTCGGGTGGCACCATCACCGGGATCGGCGGCCCCAGGGCGGCCGGCGGCCTGGACCTGACCGCCCTGGACTTGACAGGCTTCACCGTGGTCCCGGGGTTCGTCGACCTGCATGTGCACGGCGGCGGCGGTGCCTCCTACGCCTCCGGGAGCGCCGAGGAGGCGCTGGTCGCCGCCCGCGCCCACCTGGAGCACGGCACCACCACCACGGTCGCCTCCACCGTCACCGGCGAGATCGACGAGGTCTGCCGGCAGGCGGCGGTGCTGTCCGAGCTGGTCGAGGACGGGGTGCTGGCCGGGGTGCACTTCGAGGGCCCGTTCATCTCCCCCGGGCGCTGCGGCGCGCACCGCCCGGACCTGCTGCGCGAGCCCGACCCGGCGCTGGTCCGCAAGCTGGTGGACGCCGCCCGCGGCACCGCCAGGATGGTCACGCTGGCCCCGGAGCTGCCCGGCGGCCTGGAGTCGGTCCGGATGCTGGCCGACCTCGGGGTGATCGCGGCGGTCGGCCACACCGACTGCGACTACACCAAGACCCTGGAGGCGGTGGACGCCGGCGCCACCGTCGCCACCCACCTGTTCAACGCGATGCCGAGCATCAACCACCGCGCGCCCGGCCCGATCGTCGCCCTGCTGGAGGACGAGCGGGTCACCGTCGAGCTGATCAACGACGGCGTCCACCTGCACCCGTCGGTGCTGGACCTGGCCTACGGCGCGGCCGGTGCCGAGCGGGTCGCGCTGATCACCGACGCGATGGGCGCGGCCGGGATGGGCGACGGCCTCTACCCGCTGGGCCCGCTCCAGGTCCGGGTCGAGGACGGCGTCGCCCGGCTGGTGGAGGGCGGCTCGATCGCCGGCTCCACGCTCACCCTGGACGTCGCCTTCAAGCGCTCCGTCCTCGTCAACAAGCTGAGCCTCACCCAGACCGTGCGGTCCATCTCGACCAACCCGGCCGCCCTGCTCGGCCTGTCCGACTCGACCGGCTCGCTGGCCGTCGGGAAGAACGCCGACCTGGCGGTGCTCGACTCCGAGACGTACGACCTGGTCGCCGTGGTCCGCCGCGGCGAATGGATCACCGGCGCCGAGCGCTTCTCCAGCGGAAGCTGAGCACCACTCGGCTATCCCTCGGGAGGGGCCCGGTGACCGGCACCTCCCGAGGGGGAGCCCCCGGCGGCCTGACGAGCCGTCAGCCGGTCGGTGAAGCCGGGCCCTGGGAAGGGTAGTTGCCGTCCACGTTCATCCCGGTCAGCGCCATCTGGTCCAGCATCACCGGACCGCCGCTGGTGGTCACCACGATGGTGTCGGTGCCGGCTGGCAGCTGCGGGCTCACCCAGGTGTACGACCAGGACTTCGTCGGGTCACCACCGGTGTCCCAGCTCTTGAAGGTGGTGCCGCCGTCGTGGTCATGGCCGTTCACGCTGACCCCGACGTGCACCGCGCCGCCGCTGGTGTTGCCGTAGTGGAACCAGATCTTCCCGAGGCCGGCGGTCGGCACGTTCACCGTGAACGTCGCCGTGGAGCCCGCCTGCATCTGCAGGTAGCTGCCGTCGGCGGAGACCGCGCCCTTTATCGAGTTGGTCAGCGTGGCGCCGCCGCCCGGCTGCGCCTTGGAGGCGTCCACGAAGCCGCCCGAGGCCGCGCTCGGCGAGGCCGGAGGGGACGACGCGGCCGAGGCCGACGGGGCCGGGCTGCCGGCGCTCGAGTGGCCGGCGCTGCCGGTCGGCCTGGGGGCGGCGTTGTCCTTCTTGGTGCCGTCGTTGCCGGAGAGTGCGATGCCGGCGCCGATCGCGATCGCCGCGATCACCGCCACCACGCCGATCACCGCGCCCTTGCCGCGCCCGCGCGGCGCGTCCTCGCCGGGCCGCGGCCGGGACCGCTCGGCGTACCGGGGCTGCTGGTGCGGCAGCTGGGCGGCGGGGTCGCCGTAGCCGGGCTGCTGCTGTTGCTGCTGCAGGTAGGGCGGCGGCGGGCCCTGCGGCGGGCGGGGGGCCTGCTGGCCGTACTGCGCCTGCTGGCCGTACTGGGCCCGGCCGACCTCCATCGGGCGGTACGCGGTGCGCGGGGCAGCAGGCGGCTGCTCGACGCCCGGCGCGCCCTCGGCGGGCCGGTACAGGTACCCGAACGGGTCGTCTTCCTGCGGGGCGCCGCCCGCGCCGTCCTCGGGCCCCTGGCCGCCGGCCGTCATCGCGCTGATCAACTCCCCGTCACTGTGCTGGTGCACCTGTACCCAGGGCACCCTACAGGGGCTACACGGCGCGCCGGTGCGAGCGTTCCCCCCGGGAGCCGCGCAGCGTGCCGCCCCGGGCCCGCTTCTCGTCGTACATCCGCTTGTCCGCTTGGTGCAGCACCTCCTCGATGCTCATGCCGCAGCCGGCCCAGCCGATCCCCAGGCTGACCCCGACCCGCATCACCCGCCCGGCTATCCGCATCGGCGGCTGCACCGCGCCGCGCAGCCGCACCGCCAGGTCGGTTGCCTCCGAACTGCCTATCGAGTCGGCCAGCACCACGAACTCGTCGCCGCCCAGCCGGGCCACCGTGTCACCCTCGCGGACCGCCTGCTGGAGCCGCCGGGCCACCTCCACCAGCACCGCGTCGCCCGCGTTGTGGCCGAACCGGTCGTTCACCGACTTGAAGCCGTCCAGATCGCAGAAGAGCACCGCCAACCCCTTCTGCGGGGCCGGACCGGCGGCCTGCGGGCCGTGCCAGGGCTCCGGGGCGGCGTCCGGGTCGCCGGGCACCACGGCGTGCACGTGGTCCGGCGGCGGGGCGCCGTAGCCCTCGTGCGCGGCCAGACCCGGCATGCCGCGCTCGGCGTACCCGTGGGTCAGGGTGCCGCAGCCCCCGGCGCCCTGCTCCGCGAGGTCGCCGTGGGCCCCGTGGCCGGGCGCCGACGGGCCGCCGACCCCGGCCGGCACCGGGGAGGCCGAACGCGGCCCGTGCGGCCCGTGGAAGCCCGCGCTGCCGGGTGCGGCGGACACCGTCTCCAGGGCGCAGGGACCGCCCACGGGCTCCCCCCGCCCCCGCCCCGGCGCAGCCCCGTCGTGCGCCGCCGCGCCGCCCGGGCCCTGCGGCAGCGCGCAGAGCCGGCGGGCCAGCCGGGCCCGCAGTTCGGCGCCGTTGGGCAGGCCGGTCAACGCGTCATGGCTGGCCCGGTGGGCCAGCTGGAGTTCGTGCCGCTTGCGCTCCTCGATGTCCTCGACATGGGTGAGCAGGAAGGTCGGGCCCTCGGCGGCGTCCGCGACGATCGAGTTGCGCAGGCAGACCCACTGGTAGCTGCCGTCCCGCCGCAGCAGCCGCAGCTCGGCCCGGCCGCTCTCGGTGCTGGTGCGTTCCAGCAGGCCCCGGTCGTCGGGGTGCACCAGGTCGAGGAAGCTGTGCTGGCGCAGGCTCGCCCGGGAGCGGCCGAGCAGCCGGCACAGCGCGTCGTTGACCCGGGTCAGCTGGCCGCGGCCGGGGCCGTGCAGCTCGGTGATGGCCATCCCGCTGGGGGCGTACTCGAAGGCCTGGCGAAAGCTCTCCTCGCTGGCCCGCAGCGCCTGCTGGTCCTTCTCCATCCGGGCCAGCGCCCGCTGCATCTCGGCCCGCAGCCGGGCGTTGCCGATCGCGATCGAGGCCTGCAGCGAGAACATCTCCAGGGCTTCGCGGGTCCACGCGCCCGGGCGTTTGCCGCTGCGCGGGCGGTCCACGCTGAGCACCCCGAGCAGGTCGCCGCCGGCGCTGTACATCGGGGCCAGCAGGCCGTCCTCGGGGTGCCAGTCGTTGGCGTAGACCGGCAGCGGGCCGTCGCCGGTCCAGCGCGGGATGTCGGGCTCGACCGCCCAGCCGCGGTCGTACGGCAGGAACCGCAGGGCGCCCCAGTGGTCGGCGGCGGCCAGCAGCCGGTCCCAGGAGGCCCGGCTGCCCACCTGGCCGAGCAGCACCGCGGGGCCGCCGTAGTCGCGCTCCTCGAACTCCCAGACCGCCGCCACCACCAGGTCGCCGTCCGGGCGGACCAGGTTGACCGCGGCCGCGTCGAAGCCCAGACCGTGCACCGCCCCCTCGACGACGGCCTGCAAGGTGCCCGCCAGGCTGCGGGCAGCGTTGAGGTCCGCCACGACCCGGTGCAAGGTGCGAAGGGTCGCGAGGCGGACGTACGGCTCCGACTCGGCTTCCATGCGGGGGCTCCCCCGGTTCTTCGGGTGGGTCTTGATGGTTATCGTCCGATTGCCAGAAGAACTGAATCACAGCGAGCACAACGATCGGCACGCTCGGTCAGCAATAGGTCGTTACTTGTGACTCAAATCACAGAACGCATAGAGAGGCAAACCCGGTTCATCTCGGTCATGCCCGGACAGGATCCGGCGATGGCCAACTTCGAGGTCGGTCGTGCCCGGTCCGTGCCGCCGCGACCCCCTTGCGGATGCCCGGGTACGGGCGCCCGAGAAGGGGCCTAGGACCCGGCTTAGGACCACCGCCGGATGCCGTCGACACAGCCCGGGGGCTACCGTGCGGTACGTGTCCACCTCGCCGCAACACCTCACCACCCCCAACGCCACCCCGGACGAGTTCCGCGCCGCGCTCACCCAGCTGGCCTCCGGAGTCGCCCTGGTGACCGCCTCCGACGCGGGCGACGACGCGGGCATGACCGCGACCTCGTTCCTGTCGGTCTCGCTGGAACCGCCGCTGGTGCTGGTCTCGGTGCGCGAGGACTCCCGGATGGACGAAGTGCTCTCCCGGGTCGACCTGTGGGCCGTCTCACTCCTCGGCGAGGAGCACAAGGCGGTGGCCGCCCGGTTCGCCATGAAGGGGCGGCTCAGCGACCGCCTGCTGTTCGCCGACACCCCGCACGAGCGCTCCGAGCTGACCGACTCACCGCTGATCGGCGGCGCCCTGGCGACCGTGGAGTGCCGCACCGAGCAGCGGATAGCCGCGGGCGACCACACCCTGGTGCTCGGCCGGGTGCTGCGGGCCCGGGTGCCGGCCCCGGACGGCCGGCCGCTGCTCTACTTCCGCGGCGGCTACCGGCAGCTGGGCTGAGCCGGCCTCCTGATCGGTTAATCGGTGGCGCGCGGCGCCGACCGGCCGCGCTTGAGCTCCGCGCGGTGCTTCTTGTTCGACAGCCGCCGCTCGACCATCCCGCGGCTGGGCTTGGTGGCCCGGCGGGCCTTGGGCGGCGGGGCGGTCGCCTCACCGAGCAGCGAGGCCAGCCGGGCGGCCGCCACCTCGCGGTTGCGCCACTGCGAGCGGTGCTCGCTGGCCCGCACCACCAGCACCCGGCCGTCCACCAGCCGGTGCGCCAGCCGCTCCAGGGCGCGCTGCTTCCAGACCTCGGGCAGCGCCGCGGAGGCCACCAGGTCGTAGCGCAGCTCGACCTGGGTGTCGGAGGTGTTCACATGCTGGCCACCGGGGCCGCTGGATCGGGAGAAGCGCCAGACGAGCTCGGCGTCCGGCACCACCACCGAGCCCCGAACGCGCACTGGCTCGGGCATACCCCCATCATCCCGGGCGTACCCCCGCCGCGTCACGCGGTTAAATGTGCGGGTGATCGAGCTCGGCTACTCCCTCTCGCTGCGGATCCCCGACCCCCCGCAGACCGACTACCGCACCGCCTCCGTGAAGGCGCTGCGGCACGACCTGTTCTGCGGGGACGTGTACGTGGCGGAGGACGCGCTGGAGTTGTCCACCGCCTGGGGCTGGGTGCCGGTGCTGGACTTCGCCTGGGCGCTGTGCGACATCGTGGAGCAACTGGACGAGGACCCGCGCGGCAGCCGGGCCGCCGCGCTGCGCACCGCCGACCTGGACTTCACCCAGAACACCGAACTGCTCAGGTTCGCCCGGCGGTTCGGGCATGTGGAGATCATCGCCAGCTGGCTGGACGAGCCGCCGCTGGTGGTGCGCCACGAGGAACTGCGGCGCGAGGCCCGGGACTTCCTGCAGGACGTGCTGGCCGATCTGACCGACCTGCACCCGGAGCTGGGCGACAACCCGAACATCTGGGTGCTGGCCGGTCGTTATCCGCGAATCTGAGCAACGCTCAACTCTTCGAGCGGACTTCAGCTGTGCTTGGCGCGCAGCTCGACGACGTCCAGCAGCTCGGTCTCGTCCTCGGGAGTCAGGTCGACCACCTCGGCGCCGACCACCTCGTCGCCCAGCACATCGGCCAGGTCGTCCTGCGCCTGGCCGGCCTGCTCCGGCTCCGCCCGCTCGGCGCGCTGCTGGACCAGCTCGCTGACCGAGCGCACCGACGGGGCCGGCGCGGCCACCCGCGGTGCCGCGCCCCGGTCGAAGAAGCTGAACGACGGCGCGGGACGGCTGCCCGGCACCGGCGGGCGCGGGCGCTGCCGGGCCACCGGCACCATGGCGGCGGCCGCGGCGGCCTGCTCGGTGGGTGCGGCGAGCATCGGGCGCACCGGGGAGGCGGCCACCGCGGGGCGCTCGCCGGGGGTCTGCGCGGCGGGCGCGGCCTTGGCCTCGGTCTCGGTGGCCGCGGGTCCGGCCTTCGGCCGGGCGGCCGGCTCGACGACGGCCGGCGTGTGCTGGGCGCGCACCTCGGGCAGCGCGGCGGGCACCGCGTCCGGCAGGGCGGCGGGCAGCGCCTCGGGCAGCGCAGGGGCCTCGGCCGGCCGCGCCGGCGGCAGTGCGGCGGGCTGCCGGGCGGCCTGGCGGCGCGCCAGGTGCTCGGCCTGCGCCTCGGCCAGCTCGGCGCGGCGGGCCATCGCGCGCAGCGCGTTCGCCGCCCGCAGATAGGCGACCGGGGTCACCGGGTACTTGGGGCGGGCCGCCTCGATGGCCCGCTGCGTCGCCTCGGCCTCCTTGAGCGCCTGCTCGGCGGCCAGCACCGCGCGCTCCTTGAGCAGCCGGGCGATCTCGGTCTCCGCCTTCGCCAGCCGGGACTTCTCCGCGGTCAGCCGGCGGCCGAGCCGTGCCGCCCGCTCCTCGGCCACCTCGGCGGCGTACTCGGCCTCGGCGAGCTGCTCCTCGAACCGCTCCTCGTCACGGATCCGGCGGGCCGCGGCGGCATCGGCGGCGGCCCGGGCGGCGCGGTCGCGCTGCCGCAGCACCATCGCCAGGCCGAGCACGGCCAGCACTGCGGCCGCCCCGACCGAGCGGACCACCATGTGGTCCGCGCCGAGCAGCAGCTCGGCGAGCGCGGCCACCGTGAGGACGGCCGCGGCGGCGGGGCCGATCGCACGGCTGAGGAGTGAGGAGTGTCGGTGGCGTCCGCGAGGCATGGTCAAAAAACTAGCGTGCGCCGAACCTGAGTGTTTCCTTGGGGTGGGGGCCTGCGGTCGATACCTGGTCAGCGCGGCGACGAGGCCGGGCCCTTGCCCCGGTCGTGGTTGCCGCCGTCGTCCGGGAGCTTGCAGATGTGCTGCAGCCACAGGGCCACCGCGACCACGGCGGCACCCGCCAGCACCGCCAGCCCGGCGGTGATCGCCGGGCCGCGGTGGGAGTCGAAGTCCGGCAGGGTGAGCAGCTCGATGCCCAGGCCCGCGTAGATCCCGCTGACCACCGCGGAGGCCAGCGCACTGGCCTGCCCGAGCACCACGGCCCGGGCGGCCAGCAGCGGGTCGACCCGCTTGGCGCCCGGCGCCCGGTCCCGGATCGCCTTCAGCCGGGACCGCAGCGAGATGGCCACCGCCAGCAGGATCACGGCGACCACCGCCAGCACCACCGGTGCGGCGGCGGGCGTGCCGGGCAGCGTGTCCAGCGAGTTCCACAACTTCGCGCCGGCCCAGGCGAGGGCCGTGGTGACCACGAAGATGGCCAGCAGGAGACGCAGGCGCAGCGGCTTCACTTCCGGGTGTTCCCTTCTGACGGACGGTCGGCCGTCGCCTCGACCCTACTCCGGCGGCCGCGGCCCGACGGCGGCCTGCCTACTGCGGCAGCTGCAGCCCGATGTCGGTGCGGCGGCGCACGTCCTGGCTGTCTCCGATGGCGGCGAGCAGTTCGGCGACCGGCCCGTGCCCGGGCAGCTCGGCGACCGGGTCGGCGTCCAGCCAGGGAGCCAGCACGAAGGCCCGCTCATGCGCCCGCGGGTGCGGCAGCAGCAGCACCGGGTCCTCGCTCAGCACGCCCTGGAAGCTGATGATGTCGACGTCCAGGGTGCGGGCGCCCCAGCGCACGGTGCGCTCCCGGCCGAACGCGTCCTCGATCGCGTTGGCCCGCTCCAGCAGCGAGTACGGCGGCAGCGTGGTGCGCAGCAGCACCACGGCGTTGTAGTAGTTGGGCTGCTCGGCGGGGCCGCCCAGCGCCTCGGTCTCGAAGACGCCGGACACGCCGGTGATCTTCAGGCCGGGGGTGTCGCCCAGTGCGTCCACCGCGCCCTGCAGGGTCTCCAGCCGGTTGCCCAGGTTGCTGCCCAGGGCCACCACGGCGGTGCGCGGGTTGGCCAGCGTGGTGTCGGCGCTGTCCAGACGGTGCTGCAGGTTGAAGGTGGTCGGGGTGGCGGTCGGGTCGCTGGTGCTCATCGATCGTCCTCCTGGGCGTGGGGGGCGTTCCCGGCCGAAGGCTGGGGGTAGCTGCTGGGCGGTCGTACGGGGGCCGTCACGGGCGGCCCCGGTGGATGGTGACGGTCACGTCGTCGAAGGGCACGGTGATCGGCGCGTCCGGCTTGTGGACGGTGACCTCGACCTCCTCGACCGGCTCGTGCTTGAGGCACTGGTCGGCGATCCGCTGGGCCAGCGTCTCGATCAGGTCCACCGGCTCGCCGGCGATGATCGCGGTGACCTCCTCCGCGACGATCCCGTAGTGGGCCGTGCGGGTGAGGTCGTCACCGGAGGCAGCCGGGCGGGTGTCGAGGTGGAGCACCACGTCGACCACGAAGGTCTGGCCCTCGATCCGCTCGCGCTCGAAGACGCCGTGGTGGCCGCGGGCGCGCAAGCCCTTCAGGGTGACACGGTCAAGCACCAGAAATCACTGCTCCTGATCTGGGTCCGGCGGGCCCCGTCGCCCACCGACCATCGAATCTACCCTCGGCTGCCGACGGTTCGGCCCCGGGGCCGGACGTCAGCCCCGGTCATCGTCGTCGTCATCGTCATCGCCGCTGGTCAGCACCGGTGAGCCGTGGTGCGACCAGAGCCGCCAGCCGTCCGGGGTACGACGGAACAGGTTGGTGGCGACCACCTTGCCGCCGACCAGCGGGCCCAGCTCCCCCTCCTCCTCGGCCTCGCCGCCGGACAGGATGTTCTCGGTGCAGGTGACCAGCGCCACATCGCCCTGCACCTCGGCCTCGACATCGGTCAGGAAGAACTGGATGTACTCCGTGTTCATCATGATCAGGAGGTAGGAGCGGGTCACCTGGGCCCGGCCGCGCAGCACCGGCCAGCCGGGGTGCACGCAGACCACACCGCCCTTGTCGTCGGCGTCGGCGGCGGAGAGCCAGACGTCCTCCAGCGCCTCCAGGTCGTTGTTCTCCAGCGACTCGTACAGCCGCTGGTTCGCGGCCAGCACCGCCTCGCGGTCGGCCTCCAGGGCCGCCGTCTTGCCGTTGTTGCCGTTGCCCAGCGAGTCACCGGTCACGCCACCACCCACCTTCCGTCCGCCCGTCTGCTCAGCTCGGCCCGGCGGCGCGCCAGGCGGCGACCACCCGGACGGCATCCGCGGTGCCCGCCACGTCGTGCACCCGCACCGCCCAGGCCCCCGCTCGGGCCGACAGCACCGAGATCGCCGCGGTCGCGTCGTCGCGCCGGCGGGGTGGACGCAGCTCGCCGGTTTGCGGGTCGGCGAGCAGCGTACCCAGGAACCGCTTGCGCGATGCGGCCACCAGTACCGGGTGACCCAAGGCGGTCAGCGCGTCCAAACCTCCCAGCAGCGCCCAGTTGTGCTCGGCGGTCTTCGCGAAACCGAGCCCCGGGTCCAGGATCAGCTGCTCCCCCTTGACCCCGGCCGCGAGCAGCGCCTCCATCCGGGCGGTCAGCTCGGCGACCACATCGGCCACCACGTCACCGTAGACGGCCCGCTGCTCCATGTCGGCCGACTGGCCGCGCCAGTGCATCACCACGAACGGAGCCCCGCTGTCGGCCACCACCTGGGCCATCGCCGGGTCGGCCAGCCCGCCGGAGACGTCGTTGACCAGCACCGCGCCGGCTGCCAGCGACTGCTCGGCCACCGAGGCGCGCATGGTGTCCACCGAGACCGGCACCCCGGCGGCGGCCAGCTCGCGCACCACCGGGATCACCCGGCGCAGCTCCTCCTCCTCGGTGACCCGCTGGGAGCCCGGCCGGGTCGACTCGCCGCCCACGTCCACCAGGTCGGCACCGCGGGCCACCAGGTCGAGGCCGTGCGCCACCGCCTTGTGCGGATCCAGCCAGCGGCCGCCGTCCGAGAAGGAGTCGGGGGTCACATTGACGACCCCCATCACGGCACAGCGATCAAAAACCGGCAAACCGGGCAACGGGTTGTTCATGGGCCCATTATCGGCCCGCAACCCGCTGCCCGGTTTGCCGGTTTGCCGGTCTTCCGGTCTGCCCGGTGCGGCTCAGGCGGCCGGGGCGATCGAGCCCGACTGCTCGGCCGACGCCGGCATCAGCCCCTGGCGCTGCTTCTTGCGGCCGAACCGCGGCATGCCCAGGGTGATGAACGCCTCCGCCTGCATCGCCGCGAAGCCGATCCGCGGCAGGTCCCGGGTGTTCGGGTAGACCAGGAACCGCGGCTCCCACTCCGGCTGGAACTTGGCGTTGAACTTGTACAGCGACTCGATCTGGAACCAGCGGGAGAGGAAGACCAGCAGCCCGCGCCAGGCCCGCAGCACCGGCCCGGCCCCGATCCGCTCACCGCGGGCCAGCGCCGACCGGAACATCGCGAAGTTCAGCGAGACCCGGCGGATGCCCATCGCCGGCACCGCCTCCAGGGCCGCGACGATCAGCAGCTCGTTGAGGCCGGGGTCGGCCGCCCGGTCGCGGCGCATCAGCTCCAGCGAGATGCCGTCCTCGCCCCAGGGCACGAAGTGCAGCACGGCCTTGAGGTCGTCCGCGTTCGGGTCCTCGCCCTCGCCGGGCGCCTTGTGGGCGGTGACCACCACGCAGTCGTCGTCGCCGGGGTCGCCGAACCGGCCGAGCGCCATCGAGAAGCCGCGTTCGGTGTCGGTGCCCCGCCAGCGGGCGGCGGCATCGGCGATCCGCCGCTTGTCCTCCAGGCTCAGGTCGCCGACCCGGCGCACCTGGCAGGAGTAGCCGTTGCGCTCGATCCGCTTGACCATCTGGCGGACGTTGCGCATCGCCCGGCCGGCCAGCGAGAAGGTGCTGGTGTCCACGATCGCCTCGTCACCCAGCTCCAGCGCGTCCAGGTGGGCCTCGCGGGTCCAGACCTCGCCGCCGGTCTCGCTGCAGCCCATCACGGCCGGCACCCAGGCGTGCTCTCGGGCCTGCGCCATGAAGGTCTTGATCGCACCGGGCCAGGCCTCGACGTCGCCCACCGGGTCGCCGGAGGCCAGCATCACGCCGGAGACCACCCGGTAGGAGATCGCCGCCTTGCCGGTCGGCGAGAACAGCACGCTCTTGTCCCGGCGCAGCGCGAAGTAGCCCAGCGAGTCGCGCTTGCCGTGCCGGTCGAGCAGGGCGCGGACCTTGGCCTCGTCGTCGGCGGTGAGCTCCGGCTCCGGCTTGCCCGGGCGCAGCAGCAGGTAGGCGGTGGAGAAGGCGGTCAGCAGGCCGAGGCCGGCCAGCGAGTAGCCGACCAGGTCGCCGACCCGGTCCGGGTGGTAGCGGACCGGGCCGTCCAGGCCGAACAGCCCCCAGACCGTCTCCCGGATCCGGGCCATCAGGCTCGGGTGCCCCATCTCGCGGGCCGAGTGCGAGTTGACGATCAAGAAGCCCAGACCGAGGCTGATCGCGCCCATCACCACGAGGTTCAGCAGCGCCCGCCAGCGGGTGCGCGGGTCCGCCTTGGCGTAGAACTCGCGGCGGTGCACCAGCATCACCGCGGTGAGCACCAGCGAGACCACGGCCGGGCCGATCTGGTGCCAGCGCACGATGTGCAGCGCCGCGCCGACCGGCAGAAGCACGCAGACCATCCGCCAGGCCCGGCGCTTGCGGCGGCGCAGGGCGTGTGCCAGCAGCACCAGCAGCAGGCCGATCACCAGGGTGCCGGCGGTGGCGATGGTCGTGGTGGTGCCGGGCAGCTCGCCGGCCCAGGTGTGCACCCGGGTGTGGCGCAGCCGCGGGAAGACGCCGCTGGCGATGTCCACCAGACCGACCAGCAGGGTGGCGTAGCCGACCACACCGGGCAGCCAAGCACGCGGTACGGCGGCGGCTTGGGTACGCAGCGTCTGCAGCCCCCTGCGGCGGGGCTGCTCCTGGGACGACTCAGCGGACACGGGAACGCTCATGGAAGTTCAGAGTAGAGGCTGCGCGCGGGTGGCCGATCACCCCGAGGGGTGAGCCGGGAGGGACCTTCATCCTTTTTTCCCAATCCAGACCAAGAGACCATCAAGAGCGAGTAATGGGTGGCTCACCTGCACCGAGGCGTCCCGTCCCCGGAACGCGGCCGGCCCCCCTGCGAGTGGCGACGCCGAAGTCTAGAGCTTTGGTTCCTGTGGGTGAAGCCGGGCGCCTACCAGCGGTTCAACCGTGCCGCAACCGGTGCCGCGCACGTTGCCCCTGTGGCACCGCGGCTCGGGTGGCCCTCCCCCGAGCGACCCGGGGATGATGGGGCAGCAGTACCCCACCAACATGCTGACGGACCGCCAGGGGGTCTGGGATGCAGCTGACCAGCACCGCGCTGGTGTACCTCGCCACGGCCGTCGCCGTGCTAGCGACCGTCGCCACCGTGTGGCTCTGGCCCCGGCTGGCCGGCGGTCATCCATGGCAACTCCTGGGCCGCATCGGCCTGTTGATCTTCACTCAGCTGACGGTACTGGCGGTCGCCGGACTGACGCTCAACAACTCCTACGGCTTCTACACCTCTTGGGGCGACCTGCTGCAGTCCGACACCAGGCCGCTCACCCTGGCCCAGTCGGGCGGCGGACGGTCGGGGCCGCCGTCCGGCGACACCCTGGTGCGGCCCACCGACGAGGGCGGCCTCGGCACGGTGACCGACCTGCCGCAGGGGCCGCCGGAACAGGTCGGCCGGGTGGAGTCGATCCGGGTGACCGGAAAGGCCAGCGGACTCTCCGACCAGATGTTCATCTATCTGCCACCCGAATACTTCAATCCCCGGTACTCCCGGCAGCGCTTCCCGGTGCTGCTCGCCCTGGCCGGCTACCCCGGCGGGGCGCTCCACCTGCTGACCGAGCTGCACACCCCGCAGCGCGTCTCGGAGCTGCAGCGCACCGGGCGGATGGCCCCCACCGTGGTGGTGCTGGCCCGGCCCACGGTGGCCGCCCCGCGCAACACCGAGTGTGTGGACGTGCCCGGCGGCCCGGCCACCGAGACCTGGTTCGCCAAGGACCTGCCGGCGGCGCTGCGATCCGCCTACCGGGTGAGCCGGTCGCCGCAGTCCTGGGGCGTGCTGGGGTACTCGACCGGCGGGAGTTGCGCGCTGCGGCTGGCGCTGCGCGACCCCGGCTCCTACGGCAGCGCGGCCGCCCTGCACGCCGACTACCAGGTGGCCGGCGACTGGGCGACCGGGGACCTGTTCGGCGGCAGCCAGCAGCTGGCGCAGAGCTACGACCTGGCGTGGCGGCTGCAGCACCTGCCGGTGCCCGCCTCCTCGCTGCTGATCGTCAGCACCAGGACCGAGGACGACTACTCGGCCACCCAGCAGTTCCTGGCCACCGCCGCGACGGTGACCAAGGCCCACCCGGAACTCCGGGTGGACGCGCTCTTCCTGCCGGACGGGGGGCACAGCTTCGACACCTGGCGGCGCGAGCTGCCGGCGGCGCTGGAGTGGCTCAGCGACCGGTTGGCACCCCCACCGGACCGGGAGCCGGCAAGCTGAGCGCCCCTGACCGGCGGTCAGGGGCGCTCAGCGGGGCTCACCAGGACCCAGGAGGGCTCAGCGGCTCATGATGAGGCTCATCGCCTCGGCGCGGGTGGCGGGGTCGCGCAGCTGGCCGCGGACGGCCGAGGTGAGGGTCTTGGCGCCGGGCTTGCGGATCCCGCGCATCGACATGCACATGTGCTCGCACTCGATCACCACGATCGCCCCGCGCGGCTCCAGGATCCGCATCAGCGAGTCGGCGACCTGGCTGGTCAGGCGCTCCTGCACCTGGGGGCGGCGGGCGTAGACGTCGACCAGCCGGGCCAGCTTGGACAGGCCGGTGATCTTGCCGCTGACGGCCGGGATGTAGCCCACGTGCGCGACGCCCTGGAACGGCACCAGGTGGTGCTCGCAGGTGGAGAACACCTCGATGTCCTTGACCAGCACCATCTCGTCGTGGCCGAGGTCGAAGGTGGTGGTCAGCACGTCCTCCGGCTCCTGCCACAGGCCCGCGAATATCTCCTTGTAGGCGCGCGCCACCCGGGCGGGCGTGTCCAGCAGACCCTCGCGGTCCGGATCCTCACCGACGGCGATCAGAAGCTCTCGAACGGCGTTCTCGGCCCGCTTCTGGTCGAAGGTGCCGATGCCGGACTGTCCGTCGAGCGTCACCGGATCGATCATGCGAGCCTCGCAAACTAGCTGGGTGAAGGGTCTGAACAGCACAGATGCCGCGCCTCAAGGGTACAAACCCGTCAGGCGCGGCATCCATTCCGCTGTTCAACTGCGGCGCGCAAGGCGCCGGCGGCCTCAGTTCTCGGTGGTCTCGCCGGTCACCGGAGGCAGCTTGACGATGTCCACCGGACCGGCACCGGCCGCACCGTTGCTGAGCGCCAGCTCCTTGGGCGACTGCACCGGCGGGCGGGTGGACGGGGTGCGGCGGGCCGACCCGGTCCAGGCCGGACGGGCCGGGCGCTTGACGATCGGGGCGAAGATCTCGGCCAGCTGCTCCTTGTTCAGGGTCTCCTTCTCCAGGAGCTCCAGGACCAGGTTGTCGAGCACGTCCCGGTTCTCGACCAGGATCTCCCAGGCCTCGTTGTGGGCGTTCTCGATCAGCTTCTTGACCTCTTCGTCCACCAGCCCGGCGACCTCCTCGGAGTAGTCGCGCTGGTGGCCCATCTCGCGGCCGAGGAACGGCTCGGCGTTGTCGGTGCCGAACTTGATCGCGCCGAGCCGCTCGGTCATGCCGAACTGGGTGACCATCGCGCGGGCCGTACCGGTGGCCTTCTCGATGTCGTCGGCCGCACCGGTGGTCGGGTCGTGGAAGACCAGCTCCTCGGCCGCCCGGCCGCCCATCATGTAGGCGAGGCGGTCGAGCATCTCGTTGCGGGTCTGCGAGTACTTGTCCTCCTCCGGCAGCACCATGGTGTAACCCAGGGCGCGGCCGCGGGACAGGATGGTGACCTTGTGCACCGGGTCGGAGTTGGGCGAAGCCGCCGCGACCAGGGCGTGACCGCCCTCGTGGTACGCGGTGATCTTCTTCTCCTTCTCCGACATGATCCGGGTGCGCTTCTGCGGGCCGGCCACCACGCGGTCGATCGCCTCGTCCAGGAGGGAGTTGTCGATCAGCTTGCGGTCCGAGCGGGCGGTCAGCAGGGCCGCCTCGTTCAGCACGTTGGACAGGTCGGCACCGGTGAAGCCGGGGGTCCGCTTGGCGACGGCCGACAGGTCGACGTCCGGCGCGATCGGCTTGCCCTTCTGGTGCACCTTGAGGATGTCCAGGCGGCCCTGCAGGTCGGGGCGCTCCACCGCGACCTGGCGGTCGAAGCGGCCCGGGCGCAGCAGCGCCGGGTCCAGGATGTCCGGGCGGTTGGTGGCGGCGATCAGGATCACGCCGCCCTTGACGTCGAAGCCGTCCATCTCGACCAGCAGCTGGTTGAGGGTCTGCTCGCGCTCGTCGTGGCCGCCGCCGAGGCCGGCGCCGCGGTGCCGGCCGACCGCGTCGATCTCGTCGACGAAGATGATCGCCGGCGCGTTCGCCTTGGCCTGCTCGAACAGGTCGCGGACCCGGGAGGCACCGACACCGACGAACATCTCGACGAAGTCCGAGCCGGAGATCGAGTAGAACGGCACGCCCGCCTCGCCCGCGACGGCACGCGCGAGCAGGGTCTTACCGGTTCCGGGCGGGCCGTAGAGCAGCACACCCTTGGGGATCTTGGCACCGACCGCCTGGAACTTCGACGGCTCCTGCAGGAACTCCTTGATCTCCTGGAGCTCCTCGACCGCCTCGTCGGCACCGGCCACGTCGGAGAAGGTGGTCTTCGGGGTGTCCTTGGTGAGCAGCTTGGCCTTGGACTTGCCGAACTGCATGACCCGAGAGCCGCCACCCTGCATCTGGTTCATCAGGAACAGGAAGATCAGCACGATGACCACGATCGGCAGCATCGAGACCAGCAGGCTGACGAAGGTGGACTGCTTCTCGGGGCTGATGGTGTAGCCCTGCGGGGGCATCAGCGAGGCGTTGTCGGACATCTTCTCGGCGATGTCCTTGCCCTGGTCGCCGATGTACGAGGCCTGGAACTTGGTGCCCGACGGGACCTTGCCGTTGCCGCCGGCCGGCAGCGCGGTGCCGTCCTTCAGTTCGATCTTGATCGTCTGGGAGTCACCGGTGGTGATCTGCGCCTGCTTGACGTTGCCAGCGTTAATCGCCTGGACCACCTGGCCGGTGTCGACCGTCTTGTAGCCGTTCGAGTCCGAAACGACGTTCATCAGCACAATGACGGCGACGACTGCCAGGAGGATCCATGCGATCGGCGCGCGGAAGTATCGCTTGACGTCCATCCATGCGGGGCGTTGCCGCCCCGTCCCTCCTGCCACTCAAACGGCACCTGGCGGCACTCGGCCGTCGGCGCTCCTGATGATGTGCGTACGCACCCCGCGCGGCACCGGATTCAGTCCAGCCGGACCAGTCCAGTACGAAGAGCGGGTAATTTGACCGTACAGCAGTCGCACCCCGCTCCGGGCGGAGCGCAACGTTACGGTCTATGCAGTTGTCCGTTCGCCGACTCCAACGGGTGGAATCGGTGAGGTGTTCCCTTTCGCGCCGATCGGCGCTCAGCCGCCGTAGACGTGTGGGGCGAGCGTACCGATGAACGGGAGGTTGCGGAGCTTCTCCGCGTAGTCCAGCCCGTACCCGACCACGAATTCGTTGGGGATGTCGAAGCCGACGTACTTGACGTCGATCTCCACCTTGGCCGCGTCCGGCTTGCGCAGCAGGGTGCAGACCTCGAGCGAGGCCGGCCCGCGCGAGCCCAGGTTGCCAAGCAGCCAGGACAGCGTCAGACCGGAGTCGATGATGTCCTCGACGATCAGCACGTCGCGGCCGGCGATGTCGGTGTCCAGGTCCTTGAGGATCCGCACCACGCCGGACGACTTGGTGCCCATGCCGTACGAGGAGACCGCCATCCAGTCCATGGTGACCTTGGAGTGCAGCGTCCGGGCCAGGTCCGCCATCACCATGACGGCGCCCTTCAGGACACCGACGATCAGCAGGTCCTTCCCCTCGTAATCCCGGTCGATCCGCTCGGCCAGCTCGGCCAGCTTCGCATCGATCTCGTCCTTGCTGATGAGCACCTTTGCCAGATCGGCGCCCATGTCCTTTGCGTCCACCGGGAGTACGTCCTCAAGGGTTCGTGGTCCTGTGCCGGCGGTCAGTCGGTCCGCCGCCGAAACACCAGGTTGCCACACCGGCGGGTGACCTCGACTCCCCCGGGTAGCTGCAGCGGCCCCTGACCGCGCCAGCCGGTGACCAGCGAGTCCACGGTTTCCAGGTGCCGGGCGAACAGGTCGCCGGCCGGGGAGCCGGTGCGCAGCGCCACCCGGCGCAGCACCCGGCGGCGCACCGCGGCCGGCAGCAGACCCAGCTCGGCCACGGAGAGTGAGCCCCGGCCGTCGTGCGGGTCACGGCGGTAGAGGTCCTGCTCGGCACGCTCGGCCCACTGGTCCAGCGCGTCGGCGTCGTCCCGGAACAGCCGGGCGGTGCGGGCCAGCGCCTCCACCACCCCGGCGCCGAGGTGCTTCTCCAGCACCGGGAGGACCTCGTGGCGCACCCGGGCGCGGGTGTAGGCCGGGTCCAGGTTGTGCGGGTCCTCCCAGACCGGGATGGACTGGGCGGCGCAGGCCTGCCGGGTGGCGGCCCGGTCCACGTCCAGCAGCGGGCGCCGGTAGTGGCCCTTGCGGCCCGGCATGCCGGCCAGCGAGCGGGCGCCGGAGCCGCGGGCCAGGCCCAGCAGCACGGTCTCGGCCTGGTCGTCCCTGGTGTGGCCGAGGAAGACGGCCAGGGCCCGGTGGCGCTCGGCGGCGGCGTCCAGCGCGGCGTACCGGGCCTCCCGGGCGGCGTTCTCGGGCCCGCCGTGCCGGCCAACCTGCACGGTGACCGCCTCCACGGGGTCGAGGCCGAAGGCGCGCAGCCGCTCGGCGACCTGCCGGGCGCGGTCGGCGCTGCCGTCCTGCAGACCGTGGTCGACGGTGACCGCGCCGACCCGCAGGCCGAGCTTGGGGGCCTCGAAGGCGGTGGCGCTGGCGAGTGCCATGGAGTCGGCTCCGCCGCTGACGGCGACCAGCACCAGCGGTGCGTCGGGGGCGGCGGGGGTGCGCGGCAGCCCGGAGGGGTGGCGGCGGGCGTTGCCGATCAGCACGGTGGCGGGACTGCCGGCGGCGGGGGCGGTGGGCGGCACGGTGGCGGGCAACCGGCTATGGGCGGTCTGCCTGTTCACGGCGGGGATGGGGGCGGGGGCGCCGGACGCGACGGCCTCGGCCGCCAGGTCCGCCAGGGCGCGGCGGACGGCCAGGCGTATCGCCGCGACCGCGGGGTGTGGGGCCATGGGAAGCAGCTCCTCGGACGGAGGGACCGGTCGGATTGTGACCGAGTGCTCACAGATCGTCGCAGAACGGAAGGCACGCCCGAGCCCCCCGCGCCACCGGTACGACCACGGTCCCACGGACGGGTGAATGAAGAAACGTATCGGCGCCAGGCCGCTTCACTCGTCCGGGGGCTTCGGTTGGGACTGGCGTCCGACCCGGGCCACCCAGGCCGCCGGGTTCTGGATCTCCTCCCTGGTCGGCAGGGTGTTCGGGGAGGTCCACACCCGGTTGAAGCCGTCCATCCCGATCCGGTCCAGCACCCCGCGCACGAAGACCGCGCCGTCCTGGTACTGGCGCAGCTTGGCGTCCATCCCGAGCAGCTTGCGCAGCATCAGGTCCAGCCGTCCGGCGCCGCGGTCCCGGCGGCGCTGGAACTTCTCCCGGATCTCCCCGACGCTGGGCACCACGGACGGCCCGACGCCGTCCATCACCACGTCGGCGTGCCCCTCCAGCAGCGACATCACCGCGGTCAGCCGGGCCAGGATCTCCCGCTGCCGGGGCGTCTGCACCACCTCCAGCAGGCCGCCCGCGCCACTGGCCGGCCGCTCCCCCGGGGCCAGCGCCTCGCGCAGCCGCTCCAGCAGCGCGACCGGCTCGACATCCGTCTCGGCGAGGAACGACTGCACCTCGGACTGCACGTGGTCGCGCAGCCAGGGCACCGCGCCGAACTGGGTGCGGTGGGTCTCCTCGTGCAGGCACACCCAGAGCCGGAAGTCGTGCGGGTCGACGTCCAGCTCCCGCTCCACCTGGACGATGTTCGGCGCCACCAGCAGCAGCCGGCCCGGCGCCGCGCCGATCGGCTCCGGGCTGCCGGTCCGGGGCCGGTCGAACAGGCCGGCCGGACTGTCCGGGGCGACCACCGGGGGCTCCGCGTCGGCGAAGGTCTCGTACTGGCCCAGCACCTTGCCGGAGAGCAGCGCCAGCACCGCGCCCAGTTCCACGGCGGTGACCTTCTCGCCGACCGCGCCGAGCACCGCGCCGCCCGGGGTCTCGGCCCGGCGGGCCGCCAGCCTGCGGGTCAGCGGGCCGATCACGGCCCGGAAACCGGCAACGTTCGCCCGCACCCAGCCGGGGCGGTCCACCACCAGCACCTGGGCCGCGCCCCGGCTGCCGAGCCGCTCGGGGCGCATCCGGGTGTACTCGCGCACCGCGCCCTCGGCGGTCCGGGCGTGCCCGCGCAGCTCGGCCACCACCGCGGCGGCCTCCGCCCGGGTGACCACCGGGCCCGGGCGGGCCAGCCGGGTCGCGGTCGCGACCGCGAGATTCCAGTCGACCATGTCCGCACCGCCGCTCGCGCTCGTCATGCCCTCACGGTACGTGCTGCACCGCCGTGGCGGCAGCGCCGGGAAGCATTCCGACGGATTCAGTGGCAGCCGCAGGCGGCGAGCTTGACGACGATCCGGTCCATCGCGGTGTGGGCGGCGCCCGCGTCGTCGGCGCCCTTGGACATCAGCGCGAAGGCCAGCACCCGTCCGTCCGCGTCCACCACGGTGCCGGCCAGGGTGCTCACGCCGGACAGCGAGCCGGTCTTGGCCCGCACGATGCCGGCGCCGTCGGCGGTGCCCTGGTCGGCGGTGTAGCGCATGCGCAGGGTGCCGGTGAAGCCGGCGATCGGCATGCCGGTGAGCGCCGGGCGCAGCCGCGGGTGGTCCGGCGAGGCGGCCAGCGCCACCAGATCGGCCAGCGCCGCCGCCGGGAGGGTGTTCCTGGAGTTCATGCCACTGCCGTCGAACAGCTGCACGCCCTGGGTCGGCAGGCCCAGCTTGGTCAGCTCGGCCAGGGTCGCGGCACCGGCCCCCTCGTAGCTGGCCGGCTGGTGCGAGGCCAGCGCCACCTGCCGGCCGATCGCCTCGGCCAGCGTGTTGTCGGAGTTGGTCAGGGCCCGCTCGATCAGCCGGACGACGGTCGGCGACTGCACCTGGCCGAGCACCGTGGCGCCGGTCTGGGCCTGCTCCTCCTTGGGCTTGTCGGCCACCTTCACGCCCTGGGCGGCGAGCAGCGCGGTGAACTCGGCGACCGCCTGCCCGGTCGGGTCCTCCACCCGCCCCGGGGCGTCGACGTCGTCGGTGGCGGTGATCCGGCCCTCGTCGACCATCAGCGCCGTCATCGGGCCGAGGTCGGTGCCGTCGTTGAACGGGTGGAACGGCGAGCCGGTGAAGAGCGAGGTGTCGTAGCCGAGGTGAACGGTGGTCAGGCCGGCCGCCCTGAGCGCGGCGGCGGTCTGCCGGGCCAGCTCGGGCATCGAGGCCGGGGCCGAGTCGGTGTCGACCGGGGCGCCGCCGATCCTGATCTGGTCCCGGTTCAGACCGGTCAGCGTCGGGTCGCCGCCGCCGACCAGCACGATCTCGTCCGGGGCGGTGCCCTTGACCACCTTGGTGGTCAGCCGGGTCTGCTGCGGCAGCAGGCTGAGCGCGGCCACCGAGGTGGCCACCTTGGTGGTGGAGGCCGGGGTGGCCGGGGCGGTCTCGTTCCCGCCCAGCAGCAGCTTGCCGGTGCCGGCGTCGACGATCGCGAAGCTCAGCTCGGCCAGCGCCCTGTCGGTGGTGAGGGTGCCGAGCGCGGCCTGCACCCCCGCGGTGGTCGGCGCGCCGTCCGTGCCCTGCTGTACCGCCGGCTGCAGCACCACGGGCGCGGCGGGCGATGCGCCGACGGCCGGGCCGCCGCGCTCGGTGGGCACGGCCGGATGCGCCGGTCCGCCGCCGGCCAGCACCGCGAACCCGGCCAGCGCCGCGAGCAGCGCCGCCGTCCTGCCCCGGTATGTCCCTGCCACAGCCCAACCCCTTTCCACAGCACCCCCCGCTGTAGGAGACACTGGGATTCTGTCAGTCCCTACCTTGGAGGCACCGTTGGAGTTCGACGTCACCATTGAGATCCCGAAGGGCTCCCGCAACAAGTACGAGGTCGACCATGAGACCGGTCGTCTTCGCCTGGACCGGATGCTCTTCACCTCGACCCGTTACCCGGCCGACTACGGCTTCGTCGAGGGCACTCTCGGCGAGGACGGCGACCCGCTGGACGCCCTGGTCATTCTGGACGAGCCGACCTTCCCCGGCTGCCTGATCAAGTGCCGCGCCATCGGCATGTTCAAGATGACCGACGAGGCGGGCGGCGACGACAAGCTGCTCTGCGTCCCGGCCACCGACCCGCGCTGGGAGCACCTGCGGGACATCCACCACGTCTCCGAGTTCGACCGCCTGGAGATCCAGCACTTCTTCGAGGTCTACAAGGACCTGGAGCCGGGCAAGTCGGTCGAGGGCGCCGAGTGGGTCGGCCGCCTGGAGGCGGAGACCGAGATCACCGCGTCGATCAAGCGCCTGGCCGAGCAGGGCCACTGATCCCCTGGGCGGGGCCGGCGGGGTGCTGACCGAGCGCCCGGCCGGCCCCGCCGTCGTTCCGCCGGGCGGGTCTCAGTCGACCAGCAGGTCCTCGACCCGGGCCTCGCCCTCCCGGTACCGGCGGGTGATCTCGGCGCTGCACCAGTCGGCGGTGCGCTGCAGCTCGGAGCGGCGCCCGGAGATCTCCCGCTCGCTGGCGGTCAGCCGGTCCAGCGCGGCCAGCAGCTCGGCGCTGGCGTGCGCGGCCAGGTCGGCCAGCTGCACGTCCCCCATCAGGGCGTCCGCCTGCTCCTGGTACTGCTCACCGCGCGGGGTGCCCAGGGTGACGTGCCGGGCCGACTGGCGCACGGGCGAGGGGGCGTCCGCGAGGATCTGCGGCAGCCGGTGCAGCAGCGTCTCGGCCGCCGGGGCCGGCTGCCGGGCCAGGGTGCGGCGGTCCAGCTCGGCCCGCAGGATGTCCACCCGCCCCTGCAACAGCCGCCGCAGGTAGGACAGATCGGCCTCCTGCTCCAGCGCGTCGGTGCGCAGCATGCGCAGTTCGGCGAGGCCGAGAGCGGCCAGCTGAGTCGTGTCCATCGAAGCAACCACCTGCCGTCGCGTCCTTCGGTCCCACCCTTGTGCACCGCCCGCCTGCGGGTTGCACGAACGACGGTTCCCAAGGGTTCCCCGCCCCGCCGATGCCACCCGCCCGGGCTAGCCGCACCGGCACGGGCTTCCGAACGGTCCGAACGGCCGTCCGGGCGGCCAGGGCGCGGCCACCCCTCGATCGTGCCATCCCGCGGGCCGCCGCGCGGCGCAGATGCACCCGTACGGCCGCCTGGCGAACGGGTGTCGTTGATATGACCTGGCAGCGACCGCCGGCGGCCCGGCCTGGTGGACAATGGCCGGCATGCGAGCAGTGGTGCAGCGGGTGAGCGAGGCCGCCGTGACGGTCGGCGGGGAGACGGTCGGGGCGATCAGCGGCCCGGGCCTGTGCGTACTGGTGGGCGTCACCCATGACGACACCCCGGCCCAGGCCGCGCAGCTGGCCCGCAAGCTCTGGTCGCTGCGCCTCTTCGAGGGTGGGGGCCCCTCCCGGCCGAAGGCTGAGGGCGAGAGTGAGCTGTCCTGCTCGGACTTCGACGGGCCGCTGCTGGTGATCAGCCAGTTCACCCTCTACGGCGACGCCCGCAAGGGCCGCCGCCCCACCTGGAACGCCGCGGCGCCCGGCCCGGTCGCCGAGCCGCTGGTGGCCGAGGTGGTCGAGCAGCTGCGCGCCCTCGGCGCCAAGGTGGAGACCGGCCGGTTCGGCGCGGACATGAAGGTCTCGCTGGTGAACGACGGGCCGTTCACCGTGCTGCTGGAGGTCTGATCCCCGGCAGCCGTCAGGGCGCCACCACGACGTCCTGGGTGCCCGGCACGGTGCCGGCCAGCAGCACCGCGTCCACCGGGGTGTTCCGCTTGACCAGGGCCAGCGCGATCGGGCCCAGCTCGTAGTGGCGGGCCGAGGAGGTCACGAAGCCCACCGGGCGGCCTTCCGGGTCGCCGGCCGGGCGCAGCTCGGTGCCGTGCGGGGGCAGGGTCTCCTCGGTGCCGTCCAGGTGCAGGAAGACCAGGCGGCGCGGCGGCCTGCCCAGGTTGTGCACCCGGGCCACGGTCTCCTGGCCGCGGTAGCAGCCCTTGTTGAGGTGGACGGCGGTGCGCAGCCAGTCCACCTCGTGCGGGATGGTGCGGTGGTCGGTCTCGAAGCCCAGCCGTGGGCGGTGCGCCTCGATCCGCAGCGCCTCGTACGCCCAGACACCCGCCGGGCTGCCGAACTCCTCGGTGAGCGCGGCGAGTTCGGCGCGCGGCAGGAACAGGTCGCGGCCCCACGGGAGTTCCCGCACGGCGGCCGCCGCCGTGGCAGCGGCCGAGTTGCCGGCCGGCAGGTGGACCACCGCGAACCTCTCGGTGGCGTCGGCGATCTCGACCCGGTACATGAACTTCATCCGCTCCAGGTACTCGATCAGCGCGCCCTGGGTGCCGGGCTCGACGTGCGCCCAGGTGGTGGTGCCGTCGTCGACCAGGTAGAGGGCGTGCTCGACGTGCCCGTGCGGGGAGAGGATCAGCGCCTCCACGGCCTGCTGCGGCGGGAGTTCACTGACGTGCTGGGTGACCAGCAGGTGCAGCCAGCTGAGCCGGTCCGGGCCGGTCACGGTGACCACGCCGCGGTGCGACAGGTCGGTGAAGGCGCGGCCGGCGGCCAGCTCGCGCTGTTCGCGGAAGAGGTCGCCGTAGTGCGCCGCGACCCCCTCGTCGGGCCCCTCGGCGGGGACGGCTCCGGGCAGGGACAGCAGCGGGCTCTTCATGCCCGCCAGCTTACGACTGCCCCTGCCGGAGCTTGGCCGTGCAGTCCGCGCAGCGGCCGAAGATCGCGAAGTGCTTGAGGTCGGTGTCGAAGCCGTGCTGGTCACGCAGGGCGTCGATGAGCGGGGTGGCGATCGCGGTGTCGGTCTCGATGACCGAGCCGCAGTCCCGGCAGACCAGGTGCAGGTGGTGGTGGCGGCCGGCCAGGTGGTAGGTCGGCGCGCCGTGGCCCAGGTGGGCGTGCGAGACCAGCCCGAGCTCCTCCAGCAGCTCCAGGTTGCGGTAGACCGTGGAGATGTTCACCCCACTGGCGGTCCGCCGGACCTGGGAGAGGATCTCCTCCGGGGTGGCGTGGTCGAGCACGTCCACCGCCTCCAGCACCAGCTGGCGCTGCGGGGTGAGGCGGTAGCCGCGCTCGCGCAGATCGGCCTTCCAGTCGGTCGTACCGTCGTTCACTGCGTTGATGCCGTCCCTCGCTCGGTGGGGATCGGTGGCGATCGGTGGGTGCCCAGCCGCTCAGCGGAAGAAGGCGATCCCGTCGTCCGGCAGGTCGTTGACGTCCTTGACCAGCTGGGCCGGGTTGAGCACCTTCTTGAGCTGGGCGGACATGTACGGGCGCAGCGGCACCTCGGGCGCCTGCTTCTCGCCGACCCAGAGCAGCTGCTCCTCGACGAAGCCGTAGAGCCGCTTGCCGCCGCTGTACGGGGCCGAGCCCTCGACCCGGGCCACGGCGTCGGTGGCCAGCTCGATCTGGGGCTTGCCGTCGGCCAGCTTGCCGTACCAGATCTCCACGGTGCCGTCGTCGCGGACCAGCGAGAGCTCCACCTCGCGCTCGCCGCTGGTGCCGCGCTGGTTGGTGGTGACGCGCCAGAAGCCGTGCTCGTTCTCCAGCGGGCGGACCTTGTCGCCCTCGGCGTTCAGCACCCAGGTGCGGGAGCGGAACTCCAGGAACGGCCGGCCGTCGTGCCGGAACACGATCTCCTGGCCGAAGTTGCACTTCTCCGAGCCGGGGAAGTCATGGACGCCCGCGCCCTCCCAGGTGCCGAGGAGGAAGGCCAGCGAAACGACGTCCGGGTGGAGGTCAGAAGGGATCTCGATCATGGTCCTGAGGGCGGTCGGGGATGGAGCGGACAACCCCTACGGTACCGGGAGGGATCAGCGCTGGCCCTGGTACAGCTTCATCACCGAGAAGGCGGCGAACCAGACGATCACGATGGACATGACGGCCAGCAGAACATCGAAGAAGATCTCAAGGCCACTCATGGGGCGCTCCCGGTTCGGCTCAACTACGGACGGACGGTGACGGCGCGAGTCTATCGGTCGGGCACCGGGGTGACGCGGTGAGGGCCACCACAACCGGTCTAGGCTGACCGCGTGTCGAAGAAGCTGGTCATCAAGGTCACCGCCGGAGCCGATGCGCCCGAGCGCTGCTCCCAGGCGTTCACCGTCGCGGCCGTCGCGGTCGCCAGCGGGGTCGAGGTCTCGCTCTGGCTCACCGGGGAGTCGTCCTGGTTCGCGCTGCCCGGCCGGGCGGCCGAGTTCGAGCTTCCGCATGCCGCGCCGCTGCCGGAGCTGCTGGAGGGGATCCTGGCGGCGGGCACGGTCACGCTGTGCACCCAGTGCGCGGCCCGCCGGGGTATCGAGCAGGCCGACGTGGTGGCCGGTGTCCGGATCGCGGGCGCCCAGGTCTTCGTCAGCGAGATCATGGGCGACGGGGTGCAGGCGCTGGTCTACTGACGGTCGCGCGGCTCCCGGGGCTCCCTGGGCTCGTGGTCGGGACGGTCGCGGTCGTGGCCCGGCTTGTCCCAGTCCGGGTCGTCCCAGCGTGGGTCCTCCCACCAGTCGTCCTCGGGGTCGCGCCGGTTGGCGAAGACGGCCGCCAGCGGCGGGATCACCATGGCCACCACGCACATGCCGATCGCCGCGCCGACCGAGAAGAACCGCACGACTCCCCAGGCCAGGACGAAGAGCCCGAGGCAGACGCCCATCATCACGAAGTAGTAGCGGTGCCGGTTGCGCTGCTGCACACCTTCACGGTAGAGCGTTGACGGTAAAGCGACGAGCCCCCGCCAGGGCAGGGGCTCGTCGCTCGGTTCCGGCGGATCGCCGCTCAGACCGCGATCGGGACCTCGGTCAGCGCGCCCTTGGACGCGACCACCTTGCGGTCCACGGTCGCGCCCGGCACCAGCGCGCGCACGGTCCACTGGCCCTCGGCCGCGAAGAAGCGGAACTGGCCGGTCGCCGAGGTCGGCACCTCGGCGGTGAACTCGCCGCTCGCGTCGAGCAGCCGGACGTAGCCGTTGACCGGCTCGCCGTCGCGGGTCACCGAACCCTGGATGATCGTCTCGTTCGCCACGTCAACTCCTGCCAGGTCGGGCCCGCCGGCCTTCGCACCACACATGTCTCTTCTCCTTGCTCGTGAAGCCGCGCGCGGTGCTCAGTTGGCGCCGAGCTCGATCGGCACGCCGACCAGGCTGCCGTACTCGGTCCAGGAGCCGTCGTAGTTCTTGACGTTCTCCTGGCCCAGCAGCTGGTGCAGCACGAACCAGGTGAGCGCGGAGCGCTCGCCGATCCGGCAGTAGGCGATGGTGTCCTTGGACAGGTCGACGCCCTCGGCGGCGTAGAGGGCGCGCAGTTCCTCGTCCGACTTGAAGGTGCCGTCGTCGTTGGCGTTCTTCGACCACGGGATGTTGCGGGCGCTCGGCACGTGGCCCGGGCGCTGCGACTGCTCCTGCGGCAGGTGGGCCGGGGCCAGCAAGCGGCCGGAGAACTCGTCGGGCGAGCGGACGTCGACCAGGTTCTTGGTGCCGATGGCCTTCACCACGTCGTCGCGGAAGGCGCGCAGGGCGGTGTTCTGGGCCTGGGCCCGGTAGTCGGTGGCCGGGCGGTTCGGGACCTCGGCGCCGTCGACCAGGTCGCGGGAGTCCAGCTCCCACTTCTTGCGGCCGCCGTCGAGCAGGCGCACGTCCTGGTGGCCGTAGAGCTTGAAGTACCAGAAGGCGTAGGAGGCGAACCAGTTGTTGTTGCCGCCGTAGAGCACCACGGTGTCGTCGTTGGCGATGCCCTTGGCGCTCAGCAGCGCCTCGAAGCCGGCCTGGTCGATGAAGTCGCGGCGGACCGGGTCCTGGAGGTCCTTCTTCCAGTCGATCCGGACGGCGTTCTTGATGTGGTTCTTGTCGTACGCGGCGGTGTCCTCGTCCACCTCGACGATGACGACCTTCGGGTCGTCCAGGTGGGCCTGGACCCAGTCGGCGTCGACCAGGACGTCACTGCGGCTCATGTCTTCTGTCTCCATCCGGGGGCGGTTGGCGGAAGGTGATGGCCCGGACGGCGGTCGATCGGCCCCATGAGTCCACTTGTCCGATTTTCTGTCCGGATAGTGGGATAGTGAACGGGGTACGAGGTGCCGTCGGGCAGTACGCGGGAGGTGCGGCCGCGGGCTTGCAACATGCCCGATCCGGCCGCGGCAGCAGGTGGGTGGCGCTTGGAGCCTGCCTGGGCAGGCCGCCGATCAGCGCATTCGACAGAGGCAGGCAGCCACGCGGCAGAGGTCTACCGCCCGCCGCTTGGTGAGATTCGCCCGTCGCTTCATGGGCACGATGCTAGGGAGCCGATCCCGTCCCTGTCACCAACATGTCGAATAGTGAGATGAAATATGTCGAATGCTGGGATTTGACCCCGTCACGGCCGTGCTCGGCCGGTCGGGCTCAGCTGGTCAGCGTGACGCCGGTGCCCGCGAAGGAGAGTTCGATGCCGCCCGGCTGCGGGGTCACGCTGTCCAGGTGCAGCCCCACCGGCAGCCCCTGCAGGGTGAAGCTCTTGGCGCCGAGGTCCCGCTGGATCATCCCGCCCACGCCGGGCATGGCGGCGAGGCCGGGCGGCATGTTGCCGACGCTGCCGACCAGGATCGTGTTGCCGTTGTTCTGCAGCGTCACCGTGGCGGACAGCTTCTGGCCGAGCATCTCGTAGCCCACCTTGACCAGCCCGGGGCCGCCGTAGCCGAGCGAGATCCGCGAGTCCAGGCCCATCAGGTCGTGCACCTCCTGGTAGCCGATCAGGCCGTGGCCGCTCCCGGAGTCCACCGTCGCCGAGGTGTAGCCGGAGTTCACCTTGACCCCGCTCAGATCGGCCCGGAAGTCGTGCAGCTGGACGCTCTGCCCGCCGTTGCCGGTCAGCGTCATGTTGGCGGCCGACAGCGAGACCTTGCCGAGCTTCTGGTCGATCAGGTCGGTCAGGAACGGCATGTCGTCGATGGAGACCGTGGGACGCCCCGATATGCCCTGGTGGCCGGCCAGCTTGTCGGCCGCCTGGCTCTCCGCCACGTTCACGGCCACCCGGTCCGCGCCCACCAGCAGGCCGGCGAGCACCACGACCGGGACGGTCACCTTGATCCAGGTCCGCATCGACTTCCCTCTCCCCGTTGACGGCCACCGGCGCTTCCCCGGCGGCCCTGCCGTCGCCGGTACGACGATCAACCGGTGACCATGGTTCCGGTCGGCCCGACCGCCGGGCCCGGCGGGGTCACCCGCCGGCGAACGGCGGCAGCACCTCCACGGTGCCACCCTCGGCCAGCCGCACCTCGGCGCGGTCCCGGCCGCCCACCGGCTCGCTGTCCACCAGGTAGGAGCAGATGTCCAGCAGCCGGACGAAGCCCGGCCGGTCGGCGTGCCGCTGCCGCACCTGCGCCAGCGCCTCGGCCAGCGTGGCCGCCCGGTAGGGCTCCTCGGCGATGCCCGCCTCGGCCTTGGCGGCCGCCCAGTAGCGGATCGTCCCGGTCACCTCCGCTATCGGCGCATCCGGGAGGCCGGCGGAGGGTTCGGTGGTCGCGGACATCGTGCGGCCCCTTCTGCAAGATGGACGAATACGGATCCGGCGTGCCGTGCTCCATGATGACCCGGCCCCGCCCGCACCGGGAACGCCCCAGGCCAGCCCGGTCGCACCGGGGCGCACGCGGCGCGACGCGATCTTCGTCACGCTGCTCCGCCCCTGCGTCGGCGGCCCCTGTTGGGCTATTCTCTCTGGTACGCAAGGGATCCGGGCAATGTCGCCCTCGGGTCCTTTTGTGCTTTCAGGACACCCATCCGGACGTCCTTGCGAGTGGTAACCCACCCGTGTCGGCTGTCGCACGACGATGTGTGCCCCACCAGCCGCACCACGAGCAGCCTGCGCAGTCCCGGCAGGCCACGGAGAAGCAAAGGGGACACCCCGGGTATGAGTTCTCTCCTCCTCCTCACCAACGCGCTGCAGCCCTCCGCCGAGGTACTGCCGGCCCTCGGCCTGCTGCTGCACCAGGTCCGGGTCGCCCCGGCCGAGGGCTCCGCCCTGGTCGACACCCCGAGTGCCGACGTCATACTGGTCGACGGCCGCCGCGACCTCCCGCAGATCCGCTCGCTCTGCCAGCTGCTCCGCTCCACCGGGGTGAGCGCCCCGCTGCTGCTGGTGGTCACCGAGGGCGGCCTGGCCGCCGTCACCGCCGAGTGGGGCGTCGACGACGTGCTGCTGGACACCGCGGGCCCGGCCGAGGTGGAGGCCCGGCTGCGGCTGGCGATCGGCCGCAAGGCGCAGGCCGCGGTGGACGACAGCCCGATGGAGATCCGCAACGGCGACCTCTCAGTGGACGAGGCCACCTACTCGGCCAAGCTCAAGGGCCGGGTGCTCGACCTCACGTTCAAGGAGTTCGAGCTGCTGAAGTACCTCGCCCAGCACCCCGGCCGGGTCTTCACCCGCGCCCAGCTGCTGCAGGAGGTCTGGGGCTACGACTACTTCGGCGGCACCCGGACCGTCGACGTGCACGTGCGGCGGCTGCGGGCCAAGCTCGGCGTCGAGCACGAGCAACTGATCGGCACCGTGCGCAACGTCGGCTATCGATTCGTGGTGCCCAACCAGGGCGACAAGAACGACCGGTCGGCCGCCGACAGCGAGGCCCTGCCGGCCGGCGACGGCGACGCCCTCGCCGAGGCCGAGCAGCCGGTCCGCAGCGCCGTCGAGGGCTGATCCCCCGCTCCGGGCCCGGGATGGTACCGGGCCCGGGCACTGGCGGGCTGGACATACACGCGTAGACTCCCTGCGTGGCCAAGGTGACGCGCGACGACGTAGCCCGACTGGCTGGGACCTCGACCGCGGTCGTCAGCTACGTGATCAACGATGGACCCCGCCCGGTGGCGCCCGCCACCAAGGAGCGGGTGCTCGCCGCGATCGAGCAACTCGGCTACCGGCCGAACAGCGTCGCGCAGGCGATGGCCTCCCGGCGCACCAATCTGATCGGCATGATCGTGCCGGACGCCCGGCAGCCGTTCTTCGCCGAGATGGCGCACGCCGTGGAACGCGCCGCCTCGGACCGCGGCAAGCTGGTGCTGATCGGCAACTCCGATTACCTCGAAGACCGCGAGATGCACTACATCCAGGCCTTCCTGGGCATGCGGGTCTCCGGTCTGATCCTGGTCAGCCAGGGTGCGCCACCGCGGTCCGCCAAGGAGTTCGCCGCGATGGAGGGCGCCAAGGTGGTGCTGCTGCACCGCCGCCCCGAAGCCGCCGACGACGTCTCGGTGGTCACCGACGACATCGGCGGCGCCGAGTTGGTGGTCCGCCACCTGCTGGAGGTGCACGGACACCCGTACGTGGCCTGCTTCGGCGGCCCGGTGGACACCCCGGTGCCCGGCGACCCGGTCATCGACCACATCGCGGGCTGGCAGCGGGCCATGGCCACGACCGGCCAGGACAGCAACGGCCACCTGGTGGAGGCCCCGTTCCACCGCTACGGCGCCTACCAGGTCGCGCTGAAGCTGCTGAGCTCCCCCCAGCGGCCGCCGGCGATCTTCTGCTCCACCGACGACCAGGCCATTGGCGTGCTGCGGGCGGCCCGCGAGCTGAACCTGCGGGTGCCGGAGGACCTCGCGGTGGCCGGTTTCGACGACATCCCCGAGGCCGCGCTGGCCGACCCGCCGCTGACCACGGTGGCCAGCGAGGGCGAGGCGATGGCCCGGGCCGCCGTCGACCTGGTGCTGGACGACTCGCTGATGGTGCCCGGCTCGGGCACCGAGCGGGTGCGGCGGTTCCCGTCCCGCCTCGTGGTGCGGCGCTCCTGCGGCTGCCCCGCCGAGCCGGCCCTCGAGGCGGCGCCGAGCGGAGTGGGCGCAGAGTAACGCGCCTTTATGAGAAGCCAACGGGCTTCTCTGGCCGTTCTGACCCCACTCTCATCGAACTCTCATCCGCCGGGCGGAGCGTGTGCTGCATGAGCGAGCACCGCAGCACCGCAGATGAGTCGGGGTACCCGTTCCCGCCGAAGCCGGCCGGAGCACCCACCGCTCACTTCGACTACTTCGACCATTCGGCGTCCTACGCGGCCTTCGACGCCGCGCCGGCGCCGGACCCCGAGGGCCCCGAGGGCCCCGCGCACCACGGCCGCAACGGCTTCGCCCCCAGCCTGGCGGCTGGGAGGTACTCCCAGCGCGGCCGGGTCGCCCTCGCCACTGCCGTCGCCGCCGTCGCGGCCGTGCTCGGCGGCGTGATCGGCGGCACGGTCGCCGAGAGCGGGCACACCGCCGCCACCGCCAGCGCCTCCGCCCCGACCGTGGTCAGCCCGGTCGCCGACAAGAGCGGCAGCAGCGCCAACGTGGCCGGGATCGCCGCCGCGGTCTCGCCGAGCGTCGTCCAGATCACCGTGCAGACCAGCGGCGGCAGTGACATCGGCACCGGGATCATCCTCACCGCCAACGGCCAGATCCTCACCAACTACCACGTGATCTCCAGCGCCGTCAGCAACGGCGGCAGGATCACCGTGGCCTTCGACAACGGCTCCAAGGCCACCGGATCGGTGACCGGTACCGACAAGTCGAGCGACCTCGCGGTGATCACCGCCAGCGGCGTCAGCGGCCTCAAGCCGGCCACCCTCGGCAGCTCCAACGCGCTGGCGATCGGCGACCCGGTGGTCGCCATCGGCAACCCCGACGGCCTGACCGGCACCGTCACCTCGGGCATCATCAGCGCCAAGAACCGGCCGGTCACCGTGCAGGTCGACGAGACCACCACGCGCGGCAACGGCGGCTTCGGCTACCCGTTCCTGCCCGGCTACAACACCCAGCCCTCCAACAGCGGCAGCACCGCCAGCACCGCCAACTACTCGGCGCTGCAGACCGACGCCGCGCTCAACCCCGGCAACTCCGGCGGCCCGCTGATCAACGCCGCCGGCCAGGTGATCGGCGTCAACTCCGCGATGTACTCCGGCAGCGGCAACTCCGGCTCCGGCTCCGGCCAGGCCGGCAGCGTCGGCCTCGGCTTCACCATCCCGATCGACACCGTCAAGCAGGTGCTGCCCCAGATGCAGGCCGGCCAGACGCTGTGAACCCCGCCGACCCCCGGTAGTCCCGTTCCGGGCGGTCCGCACCGCACAATGGCAACACCCCTTCCATCCCCAGAGAGGGCACCCCCGCCGATGACTCCCCCCGCCGACGACCGCAACCCCGCCGAGCCCTCCGCGCCGCCCGCGCGGCTGCTCGTGGTCGACGACGAGCCGGCGCTGCGTGACGCGCTGGAGAGCAGCCTCGCCTTCGAGGGCTACGAGGTCAGCACCGCCACCGACGGCTACGAGGCGCTGGAGGCCGTCGAACGCGACAAGCCCGACCTGGTGCTGCTGGACATCATGATGCCCCGGATGGACGGCCTCACCGCCGTCCGCCGGATGCGCTCCCGCGGCGACACCGCCCCGGTCCTGATGCTCACCGCGCGCGACGCGGTGGGCGACCGGGTCACCGGCCTGGACGTCGGCGCCGACGACTACCTCGCCAAGCCGTTCGAACTGGACGAGCTGCTGGCCCGGGTCCGCGCCCTGCTGCGCCGCAACGCGCTGGCCACCGAGGCCGCCGCCCGGGCCGGCGCCGTGGAGGACGACTCCGAGGTGCTCGCCTTCGCCGACCTGAAGATGAACACCGCCACCCGCGAGGTCACCCGCGCCGGCAAGCCCATCGAGCTGACCCGCACCGAGTTCATGCTGCTGGAGATGTTCCTCTCGCACCCGCGCCAGGTGCTCACCCGCGAGCAGATCCTCAAGGCGGTGTGGGGCTTCGACTTCGAGCCGTCCTCCAACTCGCTGGACGTCTACGTGATGTACCTGCGCCGCAAGACCGAGCAGGGCGGCATGCCCCGGCTCATCCAGACCGTACGCGGGGTCGGCTACGCCCTGCGCGCGCCTAGCGGAGCGACGGCCTGAGGGTGATGGGGACGAAAGCGGTTTCACGGGGGAAGCGGGCGCGCGGGCGGCTGTCGCGGTGGTACCACGACATGTCGCTGCGCAGCCGGCTGGCGGTGCTGGCGTCGGTGGCGGTGGCGGTGGCGATCGCGATGTGTTCGGTTGCGTGCTGGTTCATCGTGAGGGACCAGACGTACGCGCTGCAGCAGCAAACGCTGGCGACCGCGCCGATTCCGCATAACCTCCCCCCCGTAGCCTGCGAAACCACGCCGCAGGCCGCAGCTGACGCTGCGAAGCAGAAGTACCAGCAGCTCCCGCCGCAGGATCAGGAGAGCTACGGCGGGAACCGCTGGGACCTCGAAGTGGCCTACAGCAACCAGATCTGTGTGCCGACCGGTCCCGCGGCGCGCGGAATCGTGCTCCACCAGAGCGACTTGGACCTGCTGAACTCGGTGTCGCCTGAGCAGCCCGTCAAATCCACCTACCGAGTGGGCAGTTACACCGACGGGGAGTCGGCCATGATCCGGTTGACCCCCCTCATTGTCAGGCAGACGGGCCAGCCGGCGCTGGTGGTCACCGCCACCTCGCTGGCCAAGGTCGACAACTCCCTCCAGAACCTCGGCTTCATCCTCCTCGTCGTCTCCGCCATCGGCATCGGCATCGCCGGCGTCACCGGGCGCCTCGTCGCCCGTGCCGCCCTGCGTCCCGTCGACGACCTCACCGATGCGGTGGAGCACATCGCCCGCACCGAGGAGGTGGGCACCACGATCCCCGTGCACGGCAATGACGAGATCGCCCGGCTCTCCTCGTCCTTCAACTCGATGTCCACTGCGCTCGCCAACTCGCGGGAGCGGCAGACCCGGTTGATCGCGGATGCCGGGCACGAGCTGCGCACCCCGCTCACCTCGCTGCGCACCAATGTGGACCTGCTGATCCGCAGCGATGACACCGGCCGCCCGCTGCCGCCTGCCACCAAGACCAAGCTGCTCGGCTCGATGAAGGCACAGATGCAGGAACTCACCGTGCTGATCGGTGACTTGCTGCAGCTGTCCCGACCGGACTCGCCGCGCCCGGGGCAGAACGTGGCGGTGGTCGCGGTGCACGAGATCGCCCAGCGTGCCGTGGACCGGGCCAAGTTGCGCGGTCCGGGGCTGAACTACCAGGTGGCCCTGGAGCCCTGGTACACCCGGGCGGACGCGGCCGCGTTGGAGCGGGCCGTGATGAACCTGCTGGACAACGCGGTGAAGTACAGCCCGCCGGCGGGTGCCGTCGAAGTGACCCTGCACCAGGGGAGGTTGACGGTCCGCGACCACGGCCCGGGCATCCCGGAGGACGAACTGCAGTACGTCTTCGACCGGTTCTGGCGCTCCCCGTCGTCCCGGCAGCTGCCGGGCTCGGGGCTGGGCCTGTCGATCGTGGCGCAGACCGTGGAGGACAGCGGCGGCCGGGTCACGCTGGGTCCGGCGCCGGACGGCGGCCCGGGTGCGTTCGCGGTGGTCACCCTCCCCGGCGCCCCGGAACCACCCCCGGCGGCACCCCCGCTGCCGCCGCAGCCGCCGTACCCGCCAGGCTCCGCAGCCGGCTGACTGTCCGCCCGGGCCGAGCGTCAGACTCCCGGTTCCGCCGCGAGCTGACGTTCGGCCCGGATCCTCTCGGCCACCGCATCCTCGGTCATCGCGCGGTCGGTGTAGACCAGCGGGCGCTCGCTCTCGGTGATGATGTGCTTGACCACTTGGACGTTGCCGTTGACGTCCCAGACGGCGATGCCCGGGGAGAGGGTGGGGATGATCTCCACCGCCCACCGGGGCAGGCCCAGCACCCGCCCGGTGGCCCGGGCCTCGTCGGCCTTCTGCATGTAGATGGTGCGGGTGGAGGCCATCTTGAGGATCGCCGAGGCCTCCTTGGCGGCGGCGCCGTCCACCACGTCCGACAGGTGGTGCACCACGGCGACGAACGACAGGCCGAGTCGGCGCCCGAACTTCAGCAGCCGCTGGAAGAGTTGGGCCACGAACGGGCTGTTGATGATGTGCCAGGCCTCCTCGACCAGGAAGATGCGCTTCCTGCGGTCGGGGCGGATCCAGGTGTGCTCCAGCCAGACGCCGACGATCGCCATCAGGATCGGCATCGCGATCGAGTTGCGGTCGATGTGCGACAGGTCGAAGACGATCAGCGGCGCGTCCAGGTCGATGCCGTCGGTGGTCGACCCGTCGAACATGCCGCGCAGGTCGCCGTCGACCAGCCGGTCCAGCACCAGGGCCACGTCCAGGCCCCAGGACTGCACCTCCTCCGGGTCCACCCCGAGCGACTCCACCGAGGACAGGTCGGGGCGGCGCAGCGTCTCGATGATGTCGCCGAGGATCGGCTGGCGGTCCGTCACGGTGGCCCGGACATGGGCGTGCGCGGCCTTCAGCGCGAAGCCGGCCCGCTCCTCCAGGCTGCGGCCCATCGCCACCTCGATGATGGTGCGCAGCAGCGACAGCTGCCCGGTGGTGGTGATCGCCGGGTCCAGCGGGTTGAGCTTGACCCCGCCGTCCCGGGCCGCCATCGGGTCCAGCCGGACCGACTTTATGCCCAGCGCGTTGGCGATCAGGTTCCACTCGCCGACGCCGTCCTCGCCCTGCGCGTCCAGCACCACCACCTGCCGGTCGCGGAACCTCAACTGCCGTAGCACATAGGTCTTCTCCAGCGCCGACTTGCCGTTGCCGGACTCGCCGAGCACCAGCCAGTGCGGGGCCGGCAGCTGCTGGCCGTAGAGCTGGAACGGGTCGTAGACGTAGCCCTTGCCGCTGTACACCTCACGGCCGATGATCACCCCGGAGTCGCCCAACCCCGGTGCCGCGGTGGGCAGGTAGACCGCCTGGGCCTGACCGGTGGAGGTGCGCACCGGCAGCCGGGTGGTCTCCACCTTGCCGAACATCAGGCTGGTGAACGAGTCGGTCATGTTGCCCATGGCCACGGGGGCTCCAGTTGGTCGGCGGCGGATGCCGGTGGCAGACGGTCAGCGGCGGATGCCGGTGGCGAACGGCAGGGTGTTGACGAACGCTCGGTGGTGCTCGCGGTCGCACCACTCCAGCTTGAGGTAGCTCTTGCCGGCCGAGGCCCGGATGGTCCGCTTGTCGCGGGCCAGCGCCTCGGGGTTGCGGGAGGAGACCGTGATGTAGCCGACCAGGTTCACCCCGGCCGCGCCGGAGGCCAGGTCGTCACCGCGCTGGTCGACCCGGCCGGTGTGGGCCAGGTCGCGCGGGTCCACCGTGCGGTTCATCTTGGCCGCACGGCTGGCCTCGGCCTCGTCGTTGGTCTTCTCGGTGAGCATCCGCTCGATCGCCACGTCGGTCGGCTCCAGGTCCATGGTGACGGCTACCGTGCGGATCACGTCCGGGGTGTGCACCAGCAGCGGGGCGAGGAAGTTGACGCCCACCGGGGTGAGCGGCCACTCCTTGATCCAGGCGGTGGCGTGGCACCAGGGCGCCCGGGTGGCCGACTCGCGGGTCTTGGCCTGCAGGTACTGCGGGTCGGTGGCGTCCAGCTCGGCCGGCCAGGCGTTGCGCCGGGTCATCGCCTGGATGTGGTCGATCGGGTGGTCCGGGTCGTACATCGAGTGCAGCAGCGAGGCCAGCCGGGCCTCGCCGAGCGGCTGCCGCACCCGGATGTCGGCCTCCGCCAGCCGGGCGCAGATGTCGGTCAGTTCACGGGCCATCACGGCGGCCAGACCGTCGTCCTCGCGGCCCGCGCCGCGCTTGTCGTAGGCGCTGCGGCCCATCGCCTGCGACTCTGCGGCCAGGTCCCGGGTGTAGTGCATGCAGGCCACCAGGTAGGCCCGGTGCTGCTCGGAGGAGGTGGACACCATCGACTGCAGCTGGTCGTAGGAGTCCCGCAGCCAGCGCGGCGCGTCCTGGTCGCCGCGCCGCTCGACGTCCTTGGCGTGCGCGTCCGGGTCGGCGGGCAGGGTGCGGGCCAGGATCTGCAGCCGGGTCACGAAGCCGTCCCCGTTGGCGACGTGCTTGAGCAGGGTGCCGAACCGGTCGACCAGCGCCTCCTGGTCCTCGGAGTCGCGCAGCCCCACACCCGGGCCCTCGATCTCGATCGCGGCCGTCACGGTGCGCCGCTCCAGGTGCATCAGCACGGCGACCTCGTCCGGCCCGAACGGCGCGCTCAGCCAGCGCTGCCGCCCCACCCCCGGCGGCGGGCCGACCTCGACCTCCCGGCCGTCCAGCCGGGTCCCGGCGTCCATCGCCGTGGACTGCCAGACCGCCCGGCCGCTGCGCACGGTGCGCCGGAAGGTGCGGTTGATCTCCACCCACTTGTAGAAGGTCCGGCGCCGGTACGGCAGGTACACCGCGGCGATGGCCAGCAGCGGGAAGCCCACCAGACCGACTATCCGCAGCGCCAGGATCGGCACCAGCAGACCCCAGAGCATCCCCAGGAAGGCGCCGAAGATGATCAGGATGATCTCCCCGGACTCCCGGTTGCGCCCGATCGGCGCGTTCGGGCGGGACTTGCCGATCAGGTAGGTGCGGCGCTGGTGGACGTACGGCTGGGCGTACTGCCCCCCGAACTGGCCGAACGGCTCACTGCTCAAGGCGCGTCACCCTCCCTTCGCTGGGTTCTGGGCCGGCGGCTGGGCCGGTGCCGCCGGGGTCTTCGGCGCGGCGGGCTGCCGGGTGGCGTGCGCGGCGATGCCGGGGGCGACCGAGCCGCCGCCCGCGCCGCCGCTGGCCGAGGCGGTCGCCGTCTCCGCGCCGCCGCGCGAACCGTGCGTCGAGATGCCCTGCTTGACCAGGTTGGCCGGCCCGTTGATCATCGCCTGGCCGGCGCTGACCGCGCTGGCCCGGGCCTGCCGCAGATGCATCATCTCGTCGCCGAAGCCGGGCACGAAGCGGTAGATCGCGGAGCTGGCGAAGACCGACAGGAACAGGATCGCCAGACCGGCGAGCACCCTGGAGAAGTCGTCGGAGGCCCCCGCGCCGCCGGCCACCGCGGCAGCCAGCCCCAGGATTATCACGATCACCGGCTTGACCAGGTCTATCGCCGCCATCAGGCCCGCCCAGCGGCGCACGTGCTTCCACAGTTGCTTGTCGACCAGCCCCGCGTACACCGCGGTGCCGAGCAGCGCTCCCACGTACAGCATCGCGGTGCGCACCCACAGCTCGATCCAGAGCACCACCGCCGCCAGCACCGCCACCAGCGAGACCAGCACCAGGATCAGCGGCCCGCCACCGATCGACCCGTGCTCCAGGGTGTCGGCGAACCCGCCGAGGTAGTCGCCGGTGCCCGACTTGGTCCCGGCCGCTATCACCGCCGTCACCCCGTCGGTCGCCCCCACCAAGGTGTAGAGGATCAGCGGGGTGAACGCCGAGGCGATCACGGTCAGCCACAGGAACCCGATGGCCTCCGAGATCGCCTGGGTCAGCGGCACCCCGCGGACCGCCCGCTTGGTCACCGCCAGCAGCCAGAGCACCAGCGTCAGCACCGTCGACGCCGCGAACACCACCGCGTACTGCGACAGGAAGTCCGTGTTGGTGAAGTCCACCTGCGTCGTGCTGTCGATCGCCCCCGACAGGTTCCGCACCACCCACGCCGCCGCCTGCGCACACGCCTTCGCCAACGAACCGAGCGGATCGGTCACGGAGCCCACGGTGCCGGAGCCGGGGACAGAACCGGGCTTGTCGGCGCAGAGGATCCCGTCCGAGGCCATCGGCAGGTTCGGACAGTTCCCGTTGGTGCTGGACGGCGAGGGGGACGGCGACGGGCTTGGCGCCGCGAAGGCCCGCTGCGCCGCCAGGATCGCGCCCAGCTGAACCGTCGCCATCACCCCGCCGAGCGTCAGAGCGCGACGGGCGCCGGTCGGCTGCCGTGTCTCAGCGGGCATAGCGGAAGCCTCCGAACTGCTGAACAGCACCGGTCATCTCATCGGCGGTGGCGGCCTGTTGATCGGCCGGAAGGGGCGCTGGCCCGTCCTGACGGCTGTAGGAGGCAAGCTTCCAGTCACCGTCGACCCAGCGAAGGGTGAGCGTCAGGGTGTACCAGTTCGCCTGCACCGGGAGTGTGGAGTTGGGCCCGGCCAGCCCCACCAGGCTCACGCACCAGACCACCGCCTTGACGCTGTCGGCCGTGTAACCGTCCGTCTTGGTACCGATCGGACTGCTACGACTGACGAAGGTCAGGTCGACCGGTGCCTTGCCCTGGGCGTCCAGCCCCAGCCGCGCCAGCACCTGAGGGGTCATCGCCTGGTCCAGCACCCCCCGCAGTGCCCCCAGCGCGGCCGGGTCGGCGATGGTGTCGAGGATCCGCCCCCGGCCGGCGGCCTGGAACATGTCCGCGCCGCCCAGTGCCACCGCGTAGTTGGCGGCGGCCGACTGGGCGCCTTGGTCGGTGTGCGGGTAGCCGGTGCCGACGCCGTTGCTGCTGGTGGTCACCGGCTGGTCGCCGCTGGGCGCGGTGGCGGCGCCGGTGGGCGGTACCGCGCCGGCGGAGTGCCCCGCGCCGGCGCTTCCCGAAGTCGGGGAGCCGGTGCGGGCGTTGTTGGCGATGGAGATGGCCACCACGAGCAGGGTGACCACCACCAGGACGGTCAGCAGGGTGCGCAGCGGCCTGGGTTGACGGGAGGTCGGCTGGCCGGAGGCCTGTTCGCCGACCGGCAGCCGCGTACGGGTGTGCGGCTGGTCGTCGGGCAACGGCACGGCGGCCCTCCTGGGACAGGGAGCCGGGGGTGGGCTCCATCGTGGTCTTCCGGGCTTGCGGCGCGGAGGCAATGGGGTGCCCCCGGCCGGAGGCCGGGGGAGCGTCGGTGGGCCGACCCGGCCGCAGGCCCGGTCGGCTGTCAGGTCATCAGACGAACGCAGCCATCAGAAGACCGCACTCATCAGATGAACGTTCATCAGATGGCCATGCCGTACACAATGGTGAACAGGGTGCCGAGTGATCCAATGATGAACACGCCGGTCAGACCGGCGACGATCAGCCCCTTGCCCTGCTCGGCACTGAAGGTGTCACGCAGCGCCGTGGCGCCGATCCGCTGCTTGGCCGCCCCCCAGACCGCGATCGCCAGACAGGCCAGGATCGCGACGGCCATCACCACCTCGACCATGATCCGGGCTTCCGAGCCCAGCGTGGCGAAGGGGCCCCAATCAGGGGCGATGCCACCGATGATGGTGTCGATGCCGGGCTTCTTCGGAGGGTCCGCGGCCAGCAGGCCGCTTGCGTATCCATTCACTGTGTTGCCCACGCTGCTCACTGTGTCACTCACGTGCATTTCCTGTCTCACCGCCTGATCAGGCAATTCAACGGCCACGACCACCGACGCGCGAAGGGCCAGGGCCTATTCTTGGCCGGATCTGATGTCGACTTGGCTACTTTTTGAGGATTGGTCGCGGGGCACGGAACACGTTTGCCAGGATGTCCACTGGACGAAGGATAGCGCTCACTCTTTGTATCTCCGATGATTGCGCTGGGCAACGCATTGCAGCAGACTGGCAGAGGTGTCGGCCGTTCGACTTGGCGCGTGCGGGGGGCATATGCGTTCCGGTACCGCGCCGGAGGCTCCTGTCCAGGGCCGAACCGATAGCTCAGCACCCTGGGACACAAGCACTCTGACACTGCATCGGGATGGTGCTGATGGTACTCCGGAATGGCGGCCGAGCGGCGATCGCTGCGGGAGCTCTTGGCGGCGGCTTCCTCCTGCTGCTCGGCCTCGGCACCTATGCGGCGAGCGGCCTGCCCCAGGGCAACGCCGGCTACGGCTCCAACGTCTCGCTGGCCACCGGCACCGTCCCGGCCGCCTACCAGGCACTGATCCAGCAGGCCGGCAGCAGCACCTGCCCGCAGGTGACCGCTCCGCTGCTGGCCGCCCAGCTCTACCAGGAGAGCGGCTTCAACCCCACCGCGGTCAGCAACGTCGGTGCGCAGGGCATCAGTCAGATCATGCCGGACACCTGGAGGCAGTACGCGGACCCGAGTTGGACCAACCCCTGGGACCCGGGCCAGGCCATCCCGATGGCCGCCCGGATCGACTGCGCCTACGCCAAGGACGTCGCCTCCGTCCCCGGCGACCCGCAGGCCAACATGCTGGCCGCCTACAACGCCGGCACCGACGCGGTGCTGCGCAACCGCGGCATCCCGCCCTACTCGGAGACCCAGAACTACGTTCACTCGATCCTCTCGCTGGCGCGCAGCTTCAGCGCGCCCAGCGCCCCCGTGGGGATCTCGGCGCAGGCCAACGGCGCCATCTACTTCGCGCAGACCAAGCTGGGCACCCCGTATCTGTGGGGCGGCGAGGGGCTGCCCTCGCAGGACGGCCGGTTCGACTGCTCCGGGCTCACCCAGGCCGCCTTCGCCTCGGTCGGCATCACCCTGCCCCGAGTGGCCAACGACCAGTGGTACTCGGGCCAGCACCCCAGCCGCGACCAACTCCGCCCCGGTGACCTGGTGTTCTTCGCCACCGACCTGAGTGACCCGCGCAGCATCCACCACGTCGGACTCTACGTCGGCGGCGGCTACATGATCGACGCCCCGCACACCGGTGCCCAGATCCGCTACGACGCGATCGACCGCTCCGACTACATCGGCGCGACCCGGGTCACCCCGGACGGCGCCGCCGCGCTGCCCAGCAGGGCCCCCGACGGCACCATCACCGGCGGCTCGGCGCTGGACGGCAAGGGCGGCTCCTCGCTCGCCTCGGCCTCCGCCAGCCCCTCCCCCTGACGGAGTGCCAGCTCGGGCATGCCAGGTCAAGTAGGCTGCAAGCCGACAGCGCCGGTCGACCGAGCACAGGAGGTACGGGGTGTCCACACTGCTGGCCGACCCGGGCGACGGCAACCCCGATCTCGAACTGCTCTACACCGTCAACGGCTTGGCGAAGAGCGCGCCGCACTGGCTGGACTCGCTGGTCTCCTGGGTCGGCGAGTACGGCATCCTGCTCGGCCTGCTGACGCTGATCGCGGTCGGCTGGCTGACCGCCCGCCGCCGCCCGGACGCACCGGTGGCGGTGGCCGGAATGCTCTGGGTACCGCTGTCGGTGGCGCTGGCGGAGCTGGCCAACCTGCCGATCTCCGCGATCGTGGACCGGCCCAGACCGTTCGTCAGCCATCCGGACCTGGATGTGCTGATCGCCGGCAAGGCCGGCACCCACTCCTTCGTGAGCGACCACTCGACCATGGCGATGGGCGTGGCCGTGGCGCTCTTCCTGGTCAACCGGCGGCTCGGGGCGATCGCCGGGGTGCTGGCACTGCTGCAGGGCTTCTGCCGGCTCTACATGGGTGTGCACTATCCGACCGACGTGCTGGGCGGCTACGCACTGGCCGTCGCCGTGGTGCTGCTGCTGGCACCGCTCGCCAATGTGGTGCTGGTGCCGCTCTGCCACGCGGTCGCCCGGAGCGCGGCCGCGCCGCTGGTGACCGCGGGCCCGGCCAGGGCCGGTGACGGCCGACGGCGGCGCCGCGGCGGCTCGCCCAGCGCCGAACTGCCGCCCGCCTCCGAATCCGACCTGGCCGCCTGAGCCTCCGTCAGTGCCGCTGGGGCCGTCAGCCCTGCTGCAGGCTCTCCAGGTGCTCCGCGACGTCCCGCCGGGCCTTGTCCCGGGAGCGGCGGGCCGGGGCGAACCAGCCGCAACTGCAGGCCGCGAAGGCGAAGGAGCCGCGCTCGGTCACCTCTGCCAGGTGCCCGCCGGGCGCCTGGGGATCCACTTCGGGTGTTGCCGCCGACACGTTGTCCACCGTACTGCACCGTTCTTAACGGACGGCTTCGCACAGCGGCCGGGAGGGGCGCGAACCGCCCGGCGCGCGCCCGGCGGCGCGTAACCCACGGCGTACCGGCCTCGTTCTCGGCAGTACCGGCCCCGCCCAGCCAGGGGCGGCGGCTCGCCGGTTCTCCGGCCCGAGGGGGTCGCTCACCATGGGGGTTGAGTTCACCATGACGACGTCGCGCCAAACCCGGGCCATCGGCTCGGCCGCCGCAGCCGCCCTGCTCGCCGCCGTGCTCACCGGCTGCGGCGGTGGCTCGGCCGGCTCCAGCGACGCGGGCGCGTCCGGCAGCCCGGTGGCCGACAAGCTCGCCGACGACCCGCTGACCGCGGTGCGCAACGCCCCGGACATCACCGGCCACACCGGCTCGGTGCAGGCCGCCACCCAGCTGACCACCGTCTCGGGGTCCAAGAAGGCCTCGTTCACCGGCGGCGGCCCGTACGACTACGTCAAGCGGATCGGCCGGCTGGAGGTGCAGGTGCCGCCCGGCGCGGCCACCCACGGCCCGGTGGTGGAGATCTACGAGCCGGGCCTGATCTTCCTGCAGAACAGCGGGGCCAAGGGGGTGGCCCCCGGCAAGTGGGTCAGGCTGGACGTGCGGCAGCTCGCCGACGGCAACCTGATCAGCAACGGCGCCACCGACCCTGCCACCGCCGCGGCCGCGCTGCGCGGCGCCCAGCAGGCGGCCGTGGCCGGCGACGAGACCGTGGACGGGATCCCGCTGAAGCACTACAAGGGCACCCTGGACCTGGCCAAGGCCGCCGACGCGGCCGGCGGGCAGGCCGGCTACGGGCTGCGGATGGCGGCCGCCACCTTCACCGTCAAGGAGGTGCCGTTCGAGGCCTGGCTGGACGCGCAGGGCCGGCTGCACCGGATGATCGAGAGCTTCACCTTCGCCGGGGTGGCCGGCTCCAAGGACCCCAAGGACCAGGTGCAGGTCACCTCCACGGTCGCGCTGAGCGACTACGGCACCGCGGTCTCCGTCTCCGAGCCGGCCGGCGGCGACGTGGTCGAGCTGAAGGACGGCGGCTCCGCCTCGCCGAAGTGACGCACCGTCGGACGCCGAGCTGACGCACCACCGGGAACCGATGTGACGCACCATCGGGGCGCCGCCTCGGGGCCACCCAGTTGCGCACCAGAGATGGCCCGTCCGTGCCATGGGGCGGCGGCCGGGCACTCTCTAGGCTGGTTGGGGGCGCCTCCCGGCCGAAGGCTGGGGGAGGGTGGCTGCCGCCCCGTTGAGCGGCGCTGAAGGGGTGGTGCTGGGTGTCGTCCTCGGCGGATCGAGCGTTCGGCCAGGAGAGCGCGGCCCTCGACGAGATCGAGCTGGCCGGTGAACTGATGATCGCGGCCACCGACAGCAGCGCCGAGCGGCTGCCCACCGCCCGGATCGACGAGGTGCTGCTGCACCGCCCGGCGGCCGGCGGGGCCCCGGAGACTCCGCCGTCTCCCGAGCCCCCGGACGGCCTGGGTCCGATCAGCTCCGCAGCAGCCGGCTGATCGCCGCCATCGCCTCGGTCACCTTGTCGTTCACCGCCGTGCCGCCCTCCTCGACGGCCGCCGCGACGCAGTGCGCGAGGTGCTCCTCCAGCAGCGCCAGGGCGAAGGACTGCAGTGCCTTGGTGGTCGCGGAGACCTGGGTGAGGATGTCGATGCAGTAGACGTCCTCCTCCACCATCCGCTGCAGGCCGCGGGCCTGGCCCTCGATCCGGCGCAGTCGCTTGAGGTGGTCCGCCTTGTTCTTGCTGTAGCCGTACGGGCCGTGTCCGCCGTGGGCCTCGGTGGTCGTCATGGCACTAGTCTCCCGCACCGCGCGGCCCGGTCGCGGTTCCCCCGTCCGGGGGGCGGGTGGCGATCGGCGGGTGCCGGACGGCAGTCATCGGGCCGGGATTCCGCCAGAATGATGCGCGTAGACCGAGGCCGCCTGGAAGAGGAGGATCCGCTTCCCAGCCGTGCACCCCGTTTGCACATGTGCGGCGCCGAACACCTAGCATCGTTGAGTCCCTCCCCCGCACATCGGAGATTTCCGTGCGTTTTAGCCTGACCCCGAAGGAGACGAGCTTCTACGACATGTTCGCCGCCGCCGCGGAGAACCTGGTCGTCGGTTCGAAGCTCCTGCTGGAACTGCTGGGCTCAGACGTGTCTGCCCGCGCGGAGATCGTCGAGCGCATGCGCGCCGCCGAGCACGCGGGTGACGACACCACCCATGCGATCTTCCACCAGCTGAACTCCTCCTTCATCACCCCGTTCGACCGCGAGGACATCTACAGCCTGGCCTCCTCGCTGGACGACATCATGGACTTCATGGAGGAGGCCGTCGACCTCGTCGTGCTCTACGACATCCAGGCCCTCCCCAAGGGTGTGGAGCAGCAGATCGAGGTGCTGGCCCGGGCTGCCGAGCTGACCGCCGAGGCGATGCCCAACCTGCGCAGCATGTCCAACCTGACCGAGTACTGGATCGAGGTCAACCGGCTGGAGAACCAGGCCGACCAGATCCACCGCAAGCTGCTGGCCCACCTGTTCAGCGGCCAGTACGAGGCGATCGAGGTGCTCAAGCTCAAGCAGGTGGTCGACGTTCTTGAGGAGGCGGCGGACGCTTTCGAGCACGTGGCCAACACGGTGGAGACCATCGCCGTCAAGGAGTCCTGACCAGCGTGGACATGGCAGCACTCATCGTCGTCATCGGCGTTGCCTTCTTCTTCACCTACACCAACGGCTTCCACGACTCGGCGAACGCCATCGCCACCTCGGTCTCCACCCGGGCCCTCACCCCGCGCGCCGCGCTGGCGATGGCCGCGGTGATGAACCTGGCCGGCGCCTTCCTCGGCAGCGGGGTGGCGTCGACCGTCTCCAAGGGCCTGATCGAAACCCCGCACGGCTCCGAGGGGATGACCGTCCTGTTCGGCGCCCTGGTCGGCGCGATCGCCTGGAACCTGGTCACCTGGTACTTCGGACTGCCGTCCTCCTCCTCGCACGCGCTCTTCGGCGGCCTGGTCGGCGCGGCCCTGGCCGCCGGCACGGGGGTGATCTGGAGCGGCGTGATCGACAAGATCATCATTCCGATGGTGGTCTCCCCGATCGTCGGCCTGATCGTCGGCTACCTGGTGATGCTGGCCATCCTGTGGCTGTTCCGCCGGGCCAACCCGCACCGCGCCAAGCGCAACTTCCGGGTCGCGCAGACCGCTTCGGCCGCGGCGATGGCGCTGGCCCACGGTCTGCAGGACGCCCAGAAGACCATGGGTGTGGTGGTGATGGCGCTGACCATCTCCGGTCACCAGACCGGCAACGGGATCCCGATCTGGGTCAAGGTCTCATGCGCCGCGACTCTGTCGCTGGGCACCTACGCGGGCGGCTGGCGGATCATGCGCACCCTGGGCCGCAAGATCATCGAGCTGGACCCGCCGCAGGGCTTCGCCGCCGAGGCCACCTCGGCCGCGATCATGTACGTCACCTCGTACGTCTACAAGGCGCCGATCTCCACCACCCATGTGATCACCTCGGCGATCATGGGCGTGGGTGCCACCAAGCGGGTCCGCGCGGTCCGTTGGGGGGTGGCCAAGAACATCGTGCTCGGCTGGTTCATCACCATGCCGGCCTCCGCGCTGGTCGCTGCCGGGGTCTTCTGGCTGACCGACCTGATCGTCCGTTAGCCGGGTCGCACGCACGGATAAGGGCCCGCCCTCGCGTCCCGAGGGCGGGCCCTTTCATGCCCCGCGGCGGCACCGCCATGCAGCACCGAAGGGCAGCTCTATCCGAAGCGGCCCGAGATGTAGTCCTCGGTCGCCTGCACGGACGGGTTGGAGAAGATCCGCTGGGTGTCGTCCAGCTCGATCAGCTTGCCCGGCTGGCCGACCCCGGCCAGGTTGAAGAAGGCGGTGCGGTCACTGACCCGGGCCGCCTGCTGCATGTTGTGGGTCACGATCACGATGGTGAAGCGCGACTTGAGCTCGCCGATCAGGTCCTCGATCGCCAGCGTGGAGATCGGGTCCAGCGCCGAGCAGGGCTCGTCCATCAGCAGCACCTGCGGCTCCACCGCGATCGCCCGGGCGATGCACAGACGCTGCTGCTGGCCGCCGGAGAGGCCGGCACCCGGCTTGTTCAGCCGGTTGTGGACCTCCTTCCAGAGGTTGGCGCCCTTCAGCGAGTGCTCCACGATGCCGTCCAGCACCGACTTCTTCCTGACGCCGGCGAGCTTCAGGCCGGCCGCCACGTTGTCGTAGATCGACATGGTCGGGAACGGGTTCGGCCGCTGGAAGACCATCCCGACGGTGCGGCGCACCGCCACCGGGTCGACCCCCGGGCCGTACAGGTTCTCGTCGTCCAGCAGGACCTTGCCCTCGACCCGGGCGCCCGGGATCACCTCGTGCATCCGGTTCAGGGTGCGCAGGAAGGTGGACTTGCCGCAGCCGGAGGGGCCGATGAAGGCGGTCACCGAGCGGGGCTCGATGGTCATCGAGATGTCCTCGATGGCCTTGGTACCACCGTAGAAGGCCGACAGTCCGCTGACGTCGATGCGCTTCGCCATGATTCTTTCTTCTCTCGTCTTTTCGTACGTCAGTCGGGCGGTCAGTGGCCGGTCTTGGGCGAGCGCCAGCGGGCGATGCCGCGGGCGACCAGGTTGAGCGCCATCACGAAGGCGATCAGGACCAGTGCCGCACCCCAGGCCCGGGCGTACCCGAAGCTGTTGTTGACCTGGGAGTACTGCTGCCAGATGTAGACCGGGAGGTTCATCTGCGGACCGTTGAACGGATCCGGGTTGATCGAGTCCGAGACGAAGACCAGCATCATCACCGGCGCCGTCTCACCCGTGATCCGGGCCACGGCCAGCATCACACCGGTGGTGATGCCGCCGATCGCGGTCGGGATGACGACCCGCATGATGGTCTTCCACTTCGGCACGCCCAGCGCGTAGGAGGCCTCGCGCAGCTCGTTGGGCACGAGCCGCAGCATCTCCTCGGTGGAGCGGACCACCACCGGCATCATCAGGATGGACAGCGCCAGGCTGCCCGAGAAGCCGGAGTAGTCGAACCCGAGACCCAGGTTCCAGACGGAGAGGATGAACAGACCGGCGACGATCGACGGGACACCCGTCATGACGTCGACGAAGAAGGTGACCGCCTTGGCCAGTCGGCCGCGGCCGTACTCGACCAGGTAGACGGCGGTGAGCAGACCGATCGGCGCGGCGATCGCGGTGGCCAGGCCGACCTGCTGCAGGGTGCCGAGCAGCGCGTGGTAGATGCCGCCGCCCGGGCCGGACTGGAGCACCCCGCGCATCGAGTGGCTGAGGAAGTTGCCGTCCACCACGCCGTTGCCCTGCTGCACGGTGTAGACCAGCAGCGAGATCAGCGGCACCACGGCCAGGATGAAGGCGACCCAGATCAGCGAGGTGGCCAGCCGGTCCTTGGCCTGCCGGACGCCCTCTATCTTGGCCGAGAGGGAGAAGCTCAGCGCCACGAAGAGCAGCGCGGCGATCAGGCCCCACTGGATGTGGCTGGCCAGGCCGGCGCCGGCGCCGATCCCGCAGCCGAGCGCGATGGACAGCACGGCCACGCCGGCCGGGGCCCAGCGGGGCAGCCGGGCGGCGGTGAGCCGGCCGTTGAGCTGCGGGACCGGAGTGCGGTCCGAAACGGTGGTCGTGGTGGTCATGCGTTCGCCCCCGAGTACTCCTTGCGGCGGGCGATGATCAGCCGGGCCGCGCCGTTCACCAGCAGGGTGATCACGAACAGCACCAGACCGGAGGCCATCAGCGCGTCCTTGCCGACCGTACCGGCCTCACCGAACTTCAGCGCGATGTTCTGCGCGAAGGTGCCGCCGCCCGCGTCCAGCAGGTGGAACGAGAGCTTGTCGCTGGCGGAGAGCACGGTGGCCACCGCGATGGTCTCGCCCAGCGCGCGGCCCAGGCCCAGCATGGAGGCCGAGATGATGCCCGGGCGGCCGAACGGCAGCACCGCGGTGCGGATCATCTCCCAGCGGGTGGCGCCGAGCGCCAGTGCCGCCTCCTCGTGCATCCGCGGGACCTGGCGGAACACCTCGCGGCTGACCGCGGTGATGATCGGCAGGACCATGATGGCCAGCAGGATGCCGACGGTGAACAGGTTGCGGGCCGGCGCCCCGTGCTGGCTGACCTTGAAGATGTAGGTCCAGCCGAGGTACTGGTCCAGCCAGCTGTTCAGGCCCGCCATGTGCGGCACCAGGTAGAGCGCGCCCCACAGGCCGTAGATGATGCTGGGCACGGCCGCCAGCAGGTCCACCAGGTAGGCGAACGGCTGGGCGATCCGGCGCGGCGCGTAGTGCGAGATGAACAGCGCGATGCCGATCGCCACCGGAACCGCGATCACCATCGCGATCGCCGCGCTGACGATCGTTCCGAAGGCCAGCACGGCGATGCCGAAGCTGGGCTTCAGGATGTTGTCCGGGTCCCACTCGAAGGTGGTGAGGAAGTTCGTCTTGTCCTTGCTGAGCGCCATCCCGCTGCGGTACAGCAGGAAGCCCGCGATGGCGGCCATGATGACCAGCAGCAGGACGCCGGAGCCGGACGAGGCCAGGCGGAACAGGCGGTCGCCCAGGCGGCCGGTGCCCCGCAGGGAGATCGTCGGCTGCCCGGGTGGTGTGTCGGACGCTGGGGTGCGGTCCCCGGGGTGATCGGGGGGTGCGGAAGTCATGAGGTTCTTACTCCGGTCTGGCGGCGCTGCTCCGGCTCAGGAGCGGCACCATGGCGGCGGTGCCCCGGACGAGTGGTGCGGTGGACGGGCCGGGCGGCGCGGGCGGCTCTTCCTCCCGTGAGGGAGCCGCCCGCGGCTGCTCGGATCGTCAGCTGAGGTTGGTGATCGCGGCCTTCACCTTGGTGCCGACGGCCGCCGGCATCGGGACGTAGCCCTTGCTGGAGATCGCCTGCTGGCCGGCGTCGCTGGCCGTGTAGGTGAGGAAGGACTTCAGGCTGTCGAGCGTGTCGGCCTTGTTGCCCTTGTCGCAGGCGACCTCGTAGGTCACCAGGACGATCGGGTAGGCGTTCTCCGCCTTGGTGCCGTAGTCCAGCTGCAGCGCCAGGTCGTTGCCGGTGCCGACCACGGTGGAGTTGCCCAGCGTGATGGCCGCGTTGGCGGCGGTCGGGTCGACCGCCTTGCTGGCGCCGGTGTTGATCGAGGCGCTGTTCAGGCCGTTGATCTGGGCGTAGGAGAGCTCGACGTAGCCGATCGAGCCCTTGGTGGCCTTGACCTGCGAGGAGACGCCGGCGCTGCCGCTGGCCGACTGGCCGCCCTTGCCCTGCCAGGTCTTGTTCGGCGCGGCGGTCCAGGCGCCGTTCGAGGCCTTGCCGAAGTACGAGGTCAGGTTGTAGGTGGTGCCGGAGTCGTCCGAGCGGTGGAACGTGGTGATGTCGGTCGACGGCAGGGTGACGCCCGGGTTCAGCGCGGCGATCGCCGGGTCGTTCCACTTGGTGATCTCCGAGTTGAAGATCTTCGCGGTGGTCGAGCCGTCCAGCGTGAGGTGGCTGACACCGTCCACGTTGAAGACGATCGAGACCAGACCGGCGACCATCGGCAGGTCGATCGCCTGACCGCCCTGGCAGACCGCCTTGGAGGCGTCGATGTCGGTCGGCTTGAGCGCGAAGTCGGTGCCGGCGAAGGCGACCTTGCCCTGGTTGAACTGCGCGACACCGGCACCGGAGCCGACACCGTTGTAGTTCAGCGTGGTGCCCGAGCAGGCGTTGCCGTAGGCGTTCTTCCACACGTCGATGGCGTTGCCCTGCGCGGTCGAGCCGGCGGCCAGCAGGTTGGCCTGCTTGCTCGCACACGCGATCGCGGCCGCCGGGCTGGCGCCACCGCTGGCGGTCGCGCCGCCGGTGGAGTTGTTGTTGTCCGAGCCGCAGGCCGCGAGCGACAGCGAGCTGACGAGCGCCACGGCACCGATCGCGAGGGCCTTGGAGCGGCCGTTCCGCTGGAGCTTCACAGGGTGTCCCTTTCTTTGGCACAGTCCGCGGGCCCGACCCCTGGTCGGGCGCCCGGCGCGGACCTTGCTGTGGTCCGGGGCCTCTTCGGCCCTCCGGTAGGACCGAAGCTAGGCGGGGCAGGTGACGCATCAGCCGGTCGTAAGTGAATGGAGGGTGAACCTCGAACGGATGCCAGGAAACATGGTCCGGTAGTCACGGTTGCATCACGGCAAGGAGTCAACCAAGACACGAGATCAGCTGACGTGCACCCCTCCGACGGACCAACAGAAGCAGATCCGCCGACATTCAGTCAGATCGGCGCGCCAGTTGCTCCAGCAGGGCGTCGATCAGCAGCCGGTCCCGGTCATGGGTGAGCTTGGCCCGGGCCTTGTCCGGCTTCAGCCACTTCATCCGGTCCACCTCCCGGTTCGGCCGGAACTCCCCGGAGACCGGCACCGCCGCCCAGTAGCGGACCTCCTTGGGGCGGCCGTTCGCCAGATAGTGCTGCGCGGGCAGCGGCGCCAGCAGCCGGCAGACCAGCCCGGTCTCCTCCGCCACCTCGCGGACCGCCGCCTCCCAGGGCGACTCACCGCGCCGCAGCTTGCCCTTCGGCAGGCTCCAGTCGTCGTACTTGGGGCGGTGGATCAACGCGATCCGGGGCCGGCGCAACGTGCCGTCGGCCCGCGGCTCGCCCGGCGTCCAGAGCACCGCGCCCGCCGCCAGGATCGTCCGGGGCGTTCCCGCCGGGTGCCCGGCGCCGGCCGGCCGAGCGGCGTGCGACCGTTCACCGTGCCACGGCACCGACCGCCTCGCCTCCCGCAGCTGCCGGCGGGCCAACTGCTCGGACCGCTGCTCGCCCATTCATCCCATCCGCTGTCCTGGGGGCCCCTCCCAGCCGTCCAGGCTGAGCGGGAGCTCCGGCCACCGGCTGCCGAAGGCGAACCGCGCCGCCTCGACCTCCAGCCGCTGATCAGCATGCACCACCCCCAGCACATAGGCCGTGGCAGGGGTGATCCGCGGCGTGCGCGCCGCCGTCGCCGCCGTCACCGCCGCGTCCGCCGCCTCCTGGTGGCAGTCCAGCACCCGGTCCAGCTCCACCAGCTGGTCCCCCGGCCGGCCGCACACCTCCAAGGCGTACCTGGCCCGCTTCAGCAGGATCCGCACCCGGTGCCAGGGCGCGTCGTCCGCCGCCAGCGCGCTGTCCGCGTCTCCCGTCCGCCCCTGCGGCGGCACCACCACCGCCGGCCCGGCCGGCTCCGCGCCGCCCAGCCGGTGCAGCGCGTCCCCCTGGTAGGCGGTCGCCGCCCGGCGCAGCGGCAGCGCCTGCACGGCGGCGCCCAGCGCGGCGAACGCCGCCGCCGCCTGCGACGGCAGCACCTCGCCGGCCTTCCCCCGGGCCGGCTCCACCAGCGGCGCCTCACCGACCAGCAGCGTCATCCGGTCCGCCAGGGCGTGCAGCCGCGCCGAGCGGAGCTCCTGCAGCACGGTGCTGTGAGCGCGGGTACGGGCCAGGGTCAGCTGGCGGTCCAGGAGCGCCCGGGCCTTCGGCGCTCCCTGGTGCCCGGCCAGCATGCCCGGACCGCCCTCACCGGCCGGCGCGGCCCCGCTCAGCGAGTCCACCGCCGCCAGCAGCCTCGCCGAGCGCCGCTGGTAGGCCGGCTCCTGCGCCAACAGGTTGAGCAGCCAGCGCAGTTCGGCCCGTGACTCGTGCGCCCAGCCCGGTTCGAAGACGGCACCGAAGGTGTTCAGCGCACCGCCGACCCGCCGCACCGCGCGCAGCAGCTCCAGCGTCCCCCCGCTGCCTGCCGGGGAGTTGAGCGACGGCAGCGCACCGGGTCTGGCTCCCGCCTCGCCCACCGCCTGCGGCAGCGCGCGAAGGAAGTTGCCCGCCTGCTCGGTGAGATACCGGGAGATGACCTCCCCGGCGGTCGCGGTGGCCGCCGGGGCCGTCATGGGCGCGTCAGTCATGTGGTGGGTACTCCCCGTTCCCCCAGGGCAGGCCGAACCCCCGGGGCAGTGACGGATGGTCAGAGACCGCCGACGGAACTCCGGCGGCGCTGGCGCGAGTCGATGAGCAGCTCCTGGATGTCACGGAGCCGGCGGCCGTCGGCATCATGGCTCCGCCTGAGCCAGGCGCCGTCCGGGCCCAGATGCCAGGAGGCGGTGTCCTCGGCCATACCGAGATCGAGCAGTCCGGACAGCTCCGCACGGTGCGCCGGATCGGCCACCCGGACCAGCGCCTCGATCCGCCGGTCAAGGTTACGGTGCATCATATCCGCGCTGCCGAACCAGACTTCGGGATCTCCGGCATTGCCGAAGACGAACAGCCGGGAGTGCTCCAGGAACCGCCCGAGCACGCTGCGGACCCGGATGTGTTCGCTCAGACCGGCCACCCCGGGGCGCAGCGCGCAGATCCCGCGCACCCAGATGTCCACCGGCACACCGGCCTGCGAGGCCCGGTAGAGCTCGTCGATCACGGCCTCGTCGACGATCGAGTTGACCTTGATCTTGATGTACGCCGGCAGGCCCGCCTCCTTGTTGGCGACCTCGTTGCGGATCCGGACGAGCAGCCCGTCCCGCAGCCCGCGCGGTGCGGTGAGCAGCCGGCGGTAGGACTCCCGGCGCGAGTAGCCGGAGAGCCGGTTGAACAGGTCCGAGAGGTCGCCGCCGACCTGCGGGTCGCTGGTCAGCAGCCCCAGGTCCTCGTACAGCCGGGCGGTCTTCGGGTGGTAGTTGCCAGTACCGACGTGCGCGTAGCGGCGCAGCGTCTCACCCTCCTGGCGAACCACCAGCGACAGCTTGCAGTGCGTCTTGAGCCCCACCAGCCCGTAGACCACATGGCAGCCGGCCTCCTCCAACTTCCGGGCCCACTTGATGTTGGCCTGCTCGTCGAAGCGCGCCTTGATCTCGACCAGCACCAGCACCTGCTTGCCCGACTCGGCGGCGTCGATCAGCGCGTCCACGATCGGCGAATCGCCGGAGGTGCGGTACAGCGTCTGCTTGATCGCCAGCACGTTCGGGTCGGAGGCGGCCTGCTCCAGGAAGGCCTGCACCGAGGTCGAGAAGCTGTCGTACGGGTGGTGCAGCAGCACGTCCCGTTCGCGCATGGCGGCGAAGATGTCCGGCTGCGAGGCCGATTCGACATCGGCCAGCGCCCGGGCGGTACCGGCCACGAACTTGCGGTACTTCAGCTCCGGGCGGTCCAGATCGGCGATCCCGAACAGGCCGGTCAGGTCCAGCGGGCCGGGCAGCGGGAACACCTCGGCCTCGGTGATGTTCAGCTCGCGCACCAGCAGGTCGAGGATGTAGGGGTCGATCGACTCCTCCACCTCCAGCCGCACCGGCGGGCCGAACCGGCGCCGCATCAGCTCCTTCTCCAGCGCCTTGAGGATGTTCTCGGCGTCGTCCTCCTCCACCTCCAGGTCCTCGTTGCGAGTGACCCGGAACGCGTGGTGGGCGAGCACCTCCATCCCCGGGAAGAGCTCCTCCAGGTGCGCCCCCATCACGTCCTCCAGCGGCACGTACCGCTGAGCGGACGCCTCCAGGAACCGGGAGAGCGACTGCGGCACCTTCACCCGGGCGAAGTGCTTGTGGCCGGAGACCGGGTTGCGGACCACCACGGCCAGGTTGAGGCTCAGTCCCGATATGTAGGGGAACGGGTGCGCCGGGTCGACCGCCAGCGGGGTCAGCACCGGGAAGATCTGCTGCCGGAACAGGGTGTGCAGCCGGGACTGCTCGTGGTCGGTGAGCTCGCCCCAGCGCACCACCTCGATGCCCTCGGCGGCCAGGTCGGGCAGCACATCGTGCTGGAAGGTGGCCGCATGGCGGGCCATCAGCTCCCGCGACCTGGTCCAGATCTGGTCCAGCACCTCGCGCGGCTGCAGCCCGGAGGCGCTGCGCTGAGCCACCCCGGTGGCGATCCGGCGCTTCAGGCCGGCCACCCGGACCATGAAGAACTCGTCCAGGTTGCTCGCGAAGATGGCGAGGAACTTGGCCCGCTCCAGCAGTGGGATCTCGGAGTCCTCGGCCAGCTCCAGCACCCGCTCGTTGAACGCCAGCCAGCTGCGTTCACGGTCCAGGAATCGGCCCTGCGGCAGAGCGGCGGGCTCGCCGTCGGTCGTGCTGTCCACCGAGCGACCGAGCGCGTTGGTGATGCTCATGGGTTCCAGCTCCTCCGGGGCCGTGATGTCCGAGGTGCCGTTCTGCTCCGCACCCGACGGACCCGACGGGTAGGGCCAGCCGCCCGGCGCGGTCGCTAGCCGACCGAGCCGAGCCGCGTGACCCAAGCTGCGGGAGCGAGACACTACGGACGTCATCCTGTGATCTTCGCGGCGTCAATTGAATCCACGGTAAACACCGCATGGCCAGGAGGAAAGCTGAGGCGGTCGGGCCCCGGTCGCGCTCAGCTACCGCGCTTCACCTGGTACATCAGGTCTACTTCGTGGACGACGAAGCCCACTCGTTCATATACCCGCACCGCCGCCGTGTTGTCCGCGTCGACGTAGAGCAGCACGGTGTCGAGGCCGCGGTCCAGGGCCAGGTGGCGCAAGCCGACCGTGGTCAGCGCCCGGCCCAGGCCGTTGCCCTGTTCGGCCGGGTCGACACCCACCACATAGACCTCGCCCAGCTCGGGCTCGGTCGCGGTGGCCGGGTGCACCTTGGTCCAGTGGAAGCCGACCAGCCGCTCGTTCCGGAAGGCGAGGAAGAAGCCGTTCGGGTCGAACCAGGGCTCGGCCAGCCGGTCGGCCAGGTCCCGCGTGGTCCAGGAACCCTGCTCCGGGTGGTGGGCGAAAGCCAGGGCGTTCAGCCGCAGCCAGGCCTCGTCGTCCTGCCCCGGCCGGAACGCGCGGACGGTCACGCCCTCGGGCAGCGGGGCCTGCTCCGGCGCCGGCGCGGTGCGGCGCATCTGCCGCAGCTCGCGGATCAGCTCGGCGCCGTAGCGCTGAGCCAGCCGGGCGGCCGCCGGGTGGCCACCGTGCGCCCAGAAGTCGAGGCCGCGGTCCTGGCCGGCGGTCGCGAGCACCGCGTCCACCAACTCGCGGCCCAGGCCCTGCCCGCGCAGCTCCGGGTGCACGGTGAGTTCCACGGTCGCGGCGGCGCCGCCTTCGGCGGGCTCCTCCAACTGCGCGTAGCCGGCGGGCGCGCCCTGGTGGGTCTGCACCAGATGCCGGATACCGGGGCGCGGATTGTCGGCACGCAGCCGGAGCCGGCCCGCCTCGGAGACGGCCTCGCGTCCGTCGGCCTGGGCAGCAGCCTCCAGGACGGTCCGGATGGCGGCGAGATCCTCGGTGGTGAGCGTTTCGGTGGTGTGGATGGCCATGTATGCGACCTTACGCCGGGTCAGCTCGGGCCACTTGGAATAGCAGGAGCCAGAACGCGAAGAAGCCCCGACGGTTGCCCGTCGGGGCTTCTTCTGAAGAATTGTTCGGCGGCGTCCTACTCTCCCACAGGGTCCCCCCTGCAGTACCATCGGCGCTGTAAGGCTTAGCTTCCGGGTT